>DASVWP010000103.1:0-28572 GCA_036393155.1 Solirubrobacterales bacterium | reverse complement strand
AAGATCGGTTTGCGGTTCAACACCTCCTTGTTGTCGTTGAGGTGAACGACGAAGTCCTCGATGCCGCCGTCGTACTGGAAGGTGACGCTGTTGGTGGCGCCCCGCTCGTCGACCAGCTCGATCTTCAGGCCGCGGGTGAGGAAGGCGGTCTCGCGCAGGCGTTCGGCCAGGGTCTGGAAGTCGAACTCGATCTCCTCGAAGATCTCGAGGTCGGGCAGAAAGGTGATCGTCGTCCCGTGGCCCTTCGTGACGGCGTCCTTCGAGAGGTCGTTCTGCGGTTTGCCCCGCTCGTAGTCCTGGTTCCAGACGTGGCCGTCGACTTCGATCTGCAGGTGCAGCCGCTCGGAGAGCGCGTTGACGACGGAGACGCCGACGCCGTGCAGGCCGCCGGAGACCTTGTAGCCGCCACCGTCCCCGAACTTGCCGCCGGCGTGAAGGACGGTCAGCACCACCTCGGCCGCCGGCCGGCCCTCTTTCTCCATGATCCCGACGGGAATGCCGCGGCCGTTGTCGGCGACCGTGCAGCTGTTGTCCGGGTGCAGGACGACGCGCACGCTGTCGCAGTGACCGGCGAGGGCCTCGTCGACCGAGTTGTCGACGATCTCGTAGACCAGGTGATGGAGGCCCCTGGGACCGGTCGAGCCGATGTACATGCCGGGGCGCTTGCGGACCGCTTCCAGGCCCTCGAGGACGGTGATGTCCTCGGCGCCGTAGGAGGCTGCGGTCTGGCCGCTGGCTTTTTTCTCAGGCAATGAATCCCTTCCGATCTACACAGAAAGCCCCGACGCCGGCAGACTCGCTCCGCCACGGGTCGGGGCATGAAGCAGTTGCCATAAGAATACCAGTTGAGCAGTGCGGAACCCGCCCGCCCGTGGGGAAAATTCCCTGCAAATCAAGCACAAAAAGTAGCTACTTCCGAGCGCCTTCCACACGGAAGCGCAACGCCTGGGGGCTGCGGTCTCCCAGCTCGGCTCGCAGGCGCTCCAGCAGCTGCTCCTGCATCAGGTCGAGCTCCTGCGCCCAGACGCCGTTGGCGCACTCGACGGTCAGCGTGCCGGCGCGTTCGGAGACCGGGGTGGCCACCGCGGCGATCTGCTCGCCGACGGCCTCCCGCCACGCCGCCTGCGCGGCCGCCAGGCCGGTCTGTGGCGCGACGCGCTCGCGGGCCACGCGGAACGCCTCCGATGCCCGGCGCGGCGCGCGGCGCCTCGTCATGCCGCCGCCGCGTTCTCAGCCGCGGGCGGCGGCATCGGCACGACGGAGCGCAGCGCCGGGGCCGACAGGGACTCCCGGTCGGCTGCCGTGATCAGCACCTGGCCGCCGTCGCCGAGCCGGGCGACCAGGCGCTCGCGCCGACCCGGATCCAGCTCGCTCATCACGTCGTCGAGCAGGAGCAGCGGCAGGACCCGGCGAGCCGCCGCCAGGGTCTCGCGCTCGGCGAAGAGCAGGGCGAGGAGGGCGGTGCGCTGCTGGCCCTGGGAGCCGTAGCGGCGCAGCGCCCGACCGCCGAGGCCGATCTTCAGCTCGTCCAGGTGGGGGCCCCAGGAGCTTCGGCCCATCCGGATGTCCTGCTCGCGGTGATCCTCGAGGCCGGCCCGGATCTCCGCCTCGGAGCCGGCGGCGCGCGGGGCGTATTCCAGCGCTGCGCCGCCCTCCAGGCCGAGCTCCTCGGCGGCCGCGGCGAAAGGGCCGGACAGCTCGGCGACCGCCTCCGCCCGCGCGGCGACCAGCGGGGCTGCAGCGGCTGCGAGGCCGGCGTCCCAGATGCCGAGATCCTGGGGCGAACCGTGGCCGGCCGACAGCCGGGCGAGGAGCGCGTTGCGCTGCGCCAGCGCCTGGCCGTAGTGCTTGCGCAGCTCGCTCCGGGCCGGCCAGCGGGCGGCGACGAAGCCGTCGAGGTGCGCTCGGCGCTCGGCCGGCGGCCCCTTGATCAGCGTCAGGCGATCCGGCGCGAAGACGGCGACCGGGGGCCGGCTGCGGGCCAGCGTGGCCGGGTCCGCCGGCTGCCCGTCCAGCAGGTGGCGGCGTCCTTCGGTGCGGCTGACCGAGGCCAGCAGCCGGCGTTCGATCCCGTCCTCGTCGAGGACGGTTGCCTCGGCCCGCGCCAGCGAAGCGCCGAAGGGGATCAGATCGCGACGGTCGGTGGTCCGGAACGAGCGCCCGGTCAGAGCGAAGTAGAGGGCCTCGACGAGGTTGGTCTTGCCGACCCCGTTGGGACCGACGACGCTGACGATTCCCGGGTCGAGCTCGACCCGCACCCGGTCGAGGCTGCGAACCGGCCTCGCCTCGATCGCGGTGACGAGCACTCGCCCACGCCCTACACGTTGAGGCGAATGGGCATCACGAGATAGCGGAAGTCATCGCCCTCGACCGGCTGCAGCAGCCCGGGGCGCAGCGGCGAGATCAGCCTCAGGAGGACCTGGTCGCCCTCCACGCTCTCGATGCCCTCCTTGAGGAAGTCGGGGTTGAATCCGATTTCCATCGCCTCCCCCTCAAAGGCCGCCTCCATCGTCTCCTTCGCGTCGCCGACGTCGGGCGTCTCGGCGGCCACGGTCAGCTCGCCGGGCTGGAAGGACAGGCGCAGCGGCGCGTTGCGCTGGGCCAGCTGGCTGACTCGGCGGGCGACGTCGAGGAAGTCCGAGCGCGGTAGGCGCACGTCATGCTCGTAGGACTCCGGCAGGAGCTGGCGGAAGTTCGGGAACTGGCCCTCGATCAGCCGGGTCGTCAGCGTCACGCTGCCGGCCTCGAAGATCGCTTGGTTCGTCTGCAGGGTGATCGCCGCCTCCCCGGCGCCCTCGGAGGTGAGGATCCGCGACAGCTCACGCAGGGCCTTGGCGGGGATATTGGCCTCGATCTCCCCACCGAGCTCCTGCTCGAGCTCGGTCCGTTTGACCGCCAGCCGGTAGGAGTCGGTGGCGACCATCGTCATCTCCCTGCCCCCGGCGGTGACGAACACGCCGGTCAACACCGGTCGCATGTCGTCGCGCGAAGCGGCGCGGGCGACCAGCTCGATGCTCTCCTCCAGGGCCTTGGCGGGGATCCGCAGCGCTCCGTCCGCCTCGGCCGCCGGCAGCCTCGGGAAGTCCTCGGCCGGGAGGACCCGCAAGTGGAAGCTGGAGCTGCCGCTGCGGATCTCCACGTCGTGCTCGGCCTCGCGCGTCTCGATCTCCACCTCCGAGCCGGCGAGCGAGCGGGTCACTTCCGCCAGCAGCCGGCCGGGCAGCAGGACCGACCCCGGCTCCCCCACCTCGGCGTCGACCGCGGTCTGCAATCCCAGGTCGAGGTCGGTCGCGGCGAGCGTGACCTTCCCATCTCCGGCGTTCAGCATCACACCGGAAAGCGCCTGCGTGGCGGCCCGGGTGGAAACGGCCCTGGAGACGATGGAGAGCTTGGAGACGAGTTCTTCCCGTTTGGTCGTGAGCTTCAAGAGATGGTTGCCTTCTTGAGTTGGATTAGGGCCTGTTGAAAGTCTTGGAATGAGACCGGAAACGGCGGCGGGGTGCGGTTTGTGGTCTGTGGAAGCAGTTGTGGGAAAGGGTTGATTCTTGCAGCGCCATCGGCCGTAGCCTCGGTCAGCTCGCCGGGTTGTGGATTGCGGTGCGCAACTCCTCGACCCGGCGAGAGAGCTCTCGGTCCTCGGCCAGGCCAGCTTCCAGCCGCCGCAGCGAGTTGAGCACGGTCGAGTGATCGCGGCCGCCGTAGAGACGACCGATCTGCGGCAGCGAGAGGTCGGTCAGCTCGCGGGTCAGGTAGATCGCCACCTGCCGAGCCCGCAGAGGAGTGGCGGCGCGACTGGTCCCGACCAGCTCGGCGCGCGAGATCCCGAAGCGCTCGGCGACCCGCTGCTGGATCTCCTCGACCGAGGTTGCCTGCGCCGAGCGGGCCTGGGGAATCACCTCGGCGATCAGCTCAGAGCTGAGCGGGCGGGCCATCAGGGATGCGTGGGCGAGTACACGGGTCAGCGCCCCGTGCAGCTGGCGGACGTTGGCGTCGATCCGGTTGGCGAGCTCCGACAGGGCGCCCGCATCGGCGATCTCGACTCCCGCCTCGCGGACCAGCCGGCGCAGGACGGTGAGCCTGGTTGCCAGGTTGGGCGGCTCGACGGCTACCGTCAAACCCCACTCGAAGCGGTCGCGCAGGCGCGAGGCGAGCGTCGAGAGCTCGCTGGGGATCCGGTCGGCGGAGAGGACAAGCTGGCTGCCCGACTCATAGAGGGCGTTGAAGGTGTGGAAGAACTCCTCTTCGGTCGCCGGCTTGCCCTCGAGGAACTGCACGTCGTCGATCAGCAGCACGTCGATGTCGCGGTAGCGGGCCTTGAAGGCCTCGGCGCCGGCCGACTTCAGCGAGGCGACGAACTCGTTGGTGAAGGACTCCGCGGTCGTGTAGCGGACGCTGAGGCTGGGGGCGTTGTCGCGCAGGTAATTGGCGATCGCCCCGAGCAGGTGGGTCTTGCCGAGGCCCGGGGGCCCGTGGAGGAAGAGCGGGTTGTAGGCCTCAGAGGGCGCCTCGGCGACCGCCAGGGCCGCCCCGTGGGCGAGCCGGTTGCCGGCGCCGATCACGAAGCGGTCGAAGGTGTAGTGGGGGTTCAGCTCCACCCCGCCGGGCTGCCCCCCGGTGTCGATTGAGGCCGCGTCGGCGGCGAAGCTGACCTGCTGGATCTCCGGGGAGACGGCTGCCGCCGCTTCCCTGATCAGCGTCGTGTAGCGGCGCTCGGCCCAGGCCCGGATGCCCTCGGGGGCGGTTAGGTAGAACGTCCCGCCGGCGCAGCCAACCGGCTGCAGGGGCTCGAGCCAGAGGCGGAACGTGGACTCGGGAACAGAGGCCCGCAGCCGATCCTTGGTCGCCTCCCAGAGGGCGTCGAGTTGATGTCCGGAGGGGTCATTTGGCACCTGGCCGGCGACCATACCTTCGTGCCTGAGCGAGCCGTCGGCACGCTCCGCAAATCCCGCAGAAAAGATTTCTGGGGGCAGATTCGTGCCCCGCCAGGCACCGCCGGGTCAGTTGCTCGATCTGTCCGTATACTTCCGCCTCCATGAAGCGCACCTACCAGCCGAAGAAGCGGAAGCGGGCTAAGACCCACGGCTTCCGCGCGCGGATGAGCAGCCGCGGTGGCCGCGCGATCCTCAAACGGCGCCGGCGCAAAGGGCGGAAGCGCCTCACCCCCTAGATGGCGTCGAAGCGACGGCGCCTCTCGCGCAGCGGTGAGTTCGACCGCGTCTATCGCGACGGAACATCGCATGCCACCCGCTATCTCGTCCTCTACACGTTCCCGCGCCGCGATGAGGAGCGCGAGGACGTGAGGCTTGGCGTCTCCGTGAGCCGCAAGGTGGGTGGCGCGGTCGAGCGCAACCGGGTCAAGCGGGTGCTGCGCGAAGCCTTCTGGAGCCTCTCCGAGCGGTTCCCCCAAGGCCACGACTTCGTGATCGTCGCCAGGGCGGACATCGCCGGCCTGATCGAGCGGGAAGGCCTGACGGGGGTCACCGCGACTCTGGAAGAGGCCCTAGGCAAGGGGAAAGGAGAGCGTTCCACGTGAAACGCTTCCTCCTCGCCCCGATCCGGGCCTACCAGCGCTGGATCTCTCCGGCCCGCCCCCGCCGCTGCAAGTACGAGCCCACCTGCTCCGCCTACGCGGTGGAGGCGATCGAGCGTTTCGGCGTTGCCCGGGGCCTCCTCCTCGCCGCCTGGCGCCTGCTGCGCTGCAACCCCTTCAGCCACGGCGGATTTGACCCGGTGCGGGACGAGTTCACCCTGCGGGTGGGGCACATCCATCCCGCCGACTTCCACGGTGAGGCCCGCTCCTGATGCTGCCCGTAGCCAACGTCCTGCAGCCGCTGATCGACGTCGTC
The DNA here is from genome assembly GCA_036393155.1 of Solirubrobacterales bacterium. GTDB lineage: Bacteria > Actinomycetota > Thermoleophilia > Solirubrobacterales > 70-9 > VAYN01. Next base: position 22,726 of record DASVWP010000103.1, on the reverse strand, counting down.
AACTCGGTCCTCGAATTCTTCCACGACAAGGTCGGCCTCAGCTGGGGCCTCTCGATCATCGCCCTGACGATCCTCATTCGGGCGATCCTGATCCCGCTCACCTACAAACAGCTGAAAGGCATGCGGGCCCTCCAGGCGCTGCAGCCACAGATCAAAGAACTGCAGGAGAAGTACAAAAACGACAAACAGCGCATGCAGCAGGAAATGATGCGCTTCTACAAAGAGAACAAAGTCAACCCGCTCGCCTCCTGCATCCCGCTGGTCGCCCAGCTGCCGGTCTTCATCACCCTCTTCAATGTTCTCCGCCACGACCTGCCGAACGACATCGGCTGCGAAGCCGGCCACTGCGGCAGCGAAGCGTCCTTCCTCTTCATTCATGACCTGACCGCGAAGGCGACCGGCGGGGAACTGATCGCCCTGCTGATCCTCTACGTCGGCACCCAGCTGGTCTCCGGCATGGTGATGTCGGTCACCGCCGACAAAAGCCAGCGGGTGATGATGTTCATGCTGCCGCTGATCTTCGTCCCCTTCATCCTCAGCTTCCCGGCCGGGCTGATCCTTTACTGGATCACCACCAACTTCTGGACGATCGGCCAGTCCTTCGTGATCCAGCGGATCATCCCGCCGCCGGTCGCCGCAACGGCCGAGGGCGCGGCGGCGATTCAGGCGACCAAAGCCCCTCCTCCACCGCCCCGCAAAAAGAAGAAGCGCCGGTAGGCGCGCCCCTCGGCGGCGGCCTAGCCCTTCGGCCGCTTCTTGGCGATTCCGGGCTTGCGGGGCAGGTTCTGCGGCGTCGCTCCGACCTTCCTGACGACGTGGAGGTGGCGGTGCTCGCTCCCGGCGCGGTTTCCGACCTTGAGAACCGCTTCGGGACGCATCGCCAGCGGCTCGGAGGCACGGTGCAATTGAGCTTCCTCCTCGGCATCCCGCCTTCCCTTCCACGCGACCAGGACCCCCCCGTCTCGGAGAAGCGGGCTGGCCAGCTCGGCCAGCGTCGAGAGACGGCCGACCGCGCGGGCGGTCACCGCGTCGTATGCCTCCCGGCCCTCGCCGCCGGCCAGGTCCTCGGAGCGCGCCTGGACGACCGTGGCGTTGCCGATCCCGGCCGCGGCGATCGCGCGGCGCATGAACTCGCACTTGCGGCCCACCGACTCGATCAGGTCGACGGTTGCCTCGGGGAGCGCCACGGCAAGCACCAGCCCCGGAAAGCCCGCGCCGGCGCCGACGTCGGCGATCCGGGGGGCCTGCCGTAGATCGTCCACCTCGAGCCCGGCGAGGCTGTCCTCGACGTGGACCCGCCAGGCCCGCTCGTCGACCACGGAGCTGACCGAGGCCCGCTCCTCGGCCAGGAGCTCGAGGACGACTCCGAGCGCCTCTCGGCCCGCGTTGTCGAGGCGACCGGCGGAAGCGCCCGTCACTCGGCGATCAGGGGAGCGACGATGACGCAGCGGTGGGGCTCGTCGCCCTCGCTGTAGGTCTCGACGCCGGCGCGCTCCTTCAGCCGCTCGTGCACGACCCGGCGCTCCTGGGCGCTCATCGGGTCCATCTCGACGACGTTGTTGGAGCTCAGCGCCTGATCCGCCGCGCGGTCCGCCCGGCTCTCCAGGGTCTCCCGGCGGCGCTCGCGGTAGCCGGCGGCGTCGAGGACGACCCGCTTGCGCTCCCGCATGCCGCGGAAGGCGGCCTGGTAGCAGAGCAGTTGCAGGGCGTCGATCGTCTGGCCGCGTTTGCCGATCAGCAGGCCGTAGTCGTCATCGCCCTCGACCGTCAGCGCGATCGCGTCATCGCCCTCCTCGACGACCACCTCGCCGTCCAGGTCGAGCTCGTCGAGCACGCCCTCGACGAGCTCCCGCGCGCGCTCGGCGGGCTCGTCCGGCCAGTCAAAGGTCTCAGCCATGACGGGCAGCCTATGCCAAGCGAGCGTGGCGGTGGGAAGTCTGCGTTTGCGGTCTCCGTCCGGGGGCCAGGATGACTAGGGTGCGTCGCGATGGGAAAGGTCTACGCGGTCGCTAACCAGAAGGGCGGGGTCGGCAAGACGACGACGGCTGTCAACCTGGCCTCCTGCGAGGCGGCCGAAGGGCGCCAGACCCTGCTGGTCGACCTCGACCCGCAATGCAACGCGACCGTCGCTCTCGGAGGGGAGAAAGACGTCCACCCGTCCTCCTACGACTGCCTGACGGGCGAGGTCTCGGTTGCCGAGGCGGCCCGGCCCGCGGGTCCCGACAACCTCTGGATCGTGCCGGCGAGCCGGGACCTCGCCGGCGCCGCGGTCGAGCTTCCCCGCATCCAGGGCTCCGAGACGCGGCTGCGCGAACGGCTCGGACCGGTGCGCGAGCGCTTCTCGGTCACCCTGCTCGACTGCCCGCCCTCCCTGGGCCCGGTGAGCGTCAACGCGCTGACCGCCGCCGATCGGGTGATCGTGCCGGTCCAGGCGGAGTATCTGGCTCTGGAGGGGCTGGTGCAGTTCCTCGAAACGCTGGGCCTGATCAGGCGTGAGCTGAACCCTCAACTTGAGGTTGCGGGTCTGCTGATCACCATGCATGACGAGCGCACTCGCCTGGCCCAGGACGTCGAGGCAGAGCTGCGCCAGCACTTCCCCGGCCTGGTCTTCGAGACCGTGATTCCCCGCAGCGTCCGAGTCGCCGAGTCGCCGAGCTATGGTCTGCCCGTGACCGAGCACGCCCCCTCTTCCCGCGGCGCCGTCGCCTACCGGGCGCTGGCCAAGGAGCTCACCGCCCGTGGCTAGCGGCAAACGCGGGATCGGCCGCGGCCTGGCGGCGATCCTGCCGGAAACGAGCGGCGGCGAGGCGGGCGAGCTGCGCGAGTTGCCGGTCGAGCTGATCAAGCCGAACCCCGACCAGCCGCGGACCCACTTCGACCCCGAGGCGCTGGGGGCGCTGGCCGCCTCGATCGAGGCCAGCGGCGTCGTCCAGCCGCTGCTGGTCCGCCCTCTGCACGACGGCAGCTACGAGCTCGTCGCCGGCGAGCGGCGCTGGCGGGCCGCCCAGGAGGCCGGCCTGAAGAAGGTCCCGGCGGTGGTTCGCGACCAGGCCGAAGCGGAGCGGCTGCAGGCGGCGCTGATCGAGAACATGGTGCGTGAGGACCTCAACCCCGTCGAGGAGGCGCGCGCCTGTGCCGCCCTGGTCGAGGAGTTGGGCCTCAGCAAAGAGGAGCTGGCGCGCCGGGTCGGCCGCAGCCGCCCCGCCGTCTCCAACCTGATCCGCCTGCTCGAGCTTCCCGACGAGGCGCTGGAGATGCTGGAGTCCGGCGAGCTGAGCGAGGGCCATGGCCGCGCCCTGCTGGGCGCCAAGGGCAACGACGTCCGCCGCCGCCTTGCCCGCGACGCGGTGCGCGCGGGGTGGTCGGTGCGGGAGATGGAGAACCGGGTCCGGCTGGCCAGCCAGCCAAAAGTCCAGAAGGAGCCCAGGTCAGGGCTCGACGCCGACGCCGCGGCCGCCCTGCAGGAGGCAGGCGACGCCCTCGAGTCGGCGCTGGGGCACGAGGTGAGCGTCCGCCCGAAGGGGGAGGGGATCGCGGTCGAGATCCGCCTCGAGGACGTCGACGCGGCCCATGCCCTGGCCCGCAAGCTCTCCCGCGGCCGCTAGCTCGATCTCCGCCGCTATCATCGCCTTCTCCGGGCGATTAGCTCAGTTGGTTAGAGCGCGTCTCTGATAAGGACGAGGTCCCTGGTTCGAATCCAGGATCGCCCATTTCCGCCCGACCTATACTTGGCGGTCAACCACGGTCGGGAGCTTCTCTTGCAGCAGATGCAGATCTATGGCGTCAGTTTCGACATGGTCGGCAAGCAGCCGATCGTCTTGCTGAAGACCGTCGATGGCAATCGCTTCCTGCCGATCTGGATCGGCCATCCCGAGGCGGCGGCGATCCTGATGAAGCTGCAGGGCGCCTCAACGCCGCGGCCGATGACCCACGATCTGCTCTCCGACGTGCTGGAGAACCTCGACGCGAAATGCGAGCGGGTCGCGGTCACCGAACTGCGCGACAACACCTTCTACGCCTCGATCACCGTCTCCGTCAACGGCTCCGAGGTCGAGATCGACTCCCGTCCCTCCGACGCCCTCGCCCTGGCGGTCCGCGTCTCGGCCCCGATCTTCGCCGCGGAGGAGGTGATCGAGGAGTCCGCGATCGAGTTCGAGCACGAGGTTGAGGACACCGAGGAGGTCGTCGACAAGTTCAAAGAGTTCCTCGACGAAGTGACCCCCGAGGACTTCGCGCAGGGCGATTCCTAGGGCCGCGAGCCGGCGCTTAGGCCGCGGCCGGCTTCAAGGCTAAGTCGAGGATCCGCTCGACCAGCTGCTCGAAGGACATCCCCGCCGCCTCGGCGGCCTGGGGGAGGAGGCTGGTGTCGGTGAGGCCGGGGATCGCGTTGGCCTCCAGGACCCAGGGGCGGTCGGTATCGAGGATCAGGTCGATCCGGGCGAAGCCGGTGCAACCGAGCGCCCGGTAGGCGGCGAGCGCGGTCTCCGTCACCGCGCGGGCCTCCTGCTCGCTCAGCTCGGCGGGGCAGGCGAAGCGGGTGCGGCCGATCTCGTAGCGGGCCTCGAAGTCGTAGCGGTCGCCGGAGGCCGGGATCGCCTCGACGATCGGCAGCGCCTCCTCGCCCAGCACGCTGACCGCCAGCTCGCGTCCCTCGACGAAGCGCTCCAGCAGCACCCGGTCGTCGTAGCTGAAGGCGGAGACCAGCGCCTGGGGAACCTCGGCCGCGGTGGCGGCGAAGCGGACGCCGAGCGAGGAGCCGCCACGGCTCGGCTTGACGACCAGCGGGAAGCCCAGCACCCGCTCCAGGCCCCCGAGGGCGTCAGCGGCGCCGAGCTCCCGGAAGGCGGTCTGGCTGAAGCCGAACCAGTCTGGGGTCGGCACGCCGGCCTCGCGGATCGCGTACTTGGCCAGGACCTTGTCCATGCAGCGGACGCAGGCGGCGACGCCGGGCCCCGTGAAGGGGATCCCGAGGATCTCCAGCAGCTCCTGCGCGGTACCGTCCTCGCCGCCGACGCCGTGCATCGCCACGAAGGCGACGTCGGGGCGCTCGCCGCCGAGCCGTTTCACAAGGTCGGGACCGACGTCGATCGGCAGTACCTCATGACCGAGGCGCTCCAGCGCGTCCTCGACCCGGGCTCCCGAGCGCAGGGAGACCACGCGCTCCAGTGAGCGGCCGCCCTTGAGGACGGCGACCTTCACGCTCCGGCCTCGCCCGTCTTGCGGAACGGGACCACGTTCTCATCGCCCTCCGTCCGCTTCTGGTCCTCCGCCTCGCCCCGGGCCGGCAGCCGCTGTTCGCCGGTCAGCGCGCCGTAGAGCTCGACCTGCTCGGAGATCACCTTGCCGGTCCGTCGCACCCCCTCGCGGATCTCCGCGTCGCCGACGCCGGAGAAGTTCAGCCGCATCGAGCTGCCGCCGCGCCCGTCGACGTAGGCGCCCTGGCCGGGGACGAAGGCGACGTCGGCGCGCAGCGCCTTGGCCAGGAGGTCGGCGGTGTCGATGTAGTCGGGCAGCGTCGCCCAGATGAACAGGCCGCCTTCGGGTTCGGTCCAGGTGGCCTCGGCCGGGAAGTAATCCCGCAACGCGGCGAGCATCGTGTCGCGCCGGCCGCGGTAGACCTCGACCAGGCTCTCGACGTACTGCCGCCAGCGACCCTCGGCGAAGTACTCGCGGACGAAGTACTGGGTCAGGGTCGAGGTGCACAGATCGGCAGCCTGCTTGCCGAGGACGATCTTCTCCATCACCGGCGGCGGCGCCACCGCCCAGCCGAGCCGGATCCCGGGGGAGAGGATCTTCGAGAACGTGCCGAGGTAGATGACGAAGTCGCCGCCCTCGAGCTGGTAGAGCGGCGGCAGCGAGTCGCCGCCGTAGCGCAGCAGTCCGTAGGGGTTGTCCTCGACGACGATCATCTCGTGGTGGCGGGCCAGCTCGACCAGCCGCACCCGCCGCTCCAGCGCCATCGTCACCCCGGCGGGGTTCTGGAATGTCGGCACCGTGTAGACGAACTTGGGCCGCCGACCCGCCGCCGCGAGCTCGCCCAGCAGCTCTTCCAGCTGATCGATCCGCATCCCGTCCTCGTCGCACTCGATCTGCCGCACGTCGGCCTGGTAGCTGCAGAACACCGGGACGGCGCCCGGGTAGGTCGGGGCCTCGCAGATCACCACGTCGCCGGGGTCGACCAGGGTCTTGCAGACCAGGTCGATCGCCTGCTGGCCCCCGGTGGTGACGATGACGTCCTCGGGGTCGGGGAGCATCCCCTCGGCGGCCATCACTTCGAGGATGCAGTCCTTGGTCTCCTCGAAGCCCTCGGTCGGCCCGTACTGCAGCGCCTCGGCAGCGGACTCCTGGGCGATCTTCGTCATCTGCGCGGCGAAGCTCTGGGGCGGGAAGGTCGAGGTGTCGGGGAGGCCGCCGGCGAGTGAGATCACTTCCGGCCGGGCGGTGACCGCCATCAGGTCGCGCATCGCCGAGGAGCGCATGACCTGCGTGCGCTGGGCGAAGAGCCCCGCGTAGCGCTCGAGGTCGCGGGTGCTGGTGTGGGCGCGCCGCCGGTGCGGCGGTTGAGGCATTTCGGCCATCCCGGAAGTGTGGCGGATCGACGCGCGGTCGCTCGGGTGGTTAGGTTTTCGCACGTGGACTTTCTGACTCAGCTCGGCATCGGCCTCGCCGTGGGCATGCTCTTCGGCACCACCGGGACGCACGGATCGGCGCGCGGGCGGATGACCCTGCTCGCCGCGGTGATCGGTCTCGTCATCGGTTTCCTGCTGGAAGGCGCGCTCGGCGCCGTCCTCGGTCTGGCGGGCGCGGTGCTGGCCTGCCTGGCGATCAGCGACCTCGTCTACGGGGCCAGCCGCCGCGAGGGCAGCGGCGCCGGAGCGCTCGCCTTCATCGTCGCCCTGGCGACCCTGGTGGTCATCGCGATCGCCCTGCTGGTGCCGATCGTCGTCATCGTCGTCGTGCTGGCCCTGCTCTGGCTCGGCATCTCGCGCCACCGGCGGGCGCAGCGGAAACACGCCGGGCTGCGGGTCCTGCGTTAAACGGAAGGGGGGAGGAGTGAGAAGGAAGCGCCGCCGGATTTCGATCGGCCTGGCGCTTGCTGCCGCGCTCTGCGCCTGCGCGCTTCTGAGCGCCGTCGGCGCCGGCTCCGCCGACGCGGCGGTCGAACCCTCCTCGACGCTCTTCTACAGCACCGCCGACTTCTCGTTCAGGGGCAAGCTCTGGTCGGTCCACGCCGACGGCAGCGGCCGCCGGCTGCTGCGCAGCGGGGTGGTGACCGGACCGAGCGGGGTCGCCGCGGTGCTCGCCCGAGACCGCAAGCGGATCCTCTGCCTCTGCCGCAAGGACGAGATCGACTCGATGCGCCTCGACGGCTCCCGGATGCGGGCGATCGGCAGGCGCCCGAAGGGGACCAAGTACGACACCGTCGAGCTGGCCGCCAACGGGGAACCGATCTGGGTCGACGAACGTCACGACCGCTTGGTGATGGAGCGGCCCGACCGCTCCCACCGCCGCGTCGTCGGCACCCCGCGGCCGGGGGAATACCTCGAATCCTTCGCGGTCAGCCCGGCCGTCGACAAGGTCGCCTTCGCCGCGGGCAGCTGCGGCCATGGCGAATGCTGGGTGAACGTCTGGATCCAGGCGATCGGAGGCGGGTCGAAGAAGCTCGCCTACCGCACGGCCGGCGAACGCGACGTCGGCGGGTTGCAGTGGTCTGGGGACGGCAGGGCGCTGGCGTTCGTCGACTTCCCCGAAGAAGAAAAGGGCGTGGAGCCGGCGGACCCCAACGAACACCTCCTCGTCTACTCCGGCGGCAAGGCGACCGAAGTCCCCGTCGCCGCTCCGGCCTCGCCCTTCCCGCCGTTCTTCTCTCCCGACCGCTCGACTTTGGCGGTCGGCGGCAAGCGCGCGGGGCGGATCTACGCCGTGGCCGCCGCGGGCGGCCCGCCGCGGCTGATCACGGACACCGGCTGCAGGGGCGGGTGCCTGTTCGGACCATCGGTCTTCGGCTGGCTGCGCGGCTGAGGCCGCCGCCCGCCCGCCCCAGCGCTTCCTCCATCATTGAGCGGCGCATGGCGGCCGCCGAGAAGAAGCTCGTCCTCACCTACGTGGACTCGCTGCGCACCGACATGCTCCGGCGCGCGGTCGAGGAGGGCCGGGCGCCGACCTTCGGGGCGCTGCTGGAGCGCGGGGTGCTGATCCCCGACTGCGTCTCCAGCTTCCCCTCCGTGACTCCGGTTGCCTGCTCGGAGATGGTCACCGGGGTCGGCGCCGACCGCCACTGGATCAGCGGCATGAACTGGTACCACCGGCTCGAGCGCCGCTACGTCGAGTACGGCTCCTCGCTGGAGGCGACCCGCAGCTTCGGGATCTTCCGCGCCCTCTACGACCTCGTCTACAACATGAACCTGGCGCACCTCAGCCCCGAGGTCGAGACGCTCTTCGAGCGGCTCGACGACGCGGGCCTGCGCACCGCCTGCACGCCGTTCCTCATCTACCGCGGCCGCCATCGCCACCAGGTCTCGCTGGAGGGGCTGGTGCGGCGGGCGGTCGACGTCAGCGGGCTGAAGTTCCGCCACCACACCTGGGGCCCGGGCGATCTCTTCTACGGCGACCTCTACGCCAGCCGCGACGTTCCCTGCCGGTCGACCTCGATCCCCGGCAACCGCGACGGCTACGCCGCCTGCTGCGCGGTCGAGCTGTTGCAGGAGGACCTCTTTGACTTCCTCCTGCTCTCGCTGCCGGACAACGACAACTACTCCCACCGCCACGGGCCGCAGGCCACCGTCGAGTCGATCGCCAAGGCCGACGCCTGCTTCGGGCAGCTGGTCGAGGCGGGGGGCGGGCTCGACCGGTTCCTCGAGCGCCACGCGGTGATCCTCCTCGCCGACCACGCCCAGACCGATGTCCACCGCGGGCTGCCGCTGGCCGAGCTGCTCTCCCGCGACTGGTCGGTGCTGCGGCCCTCCGACGACCGTCCCGAGCTCGCCCAGCTGGCGGTCAGCCCGACCGGGCGGGCCGCCCACGTCTACCTGCTGCCGGGCGACGGCGCGCGGGCCGAGCCGGCCGCGGTGGCGGCGGAGCTGACGGTGATCGAGGGGGTCGACCTGGTCTGCCGGCTGGAGGGCGCCGACGGCCTGCCGCTGCGCCGTGACCAGCCGGGGATGCCGGCCGCGGGCGATGAGTGGGCGGTGGTCGAGCGCGGGGGGGAGGCGCTGCGCTTTCGCCCCGCGCCGGCGGCAGGCGGGGAGGCCGTCGCCGACCTGCGCGGCGGGCGCTGGCAGGTCGAGGGCGAGCTCGCCGTGCTGGCCGCCGAGGAGCACGAGGGGCGCCTGCGCAGCCATGAGTACCCCGATCCGCTGGCCCGGGTCTGGCAGGCGCTGACCGCGCCCCACTCGGGCGACTTCGTGGTCTCGCTGGCGCCCGGGTTCGAGGCGGTGGACTGGGGCGGGGTCACGCACGCCGGCGGGGGGAGTCACGGCGCCCTGCACGCCGGCGATTCGCTGGGACCGCTGCTCTTCGTCGGCTGTGGTCCCAGCAGCGCCGCGGAGCGCGAGCAGTGGACGCTGCGCGACGTCGCCCCGGCGGTCCTCGAGTACTTTGGGCTGGGCGCGGCGTGAAGAGGGCGGCGGTCGCCCTCTGCCTGCTGGCCCTGGCCGCACTGCTCCTCCCATCCCTGGCCACCGCCGGGGACGAACCGGCTCCCGGCAAGGTCACCGCCGCCCAGGCCGAACGAGTCGCCCGGCACGACCCGAACGCGATCAAGGAGCGCCGCGAGAACCCCGGCATCACCTCCAGCGCCCGCATCGCCGAAGGCAACTGGAGCGTCGGCTTCTACGCGGGGGGCAAGGAGGTCGCGCTGGTCGTCGTCGACTCCCACACGGGCAAGGTGCGCGAATCGTGGACCGGCTACCAGGTCGCCTGGAAGATGGCCCGCGGCTACTCGGGAGCCTTCGGCGAGACGCTGAACGCGCCCTACGTGGTGCTGCCGCTGGGCGCCCTCTTCCTGCTCGGCCTGGTCGACTGGCGCCACCCTCGCCGCCTCGTCAACCTCGACCTCCTGGTCCTGCTCGGCTTCGGCGTCTCGCACTACTTCTTCAACCGGGCCGAAATCGGCGTCTCGGTGCCGCTCGCCTATCCCGTCCTCTTCTATCTCCTGGCGCGGGCGCTGTGGATCGGCTTCCGTGGCGGGGGAGGGGGGCTGCGGCCGGTCTGGCCGGCGACCTGGCTGCTGGTCGCGGCGCTGTTCCTGATGGGCTTCCGGGTCGGCCTCAACGTCGCCGACTCGGGGACCACCGACATCGGCTACGCCGGGGTCGTCGGCGCCGACCGGATCGCCCACGGCGAAGCGATCTACGGCAACTTCCCCGAAGACGTCTCCCAGGGAGACACCTACGGCCCGGTCAACTACCTGACCTACGTCCCCTTCGAGCGGATCTGGCCCTGGTCGGGCAAGTGGGACGACCTGCCCGCCTCCCACGCCGCCTCGGTCTTCTTCGACCTGGCGACCTTCGCCCTGCTCGTGTTCCTCGCTCTGCGCATTCGCCCGGGCCCACCGGGGCGCCGCCTCGCCGCGATCCTCGCCTTCGGCTGGGCGGCCTACCCGTACACCGCCTTCGCTCTGGAGTCCAACACCAACGACGCCCTGGTGGCGATGCTCGTGGTGGCGACGCTGCTCGTCCTCGCCCGCCCCGTCGCCCGGGGTGCGCTCGCGTCGCTGGCCAGCCTGACCAAGTTCGCTCCGGCGGTCCTGGTCCCGATGCTGCTCACCTACCGCCCCACGCAGGATGCCCCCGGCTCGCGACCGCGCGGCGGAGCCCGCGGGCCGCTGCTCTTCGGCCTCGGCTTCGCCGCCGCCACCGTCGCGGTGATGACCTGGCCGGCCATCGACCCCGGCCTGAAGACCGTCTACGAACGCACCCTCGGCTTCCAGGGCGGCCGCGACTCCCCCTTCAGCATCTGGGGCCAGGTGTCATGGCTGGAACCGGTGCGGGTCGCGCTGCTCGTCGCAACCGGCGCCCTCTCGCTGCTCCTCGCGTTCCGCCCGCGGCGCAAGTCGGTGGTGCAGGTGGCGGCGCTCGGGGCGGCGCTGCTGATCGCCGTGCAGATCACGATGCACCACTGGTTCTACCTCTACGTCGTCTGGTTCTACCCGCTGCTCCTGCTGGCCCTGGCGGCTCCGCCGCCACGGTCGCGGGCTACGGCGTCGGAACCATCACCTGCGCGAAGGAGTCAGCCAGTCCCCGCTGGTTGACCTCGACCAGCGCGCCCATCACCCAGACGTCGTCCTCGGCGGTTTCGAAGCGCGTCGGCATCTGGGTGATCAGCGAGGCCAGAGCCTGCTCGGGCTTGACCCCGAGGACGCTGGTCCGGGAGCCGGTCATGCCGACGTCGGAGACGAAGGCGGTGCCGCCGGGCAGCACCCGTCCGTCCGCGGTCGGCACGTGGGTGTGGGTGCCGAGCACCGCCGCCACCCGCCCGTCGAGGTGCCACCCCATCGCCACCTTCTCGCTCGAGACTTCCGCGTGGAAGTCGACGAGGACGGCGTCCGCCTCGATCCGGTCGAGGATCGCATCGACGGTGTCGAAGGGCGAGCGGGCGACCCGCAGGCCGACCCCGCCGCTGAGGTTGATCACCGCCACCCGCATCCCGGCCGCCTCGACCACGGTGTGACCGCGGCCGGGGTTGCCCTGCGGGTAGTTCGCCGGTCGCACCACGCGCTCCTCGCGGTCGAGGAACTCGTAGGCCTCGCGGTGGCGGTAGACGTGGTTGCCGGTGGTGATCACGTCGACCCCAGCGCCGAAGAGGTCGTTGGCGGTGCGCTCGGTGATCCCCATCCCGCCGGCCGAGTTCTCGCCGTTGACGACGATCAGGTCCGGGGAGTGCTTCTCCCGCAGCCCGGGCATCGCCTCGCGCAGCCCGCGCCGGCCGGGGCTGCCGACCACGTCGCCGATGAAGAGGACTCGCATGGCGCTGACCCTATCTGCGAGATTGAGCCGGGTGGCACGATCCGAGCAGCCGGGAGAAATCCTGAATCGCGCGCTGGCCTATCCCTACGCCGCGCCGGAGCGCTCCTTCGTCCAGCTCGACGGTTGCGCTCGCGAGCTGCCCGCCGCCGGCCCCGACCTCGACGGCCGCCGGCCGCTGCTGGCCTACGGGGCCAACGCGGCGCCGGAGGCCCTGGCCCGCAAGTTGGCGTCCCTGCCCGGGGTCGCGCTGCCGGTCTTGCGGGTCGAGCTCGCCGGCTTCGACGTCGTCTACTCGGCCCACGTCTCACCCTACGGCGCGGTGCCGGCGACCCTGCATCCCTGCCCCGAGGCGACCGCGCCGGTCTTCGTCCTCTACCCGACCCCCGAGCAGCGGCGCCTGCTGGCGGCGACCGAGCCCAACTACGAGCTGACCCGATTGCGGCGCATCGAGCTTCGCCTGGCGCAGGAGGCGGTGCCGCCAGCGGGTGAGGGGGTGCTGAAGGAGGTCGACGCCTTCCTCAGCCGCCACGGCTGCCTTCAGGTCTCCGGTGTGCCGATAGCGCTGACCGCGATCCGCTCGGCGGGGCGGAGCTTCGAGGAGATGGACGAGGCAGCCGTGCTGGAGTCGGTGCGCGCCGCGCGCTCGCCCGAGCTCGACCTCGAGGACTTCGTCGTCGCGTGCGCGAGGGCCGGCGGGCTCGCGCCGCTTGCGGATTTGAGGGGTCCATAGACCCCCAAACTCAAGGAACGGTGAGGTCTCAGACCGCCGCGAAGCGCCGCAGCGCCAGCCGGGCGAGAGCGCCGTAGGCGACCAGCAGGACCGCGAGGTGCAACAGCGGGGTGCCGATCGCGCCGCCGGAGGAGTCGAGCGCCGCGGTCATCGCTTCCAGGGCCGGCTTGAAGGGGAAGACCGCGGTCACGACCTTGATCACGTCGAACAGGCCGGTGCCGACCGAGCCCGAGGGGACGAGCGAGAGGAAGGCGATCGGCAGGGTGACCATGAAGGCCAGCAGGGAGACCGCGCGGACCTCCCGTGCCAAGGCACCGAGCGCCGCCCCGGCCGCCGCAAGCGCCCCGCCGCCGAGCACGATCGCCGCCAGCCAGAGGCCGATCCGGCTCCACTGCAGGGGCACGAAGATCTCCAGCCCGGCGAGCATCAGCACCGTCACCACCAGGCCGACGGCGATGCCGAGCAGGACCTTCTCGGCGAGCAGCGCCTCGCGGGAGACCAGCCCTCGGGTGAGGCGGGGGAAGGCGTTCTCCTCGCGCTCCAGGGCCAGCGATCCGGCGACCAGCAGCACCGTCACGAAGGCCAGGGTGAGCGTCGCCGCTACGGCGATCGCGAAGGTTTCCAGAGGAGGCGAGGAACCGCCGACGGCGACCTTGTCGATCTCGATCGGCTGCGCCAGGCGGTCGATCAGCGGCCCGGCGATGTCGAGGTTGTCGCGCGCCTGCTGGGCAAAGCTCGTGACCTCGCCGAGCGAGCTGCGCAGCGGCCCCCGCGGCAGGGCCGGTTCCAGGGCGGCGAGGATCTGCGCGGCGGCGCGCAGGCCGAGGATGTGGATCGATTCGCCGAGCACCGGCAGGTTGCCGCCGTCGATCAGCAGCCGCAGGTAGTGGCCACCTTCGCCGGCGATCCGCCGGGCGATCGAGAGGTTGGCCTGGGCGAGCAGGGTGGCGATCCGTTCGTTCACCAGCTGCGCCCGCACCGGGTCGGATTCGTTGACGATCACTTCGACCTTCGGCGTCCCCGGCGTCAGGGTGGAGAGCGAGTTGATCTTGTCGATCAGGTTGGCGGGCAGGATCAGGGCCGCCATCGCGTCGCCGGATTCGACCTTCCGGATCGCTTCGGCGCGGCCGCTGACGTCGACGCACTCGACCTTGCGGCAGATCCGCTGGCTGACCCCGACCGAGGGCAGCTGCTGGCCGCCGACGGTGATCCGCGAGCCGCTCGGGACTTCGTTGAGGAAGGCGACCCGCGGCTTTTCCGGGCTGCGGGAGATCGCGAAGCCGACCAGAATCGCGATCAGGATCGGGTAGGCGACCAGCAGCACGGCCTGCAGCGGCGAGCGCCGGAGGATCTGCAGGTCCTTCAGCAGCAGCCAGCGCATCAGTGCCCCCGGTGGTGCAGGTAGGCGACGAAGGCGGTCTCGAAGTCGCTTTCGGCGGCCTCTGGCGCCTCGCGCCGCACCGCCTCGCGCAGCTCCTCGGCCGAGCCGTCGAACAGCGACTCGCCGTCGGCGAGGACGAGCAGCCGACTGCCGTAGCGCTCGGCCTCCTGGATGTCGTGGGTGGAGAAGATCACCGTCGTTCCGCGCCCGGCGAGCCCGGAGACGAACTCCCACAGCCGCGCCCGCTGCCGGGGATCGAGCCCGACGCTGGGCTCGTCGAGCAGCAGCACCGCCGGCCGGGAGAGCAGGCCGATCGCGATGTTGACCCGCTGCTGGTTGCCCCCCGAGAGGCGGGCGACGATCTCGCCGCGACGCCCGGCGAGCCCCGACAGCTCGAGCATCTCCTCGACCGAGGCGCCGGGGTCCTCGTGGCCCTCCAGGCGGGCGAACAGGAGCAGGTTCTCCTCCACGGTGAGCCGCCGGTACAGGGCCGCCTGCTGCGGCACCCAGCCGATCGCCCCGCCCGGGGACTCGAGCTCGCCCGCGTCGGGCCGCAGGATCCCGGCGAGGATCGAGAGCAGCGTCGTCTTGCCGGCCCCGTTGGGCCCGATGATCGCCACCAGCTCCCCGGCCGAGACCTCGAAGCTGACCCCCCGCAGAGCCTCCCGGTCGCCATACCGCTTAACCAGCCCACGCGCCTGCACGGTGGGGAACGCTACTGCGCTGCTGCGGGGACGGTGGGGGTGCCTCCCCGGACACTCAAAAGCGAGCGCAGCGAGCGAGTCCGGGGAGGCACCCCCACCGTCCCTTCCCCCTAAACTCGCATGTCCATGCCCTACCCCGCCACGCGCCTGCGCCGCCTGCGCCGGACCGAAACCCTGCGCCGCCTGGTCCGCGAGACCGAGCTCTCTCCCGCCCACCTGATCCAGCCGATGTTCGTCGTCACCGGCGAGGGGGTCCGCGAGGAGATCGCGACGATGCCGGGGATCCAGCGCTTCTCGATCTCCGCCCTGGTCGAGGAGGCCGGCGAGGTCGCGGCGAGCGGGGTCGGCGCGGTCATCCTCTTCGGCATCCCGGGCGCCAAGGACGAGGTCGGCAGCGGCGCCTACGACGACGAGGGGATTGTGCAGATGGCGGTGCGGGCTCTCAAGGACGCCCACCCCGATCTCACGGTAATCACCGACGTCTGCCTCTGCGAGTACACGACCCACGGGCACTGCGGCATCTTCCGCGAGGGCTCGAGCGAGGTCGACAACGACCTCTCGGTCGAGCTGCTGGCGAAAACCGCGATCTCCCACGCCGACGCCGGCGCCGACGTGGTCGCGCCCAGCGACATGATGGACGGCCGGGTCGGGGCGATCCGCCACCAGCTCGACGAAGAGGGGCACGCCGACGTGCCGATCATCGCCTACAGCGCCACGTACGCCTCCGCCTTCTACGGCCCGTTCCGCGAGGCCGCCGGCTCGGCGCCGGAATTCGGCGACCGTCGCGGCTACCAGATGGACCCCGCCAACGCGCTGGAAGCGGTCCGCGAGGCCGAGCTCGACCTCGACGAGGGTGCCGACATGGTCATGGTCAAGCCGGCGACCCCGTTCCTCGACGTCGTCCGCCTGGTCAAGGACGCGACCCGGGCGCCGCTCTGCGCCTACCACGTTGGCGGCGAGTACTCGATGCTGAAGGCGGCCGCCGCCAACGGCTGGATCGACGAGCGTCAGGCCGTGGTCGAGACCCTGACCGGGATCCGCCGCGCCGGCGCCGACGCGATCATCACCTACTACGCGAAGGAGGCCGCTGGATGGCTTCGGTGAAGGTCCCACAGTCCAAGGCCCGCAGCCGCAAGGACGGCTCGGCGATCCCGCTCGACGAGACCGACAAGCGGCTGATGAACTTCCTGCAGTCGAGCTTCCCGCTCGACCCCGAGCCCTTCGCACTCGTCGCCTCGGACGCCGAGCTGGAGCTCGACGACGTGCTGGCCCGAACCCAGCGCCTGCTGGACGGCCGGATCATCCGCGAGATCACGCCGATCTTCGACACCCGCGCGCTCGGCTACGAGTCGATGCTGGTGGCCGCCAAAGTCGACGCCGAGCACCCCCAGCGGGCGGCGCAGATCGTCAACGCCCACCCCGGCGTCTCCCACAATTACCTGCGCACCCACGAGTTCAACCTCTGGTTCACGATCGCCACGCCGCCCGACTCCAAGCTCGGGCTCAAGGGCACCCTGGAAGCGCTGATGGAGGAGACCGGGGCGGAGTCGATGCGCGAACTCCCGACCCTCACTCTGTTCAAGATCAACATGAACCTGGAGATGGAGAAGGGGACCGAGACCCTGGCCAAGGCGGTGGAAGCGGCGCCGCCGCGCGAGCTGGAGCCCCAGCCCTACGACGAGGACGACATCGCCCTGATCCGCGCCCTGCAGGGCCCGATGGCGGCCGTCGAGCGCCCCTACGACGAGGCCGCCGCGGAGCTCGGCATCTCCACCGAGCAGCTGCTGGAGCAGCTGCGGGGAATGGTCGACCGCAAGATCCTGCGCCGGGTCGCGGCGATCCTCTACCACCGCCGCGCCGGCTTCTCGGCCAACGGCATGGGGGTCTGGAAGGTGCCCGAGGATCAGGTGCTGGAGGTCGGCGCGAAGATGGCCTCCTTCCGCGGCATCTCCCACTGCTACCAGCGGCCGACCTACGAGGACTGGCCCTACAGCGTCTTCACGATGGCCCACGGGCGCTCGAAGGAGGAGTGCGACGCGATCCTCGACTCGATCGCCGAGGAGTGCGGGATGGGCCCCGACGATCGCGCCACCCTGTACTCCTCGACCGAGTACAAGAAGATCCGCCTCCACTACTTCACCGACGACTACGCGCGCTGGGAGCGGGAGCACTCCGCCTAGTGCCCGGCTCGGAGGGCTCCTCCCGGCTATACGAGCGGGCGCGGCGGGTCCTGCCCGGCGGCGTCAACTCGCCGGTGCGGGCGATGCGGCAGATCGGGCGCGACCCGATCTTCATCCAGCGCGGCGAAGGCCGCGAGCTGATCGACGTCGACGGCAACCGCTACCTCGACTGGGTCGGCTCCTGGGGCCCGCTGATCCTCGGTCACGCCGAGCCGGCGGTGGTCGCGGCGGTGATCGAGGCGGCGAAGCGGGGCACCAGCTACGGTGCCGCCACCGGCGGCGAGGCGCGGCTGGCCGAGGAGATCGCCGAGCGCTTCCCCTCCGTGGAGATGGTGCGGATGACCAGCTCCGGGACCGAGGCGGCGATGGGGGCGGTGCGGCTGGCCCGGGCGATCAGCGGCCGCGAGGTCGTGGTCAAGTTCGCCGGCGCCTACCACGGCCACTCCGACGGCCTGCTGGCCGACGCCGGCTCCGGCCTGGCGACGCTGGGGGTGCCGGGAAGCCCCGGGGTGACCGCGGCCCAGGCAGCCGGCACCGTCGTCGTCCCCTGGAACGACCGCGAGGCGGTCACTCAGGCCCTCGAGACCTACGAGGTGGCGGCCCTGCTGGCCGAGCCGGTCGCCGCCAACATGGGGGTCGTGCCGCCCGAAGAGGGCTTCCTCGAGTTCCTGCGCGAGGCGACCAGGGCGGCCGGCGCGCTGCTGATCTTCGACGAGGTGATCACCGGCTTCCGGGTCGCCCGCGGCGGCGCGCAGGAGCTCTACGGGATCGAGCCGGACCTGACGGTGATGGGCAAGGTGATCGGCGGCGGCCTGCCGGCGGCGGCCTTCGCCGGCCCGCGCGAGGCGATGGAGCGGATCGCCCCGGCGGGCGACGTCTACCACGGGGGGACGCTGTCGGGCAACCCGCTCGCCGTCGCCGCCGGCCTCGCCACCCTCGACCAGCTCGACGGCGCGGCCTACGCCCGCCTCGGTGCCCTCACCGACCGCCTCGCCGCCGGCCTCACCTCGCTGGCGCGCGAACGGCCGCTGCAGGTGGCGGCGGCGCCCGGCCTGGTGACCCTCTTCTTCAGCCCCGAGCCGGTGCGCGACTTTGCCGGCGCCGGCGCCTGCGACACCGAGGCCCACGCCCGCTTCTGCCGGGCGATGCTGGAGCGCGGCGTCTACCCGCCGCCCTCGCAGTTCGAGGCCTGGTTCGTCTCGCTGGCCCACGACGAGGGCAGCGTCGACCGCACCCTGGAAGCCGCCGAGGAGTCGCTGCGGGAGGCGCTGGGATGACCGACCCCTCGACGGTGCTCATCGCCCTTGCTGAGCAGTTGCGGCGGGAGGACACGCCGATCGCCCCCCACGTCGTCGAGCCGACGGACCCGGGGGAGCTCGGGGCGCTGGTCGCGGCCGGTCCCCGCACGGCCGCCGCGCCCGGCGAGTACGCGCTCGTCGTCGAGGCGGTTCGGGAGGGCTACCTGCTCCATTACGGGACCCCGCGCCTGCTGTCCGGCCACGACGAGGACCTGGCCCTGCTGGCCGGGGACTACCTCTACGCGCTCGGGCTCGACCGCCTGGCGGCCCTCGGCGACGACGCCGCGGTGCGGATCCTCGCCGACCTGATCAGCCGCTGCGCTCAGCTTCACGCCGAGGGCCGGGAAGGTGCCGCCGAGGCTCTCTGGAGCGCCGCGGCGCGGGAGATTGCGGGCACCGCCTGAAGGCGTAACCTGTCTGCCAGCCCCCTTAGGGGCCGAGGCAATAGACTCCCCGGCCGCTAACCGGAACGACTGTGGCAGCAGACAGCGCAGACAAGAGGAACGGGGCCGAAGAGACCCCAGGGCAGCAGCGGGTTAAACCCGAGCCCCCGGGCTACTTCGAGGGGGAGTCGATGACCCGCCGCCGCGCCTTCACGATCGCCGCCCAGGGCCTGGGCGGCCTCGCCGGCGCCGCGATCGTCCTGCCCGCCGTCGGCTTCGCGGTGGCGCCGATCTTCCATCGCGGCAAGGAACGCTGGGAGGCGGTCGGCCCGGTCTCCGATTTCGTCGAAGACACCTACCGCCAGGTCGTCTTCACCGAAACCGAGGGGATCGGCGACGCCGGCAAGACCACCGCCTACGTGCGCAAGAGCTCGCCCGAACTGGAAGAAGAACCGGGCCTCTACGTCGCCGTCTCCAACCGCTGCGCCCACCTCGGCTGCCCGGTGCGCTTCGTCCAGGCGGCCGGCAACTTCATCTGCCCCTGCCACGGCGGCGTCTACGACTTCCAGGGTAAGCGGATCGGCGGCCCGCCGGTGCGCCCCCTCGATCGTTTCCAGACCCGGGTTCGCAAAGGCCAGGTCGAACTCGGTCCGCGCTACAGCGTGACCTCGCAGCTCGAACCGGTCCGCGCCCGCGATCCCGGGGAGTTCACCGGCGGGATCTGGGAATACCTCTACCCGCCCCGCCCCGACACCTTCCCACCGCCCTGATGCCGAAAATTCCCGACTTCGTCGTCCCGCCGCCTCTGCGCAAACCGGCCAAGCCCGGGCAGGGAGGCACGTCCAAGGGCCAGGCTCCCGCCGACCTCAAGACCGCGCCCCCGGTGCGGCCGAGCCATGGCGAGCGCTTCGCCGGTCAGGCCAAAGAAGCGCCGGTCGACGTCCTTGCCTGGGTCGATCAACGGACCGCCGCCAGCGGGTTCCTCACCGGCCTGCTCTACCGCAAGGTGCCGAAAGGGACGAACTGGTTCTACACGCTCGGCTCGGCGACCCTGTTCGCCTTCATCGTCCAGGCCGTGACCGGCGTCTTCCTGGCGATGTACTACACGCCGTCCACCACCCAGGCCTACGCCTCGATCACCCACATCAACAACGACGTCCCGCTGGGCCAGTTCGTGCACGGGATGCACAAGTGGGGCGCCAGCGTGATGGTGATCCTGGTCTTCCTCCACATGGGGCGGACCTTCTTCTTCGGCGCCTACAAGTACCCGCGGGAGCTGAACTGGGTGATCGGCGTCGTGCTGCTGATCCTCACCATGACCATGGCCTTCACCGGCTACCTGCTGCCGTTCGACCAGCGCTCCTTCTGGGCCTCGATCGTCGGCATCAACATCAACGGCACCGGGCCGATCGTCGGTCCCTACCTGAGCGACTTCCTGCGCGCCGGCCCGGAGCTCGGGGCGACCACGCTGGCCCGCTTCTACTCGATCCACATGCTGCTGGTGCCGGGGGCGATCATCGCCCTGATCGGCGCCCACATGTACCTGGTGGTCAAGCTCGGGACCACGGCCCCGCCCTGGACCAAGATCGACAAGCCGAAGATCGCCGCCCCGGTCGCCCAGCTCGACGCCGGCGTCGAGTCCAACGGCGCCTCGCCCGGCAACGGAGCCTCCCCCGCATGAAGCCAGCCGACAAGCAGGCGTACCTCGAGGAATACGAGCTCCTGAAGAAGAAGGGGAAGCCGTTCTTCCCCTACGCGGTGCTCAAGGACTCGGCGATGGCGCTGATCGTCGTCGGCGTGATCATCGTGATGTCGCTGGTCCTCGGCGCCGAGCAGGGGCCCAAGGCCGACCCGACCACGACCACCTACGTGCCCCGCCCGGAGTGGTATTTCTTCTTCCTCTTCGAGCTCCTGCGCGTGATCAAACCGCCGGAGCTGGTGCCGGTGGCGACCATCGGCATCCCGACGATCTGCATGGTCCTGCTGCTGCTGCTGCCGTTCTACGACCGCAGCCCGGAGCGCCGGCCGGAGCGCCGGCCGGTCGCCACCACCGCCGGGATCCTGACGATCCTCGCGATGGGCTACCTGACCTACGCCGGCGCGGTCGCCGGCGCCCCGACCCAGATCGACCTGAAGGTGGCACCCCAATACGAAGCCGGCAAGGAGGACGTGGCCGGCAACGGCTGCCTGGCCTGCCACAAAATCGGCGACAACGGCAACAACGGCCCCGGTCCCGAACTGACCCACATCGGCGCTCGCATCCCGCGTGCCGCGATCATCCGCTCGGTGGAAATCGGGCCGGGCATCATGCCCTCCTTCCGCGAACTGCCGCAGAAGAAGCTCAACGCGATCGCGGACTTCCTATCCTCGTTGAACTAGCCGGCGGTCCGGGAGACGGCCCCGGCGCGTCCTGAGTCCCCATGGACACGATCAACGACAACCGTCAATCGCCCGACTTCGCCGGGCAGGTCAACCGGATGTTCGACCGGGTGGCGGCGCAGTACGACCTGCTCAACTCGGTGATGACGGCCGGGCTGCACCACCGCTGGCGCGAGCGCGCCGCGGCGCGGGCCGAGCTCGCCCCGGGAGACTCCGCGCTCGACGTCTGCTGCGGGACCGGCGACCTGGCGCTCGAGCTGGCCCGGCGGGTGACCCCCGGTGGCCACGTCGTCGGCTGCGACTTCTCCGAGCCGATGCTCGACCTGGCGCGCGAGAAGGCCGCCGGCCGCAGCATCGACGGCGTGCGCTTCGAGTGGGCGGACGCCCTGCAGCTGCCCTACGACGCGGCCCGCTTCGACGCCGTCACGGTCGGCTTCGGCGTTCGCAACCTGGCCAACCTCGACCGGGGCCTGCGCGAGATGGCGCGGGTGCTGAAGCCAGGCGGGCGGGCGGTGATCCTCGAGATCACCCAGCCGAGCAGGCCGCCCCTATCGCTCTTCTTCTCGCTCTGGTTCGACCGCATCGTGCCTCTGCTCGGCGCCTTCTCCAGCGACCCGGAGGCCTACTCCTACCTGCCGCAGTCGGTTCGCAGCTTCCCCCGACCCCGCGGTCTGGCCGAGAAGATGGACGCCGCCGGCTTCAAGCGCATCCGCTACACGGTGCTGGCCGGCGGGATCATCGCCATCCACAGCGGCGTCAAGGGATGACCCGACCGTCCGCGGTGCCGCCGCCGGTGACGGCGGTGCTGGATGCTTCCAGTCGCTGGCTGCCGGCGCGGCTCGGCGAGGTCGAGGAGCGCCTGCGGGCCGCGCTCGGCGACCACGGCGATCTGCTCGGAGCCGATGCCGGGGCGACCCTCGCGGCCGGGGGCAAGCGCCTGCGGCCGATGCTCGTCCTGCTCTGCGCGGGGCCGGAGGGGGGCGAGGAGTCGGTCCGAGCCGCCAGCGCGATCGAGCTCGTCCACATGGCGACCCTGGTCCACGACGACGTCCTCGACGAGGCGCCGCTGCGTCGCGGCCTGCCGACCGTCGCCGCCACCTCGGGGCGCGAGCGCGCCGTGGCTACCGGCGACCTGCTCTTCTCCCGCGCCTTCGCGCTGCTCGCCGAGGCGGGCGACACGCGCTCGGTGAAGCTGCTCGCCGCCGCCGCCGTCTCGCTCGCCCGAGGGGAGCTCGCCCAGCGTCAGGGGGCCTATGACCTCGGCCTGACGGAGGAGAGCTACCTGGAGCGCTGCCGGCTGAAGACGGCGACGCTGTTTGAATGCGCCTGCCTGCTCGGCCGCGAGGACCCAGCCCTGCGCGAGTTCGGGGCGCGGGTCGGCCTCGCCTTCCAGCTCCTCGACGACGTCCTCGACGTCAGCGGCCCGCCGGAGCGGACCGGCAAGGCGCGCGGGACCGATCTCCTGGACGGCACCGTGACCCTGCCCCTGATCGAGGCCGCGCGCGCCGACCGCAGCCTGCGCGAGCTCGACCTGCGAGCGCTGGACGCCGACTCGGCGGAGGCGGTGTGCGACCGCATCGCCGCGACCGGGGCGCTCGAGGCGGTGCGAGCGCGGGCGCTGGAGATGGTCGCCGAGGGCAAGCGGGCGCTCGCCCTCGCTGGCTTCGACGCCGAAGGCAGGCGCCTGCTGGAGCTCGTCGCCGAC
>DASVWP010000102.1:0-3547 GCA_036393155.1 Solirubrobacterales bacterium | reverse complement strand
CGATCTCGTGGCTGGAGACGAAATTCGCCAAGCGACCGGCGGTCCGCGACGCCAACATCGCGGCCTTCAGGGCGGGGTACAACTTCGGTGAGACCACCGAGATCGCGGCGACCCCGGTCGAGATCGAGCCGGCGCCGCTCGATCCGGGGGAGTACCGCAACATCGACGGGACCCAGGCGATGGCGATCGGGCTGATCGCTGCCAGCGTCCGCAGCGGGCTGCAGATGTTCTTCGCCAGCTACCCGATCACGCCGGCCTCGGAGCTGCTCCACGCCCTGGCCAGCCGCGGCCGCTTCGGCGTCCGCACCGTCCAGGCCGAGGACGAGATCGCCGCCGCCAACATGGCGCTCGGCGCCTCCTTCGGCGGCCAGCTCGGGGTGACCGCGACCAGCGGCCCGGGGATGGACCTGAAGACCGAGACGATCGCCCTCGCGCAGATGGTCGAGCTGCCGCTGGTGGTGATCGACGTCCAGCGCTCCGGCCCCTCGACCGGGCTGCCGACGAAAACCGAACAGTCCGACCTGTTGATGGCGATCCACGGCCGCCACGGCGAGTCGCCGCTGCCGGTGATCGCCCCCTCCACCCCGGCCGACTGCTTCGACTCGGCGCTCGAAGCGGCGCGGATCGCGATCCGCTACCGCACCCCGGTGATCCTGCTCGCCGACACCTTCCTGATGAACTCCTCCGAGCCCTGGCGGCTGCCGGACGTCGGCGCGCTGCCGGAGATCGACCCCTGCTTCGCCGAGCAGGCGAACGCCGGCGACGAGTTCCTCCCCTACCTGCGCGACGAGCGCGGCGCCCGGCCCTGGGCGATCCCCGGCACGCCCGGCCTGCAGCACCGGCTCGGCGGCCTGGAGAAGGAGCACGGCTCGGGCAAGGTCTCCTACGACCCGGCCAACCACGCGCTGATGACCAGGCTGCGGGCCGAGAAGCTCGAGCACCTGGCCGGCGAGCTGCCGCCGCTGGAGGTCGAGGCCGACGAGGGGGCGAAGCTGCTCTTGCTCGGCTGGGGCTCGACGTTCGGGGTGATCGGCGCCGCCGCGCGGCGCATCCGCGCTCGCGGCATTCCGCTCGCCACCGCCCACCTGCGCCAGCTGGAACCGCTGCCGGCCAACACCGGCGAGGTCGTGCGCTCCTTCGAGAAGGTCCTGGTGCCCGAGCTCAACACAGGGCAGCTGCTGAGCCTGGTCCGCGACAAGTTCCTGGTCGACGCGGTCGGCTACAACAAAGTCGAGGGCCTGCCGATCCTCGCCGAGGAGCTCGAGCAGGCGATCCTGGAGGCGATCGGATGAGCGAGAACGGACACGGCGGCAACGGCGCCGCGGCGACCCTGACCAAGGCCGACTTCCAGTCCGGCCAGGAAACCCGCTGGTGCCCGGGCTGCGGCGACTACGCGATCCTCAACTCGGTCCAGACGCTGATGCCCGAACTCGGCGTGCCGCCGGAGAAGACGGTCTTCATCTCCGGGATCGGCTGCGCCGGGCGCTTCGTCTACTACATGGACACCTACGGGATGCACGGCATCCACGGCCGCGCGCCGGCGCTGGCGACCGGCATCGCCACCTCGCGCGAGGACCTCTCGGTCTGGGTGGTGAGCGGCGACGGCGACTCGCTGTCGATCGGCGGCAACCACCTGATCCACGCCCTGCGCCGCAACGTCCCGATCAAGATCCTGCTCTTCAACAACCAGATCTACGGGCTGACCAAGGGCCAGTACTCGCCGACCAGCGAGACCGGCAAGATCACCAAGTCGACGCCGTTCGGCTCCGAGGACCACCCCTTCAACCCGCTGGCCCTGGCGCTCGGCGCCGACGCCTCCTTCGTCGCCCGCACGATCGACGTCGAGAAGCAGCACGTCCGCGACACCCTGCGGGCCGCCGCCGAGCACCCCGGCGCCGCCTTCGTCGAGATCTACCAGAACTGCAACGTCTTCAACGACGGCGCCTTCGACGCGGTCCGCGGCAAGGGCGGCGCCCACAACCAGATCCGCCTCCAGCACGGCGAGCCGATCCGCTTCGGCGCCGAGCACGAGCGCGGCGTCGTCCGCTCCGCCGATGGCGGCCTCGAAGTGGTCGAGGTGAGCGAGGTCGGCGAGGACGCCCCGGTCGTTCACGACGCCCACGTCGCCGACCCCAGCCACGCCACCGCCCTCGCCCGCCTTGCCGACAGCCCCACCGGCCCGACCCCGATCGGCGTCTTCCGCGACGTCAAGCGCGAGGTCTACGGGGCGGACCGCCAGCAGAAGCTGAAGGCGGCGCACGGGGGGGCGACGATGGACGACGTCGGCGACCTGCTGCGGGCCGGCGACACCTGGGTGGTCTGAGCGGGCGGGACGGGGGCGTCGGGTGGCCCCCCTCACTCGACCATCGTCGAAGAGCCGCTTGGGCTGGCGCCCGGAGCGCCTCGCTCCTCTGTCGCAAAACGTTCGGGGGGCCACCCGACGCCCCGGCGACGCTCCAAATCACCAGGCGCCAACAGGGTGGAGCAGCTAACCGACTGGACGCGGCGGCGCACCTTCCGGTGCGGGTGAGCTGGGTTGATTTGAGGCCGAGCGCTGGATGAAGGGACCCGGGGGTCCCTCCCGGGCGAATGTCCGCGAAGCGCGCGAAATGCAATCTGATTCCTGCCCGCCATAGGCGGGCAGGATCTCCGGGAGCCGCCCCGCAAGGGGCGCGACTCAATTCGCCCGGGAGGGTGCCCGGGTCCCCCCACCCCACCTTCAGGTGAAGATGATCTGGCCACCCGCCGCGAGCTCGTAGAACTCGCCGACGGTGATCACTTCCTGCACCTCGTCCACGAAGTCCTCCTCGGAGAGGCCGAAGAGGTCGACCGAGGCCTTGCAGGCGTAGAGGCCGGCGCCCGATTCGGCGATCATCTCGACGAACTCGGGGATCGGCGGGATGTCGAGCTTCTCCATCTCGGCGGCCAGTTTGTGGGTGACCAGGGCGGAG
This sequence comes from Solirubrobacterales bacterium, assembly GCA_036393155.1. Classification (GTDB taxonomy): domain Bacteria; phylum Actinomycetota; class Thermoleophilia; order Solirubrobacterales; family 70-9; genus VAYN01. The sequence goes on along the minus strand of DASVWP010000102.1, from coordinate 596 downwards.
ACGCCGGGGATGCCTCCGGCCCAGGTCGCCAGGTGCAGCCCGGGGTTGCCGACCGTCGCCACCTTGACGTGCTCGTGCTTGGCCTTGCTGATCGCGTCGAGGCCGAAGAAGGTGAAGAAGAGGTTGGCCTCGATGCCCTCCATGCGCGCCCCGTTGGCCATGATCAGGCCGGGATAGACGCCCTCCAGGGAGCCCCGCGAGACGATGATCGAGACCTTCTGGATCGGCTCGGGCGCGGCGCCGTTGGACTCGCTCATGCTTACCCCCTCCTAGATGCAGCCGCGGGGCTTGGGGATGCCGGCGATCTTCGCGGCCAGCTTCGCCGGGCCTTTCGGGAACAGCTGGTAGAGCTCCTTGATCGGCACCCCGGAGGCTTTGCCGAGGGTGCGGATCGAGGGCGCGGTGCCGTTCTCGAGGTAGGCGCCGCGCATGAACTCGACCACCCGCCAGTGGCGGTCGGTGAGCTCGGCGATGCCGGCTTCGGCGGCGATCGCGGCGGCGACGTCGCGGTTCCACTGACCGGGGTCGGTGAGGAACCCTTCGGCGTCGACCTCGACCGGCGTGTCGGCGTAGGTCATGGTGCTCATTCGTCGTCT
>DASVWP010000101.1:0-4272 GCA_036393155.1 Solirubrobacterales bacterium | reverse complement strand
GTCCTGCTGGCCGACCACGAACTCGCCGCCAGCGCGCTGGCGGCCCGGGTCGCCGCCTCGGCCTGGGCGGACCCCTACCGCGTCGTGCTCGCCGGGCTGGGGGCGCTCGGCGGCGCCCTGCACGGCGCCGCCACCCTGGCGACCGAGGCGCTGCTGACCGGGGTCGCCGAGCCCGCCGACGTGCGGGCGACGATCGACCGCCACCTGGGGATGGAGATGCCGCCGCCGGGCTTCGGCCATCGCGTCTACCGCGACCGCGACCCCCGCGCCGACCACCTGCTCGCCTACCTGCCGCAGGTGGCCGAGGACCGCGAGCGCGCCGCCCTGTACGGGGAGCTGGCGGAGGGGGCGGTCGTCGCCGGGCTGCCGGCGCCCAACGCCGACTTCGCCCTCGCCGGTCTCTGCGCCGCGATGGGGCTGCGACGCGGCGCGGCGGCGCTCGTCTTCACCACCGCCCGCGTCGCCGGCCTCCTCGCCCACGCCCTCGAGGAGTACCCGCACCGCCTCCGCTTCCGGCCCCGGGCCACCTACGTCGGGCCGGGGGGAGGGCCGCCGGTCAGGGGCGGGCGGTGACCTCGGCGATCCGCCACTTGAGCTCCGCCTCGTCCCTGGTGGCGCAGAGGATCCTCTCGCCGTCGGTGCGGACGTTGACCAGCCCGTAGATCAACCGGGCGACGATCGCGCGGCCGCCGGTCGCCTCGTTCCCCGGTTCCAGCTCGACGCTGCGGGCCAGCTCGGTCGAGTAGATCAGCGGCGAGACCAGCTTCTCTTCGTCGATCTCCACCCGCCCCGCGAGCGCGCTGGCGGCGAGCAGCCGGGGGTTCGGGTGGTCGTAGCTCTCGCAGTCGCCGGAGGAGATCACCGTGACGGCCGGTTCCATCGCCCTCAGGAAGGGCAGGGAGAAATCGGCGCTGCCGTGGTGCGCCGCCTTGGCGACGTCGCAGCGGAATTCCTCCGTCCTGTCCGCGTAGTCCGCGAGCAGCGCCTCCTCGGCCTCGCGGTTGATGTCGCCGGTGAGCAGGAACCGGCAGGCACCGTAGTCGAGTCGCAGTACGAGGCTGTTGCCGTTGGTGTTGATCGAGTCCTCGGCGCCGAGCCGGCGCAGCGCCGGATCGCCGCCGACGTCGAACTGCACGGGCGCCAGGACTTTGATCGCCGGCTCGTCCTCGGTTCCCGGCTCGAATCCCGGCAGGAAGCCGTCGGCGCTGGATAGGCGCCGGATCGGGGTCGGGCTGTCGTCGCTTCGTCGCGCGTTCAGCGCCGCCCGCAGGAAGGCCGCCCATTCGCCCTGCAGGGCGGGGTCGGCGCCGGGGGCGAGGGCAGCTTCGATCGCCGGACGGTCGCCGACCAACTGGGTGAAGAAGTCGCCGGCCTCGGTCTCCTGGTGGGTCCCGAGCCAGCGCCCGTCCTCCGGGTCCACCCACCAGCCGATCCCAGCGTGGTGGATGCCCTCGACGCGAACCCCGGTGCAGTCCAGCTCCTCGCTCTCGCCGACCTCCAGCAGGTCGATCAGGCCGCCGTAGTGGTCGAGGTCGCTGTGGCTCGACAGCACTCTGTCGAGGGCGATCGTCTCGCTGTCGTAGTCATGGAAGAACTTCCAGTCGACGAAGTCCACGGCGTTCTTGCCGAGGTCCTGCTTGCTGCGGGGAAGGCCGGCGTCAATCAGCACATGGCGGCCGTTCGGCGTCTTGATCAGAATCCCGTCTCCCTGCCGGACGTCGATGACGTAGACCTCGAGCAGCGGTTTCCCGCCGAGCGCCGACCGCTCGACCCAGCCCTCTTCGCCGCGCGCCCGCGCCTTGACGCGGTCCCCTGCTTCCTCCCCTCCAACCGTCAGCCTGTCGCCCCACAGCAGGTGGAGCTCGGCCTTCGAGCCGGTCGGCTCCGTGTAGAGGGGCGTGGTGTCGACCTTCACGTAGTCGACCCCGGGTTCTGGGCTCATTGCGCTCACCTCGCTCTTCTGGATCGCCGGTCCCAGGGCCTGCTCCGGCCCCGCGGTGGCTCGGCTTTGCCTGCAACGGCACTGAGTTTTCAAAGATATAGGGAACAGCGGAGTTCGCCGGTCAGGGTAGGCTGGGCCCGGATGAGGGGGACCAGCTCGCTGATCGCTTCGCTCGCGGCCTTGGCCGCGGTCGGCGCCCTGGTCGTGGCGCCAGGCGCGACGGCCACGCCGGCGACGGCCTCGGCGACGCCGAAATGCACCACCTCACTCCTCGACGTCTGGCTCGACAACAGCGAAGGCGGGGGGACGGCCGGGAGCTTCTACTACAAGCTCGCGTTCACCAACTTCTCCTCGCGCACCTGCACCCTGCGGGGCGCGCCCGGTGTCGTCGCCGCCGACGTCCACGGGCACCCGGTGGGCAGCCCGGCGGGGACGACGAGCGGCGGTCCCACCGTGCGCCTGCGTCCCGGCGCCACCGCCACCGCCGTCCTGCGCGCCGTCGACCCCGGCGTCTTCACGCCCTCGGAATGCCAGCCGGTCCTGGCGGCCGGGCTGTGCGTGAAGCCACCCGGCCAGTCAGCCGCGAAGTTCGTGCCCTTCCCGCTCGAAGTCTGCTCGCGGGTCGGCCACTCCAGTCTCGAAGTCCAGAGCGTCAAAGCCTCCTAGGCGACGCGCGCCCCCTCAGGGGTGCAGGGCGACCTTGGTGAAGCCGCGACGCGACGGTCGAACTCAGGCCCTTCTGCCACAGCGTCCCCCAGTCGATCTGCAGCCTGCCTTCTTCGGCCTCCTTGCTCGGCGCCCCTGGATCGCCGACGAAGTAGGCGCCGGGGATCCCGAGCCTGCCGGTGGCGCGGACGCTTTCGATCAGCCAGTTGAGTTGATGCCGGTCGCCCCCAGCCCCTCGGCTTTGGCCAGCCGCTCGGGGATCCGGTCGACGGTGAAGACCCGCGAGGCTCCGCGCGGCAGCGCCGAGTGGGTGGCCAGCAGGCCGACCGGCCCGGCGCCGAAGACGGCGACCGTCTCGCCCGGCTGCACGTCGGCGAGCTCGGTGCCGTGGTGGCCGGTGGGGAAGATGTCGGCGAGCAGCGCGAAGTCGTCCTCGTGCGCGTCGCCCTCGGGGCACGCGACTACCCCCGCGCCGGCGCCCTACACGGGCGATGTCGGCACTCAGTCCCCGTCCGCCAGCAGGTCGCGCAGGCTGCGGAAGTCCTCGGCGCAGGCCGGGCAGCCGCGCAGGTGCGCGCGCATCCCGGGGACCTGCCGGTCGGCCGGCTCGCCGGCCAGTGAGAGCTCGACGTAGCGGTCGAGCTGCTCGAAGCACTCCTCGCAGCTCAGCTCCGGCTCGCCGGGGCCGAGCACGCGGGAGAGCAGGTCCTGGGCGTCGGGTCGTTCGCTGGGCTCGCTCATCGCTCCTCCTCCCGGTCGGGCCCGACGCGCAGGCCGCGCGCGGCAAGCGCCTCGCGCAGCTTGCGGCGGGCGTCGTGCAGGGTCTTGTAGAGAGCGCCGCGGTTGCTGCCGAGGCGCTCGGCGAGGACGTCGATCGGCACGTCGTTGAGAGTCACCGCGACCAGGACCTGGCGCTGGCGCGGGCTCAGCGAGCGCTCGATCTCCTCCCGCAGCGCTCCCAGCAGCTCCGCCTGCTCGGCGTTGCGCCCGGCGGAGGCGGCGGCGTCGGCGAGCGCCGGCCAGGCGCGCTCCTCCAGCGGCACCTCGCGCTGCTGCCAGGCCCGGCGCCGCACCTTCACCCCGGCCTCCAGCAGGGCGAACTTATAGGCCCAGGTGGTGAAGCGGCTTTCGCCGCGGAAGCCGTCGAGCTTGCCGAGCACGGCCAGCAGGGCGTCGTCGGCGCTCTGCTGGGCGAGGTCCTCGAAGTCGCCGCCGCGCAGGTGGGGCAGGGAGCCCCGGCGCCGCTCGATCTCGAAGCGCGCCGCGCGCAGCAGCAGAGCGTGCAGCTCGGCGACCGCGGCCTCGCGCTCGGGTCCCTCGGCGGCAAGCGGCCGCAGCCAGAGGCGCGAGTCCTCCGCGGCCTGCTCGGGCGCCGGTTCGGCGGGGCTCTCGGTGGGCGTGGTCATCGTCAGCGGGGCCATCGCATTGTTAGCGCGCCGGCCCGTCGATTTCTTACGTAAGAACGCGCGGCGCGGCGACGCAGAAGGGGGACAGGCAACCCAGAACCGAAAGGGAGGTCCCATGTCCACCACGATCACCGTCGACCCGCGAGAGGTCGCCGCCGCGCCCGGCTTCGCCGAGCGGCTGAAGGGCGACCCCGCCTACCAGGCGTTCCTGATCCTCCGCGTCGCCTTCACGGTGGCGCCGATCCTCTTCGGCCTCGA
>DASVWP010000100.1:0-8365 GCA_036393155.1 Solirubrobacterales bacterium | reverse complement strand
GATCAGCCTCTCGACCTTCCACGCCGAGGAGGAGGTCAAGGTCGCCTGGGAGATCCTCAAGGCGCTGCAGCTGCGCGAGCGCGGCCCGGTGCTGATCGCCTGCCCGACCTGCGGCCGCCTGCAGTTCGACATGGACTCGGTGGTGGCGGAAATCGAGCAGCGGCTGGAGAGCTACGCCGAGCCGGTCGAGGTGGCCGTGCTGGGCTGCGCCGTCAACGGGATCGGCGAGGCCAGCCACGCCGACTTCGGGATCGCCGGCGCCAAGAACGAGGGTCTGATCTTCGCCGGCGGCAAGCCGCTGCGGAAGGTGCCGCAGGCAAAGCTCGTGGACACGCTGTTCGAAGAGATCGACAAGTCGCTGGACCGCGGTGGCGAGGTCGAGTTCGACGAGGTCGAGTCCCGGGAGGGGGCGGCGTGGGTCGCCAACATCGAGCGCGAAAACGCCGGCGACCTGACGCCCGAGAAGATCGCCCAGATGGAGCACGAAGCCGCCGAAGCTGGCGAGTCCGACCGGGTGCTGCTGGACGAGGAGGCCTCGCCCACCGCAGGCCGCCGCTTCACCCGCGCCTGAGCAGGGCGCGCAGGTCGGCCGCGACCGCGGCCGGTTCGTCCTCGAGCTGGGCCCAGGTGAGGCGGGTGACCGAGTAGCCGGCGACCCTCAGCGCCCGGTCGCGGGCGCGGTCCTCCCGGAAGGCGCTCCTGGTCCCGTGGCCCTCCCAGCCGTCGAGCTCGACAACCTGCCCGGTGCCGGGCCAGTGGCAGTCGACCTGGAAGCGGCGGCTGCCGGCCGCGATCCAGTCGTTGAAGCGGGGGAGGGGCAGGCGGTAGCGGCGGAGGAAGGGAGCGAAGCGTTCCTCGAGCCGGCTTCGCCGCCGTCCCGACGGCTCTTCTCTCAATCGCTGCAGCGCGAGACGTGCCCTGCGGACCCCGCGATGCCGTGGATAGCGATCGACCAGGTCCCGCAGCGAGAGATTGTCGTACAGACGTCGGTATTCGACCTCCCGCAGCATCGAGAGGAGCGTCTCCACCGGCTCCGTCGCGGCGAGGTCGAAAATCGTCCGCGGCACGGTGGTGACCGGAATCCCGTCCTCGATCGTCGTCTCGTCGGCGGGATGGAGTAGGTGGTGGCGAACGATCCCGTCGTGGGTGCGGCTCTTTTGCGGAGTGGCAATGTCGATCGAGGACCGGGAATTCGGCCGGATCAGCCAGAGGGCGGCCGCGGACCAGTGGCTCAGCACGGCACCCTCCCCACTCGTGAGGACCGCGGAGAGCCAATGCCCCTCGCGAGATACCGCCCGGTGACCCACGCTGCCGGCCCGCAAGCTCGGCAAGGGCAACCTCCCTACGCCGAGACCGCACGATTGCACCTATATGGGCCACTCCTGCGGTCTCGGGATGCATGGCAGGAGGGTCGCGGGAAAGGGCGCGCTTGGGGCGCGCAATTCGTGTCGAGTTTCGGCATCCTTTGTGTCAGAACCGGCCCGGGGGCCGGGGGCGAGCCGGGGCGGATAGGTTTCCTGCGTGACGCGGCTCAGCCAAGCCTTCCTGCCGACCCTCAAGGACGCGCCCGCGGACGCGGAGGCGATCTCGCACAAGCTGCTGGTGCGGGCGGGGATGATCCGCCAGCTGGGGGCCGGGCTGTGGAGCTTCCTGCCGGCCGGCTGGCGGGTCGAGCGCAAGGTCGAGCAGGTGATCCGCGAGGAGATGGAGGCGATCGGCTGTCAGGAGATGCTGATGCCGGTCCTGATGCCGGCCGAGCCGTGGAAGAAGACCGGCCGCTACGCGATCGAGGAGCTGTTCAAGCTCGAGGACCGCAAGGGCTCGCCGATGGTCCTGGCGATGACCCACGAGGAGGCGGTGACCACGCACGTCGCCCGCGAGGTCCGCTCCTACCGGGACCTGCCGCTGATGCTCTTCCACATCCAGACCAAGGAGCGCGACGAGCCGCGCCCCCGCGCCGGCCTGCTGCGCACGCGCGAGTTCACGATGAAGGACGCCTACTCCTTCGACCGCGACGAGGAGGGGCTGGCGCGCTCATACGAGCTGCAGGCCGGCGCCTACGAGCGGATCCTCGACCGCTGCGGCGTGCGCTGGTACCGCTCCGAGGCCGACGTGGGAATGATGGGCGGTTCCGGCGCCCACGAGTACATGGCGCCCTGTCCCGCCGGCGAGAACGAGGTGGCGCTGGCGCCCGACTACGCCGCCAACGTCGAGGTCGCCACCGCGCGGCCGCAGGCCGTGGAGCTGCCACCGCCGCTGCCCGAGCCCGAGCCGGTCGACACGCCCGGGATGACCAAGGTGGAGGACGTCGCGGGGCACCTGGGCCTGCCCCCTGGCGCCTTCGTCAAGACGCTGCCGGTGATCGTCGAGGGGCGGGGGATGGTGATCGTGCTGCTGCGCGGCGACCACCGCTTGAACGAGATCAAGCTGCGCAACTCGCTCGGCGCCGATTTCCGCCAGGCCCGGGCCGAGGAGATCGAGGCCGAGCTGGGGCCCGTCGGCTATCTCGGTCCGGTCGGCGCGAAGCTGCCGATCGTCAAGGATGCGGCGCTCGACGGCGACTCCTACGTCACCGGCGCCAACCGTCCCGACACCCACCTGCGCGGCGTCCAGCCGGGGCGCGACTTCGAGTTCGAGGAGCTCGACGTCCGCAAGGTCGAGCCCGGGGACACGGCCCCCGGCGGCGGCACGATCGAGATCGTCCCGGCGATCGAGGTCGGCAACATCTTCAAGCTGGGGACGCGGTACTCCGAGCCCCTCGGCGCCACCTACCTCGACGAGAGCGGCGCCGAGCGCCCGATCGTCATGGGCTGCTACGGGATCGGCCCGGCGCGGATCATGGCGGCGGCGATCGAGCAGCGCGCCGATGAGCGGGGGATCGTCTGGCCGCACGCGATCGCTCCCTGGCACATCCACCTCGTCTCCCTGGCCAAGGCCGGCGAGCCTGAGCGCGAGGCCGCCGACCGGATCTACGAGGAGCTGCGGGGCAGCGCCGGCCTCGAGGTCCTCTACGACGACCGCGACGCCGGCCCGGGCGAGAAGCTGACCGACGCCGAGCTGATCGGCTGCCCGCTGCGACTCGTCGCCGGGCGCCGCGGGCTCGCCGAGGGCGTCGTCGAGGCAAGCGCGCGGGCGAGCGGGGAGGAGCGCAAGCTGCCGGTCGCCGAGGTGGCGACGCAGGCCGCCGGGATGCTGGCGGAGATCGCCACCGGCGACGCGCCCCCATCCGACGCCGGCGGGGATGTCTGACGCGGCCCCCTTCGGGCGCGGCCGCCTCCGCCGCCTCCTCGGCCTCGACCGCACGGGCCGCAAACCGCGCTCGACCCGGCAGGGGGAGCCGCTGCGCCCCTGGACCATCCCGAACATGGTCGGCTACGTGCGGCTCGCCGCGCTGCCGGTCTTCCTCGTCCTCGCCTTCGAATCCGGCGACGGCCGCAGCGCTCCCTCGGCGACCGTCTTCTGGCTGATCGCCGCCGGCGACTACCTCGACGGCTTCCTGGCCCGGGTCACCGGCCAGTACAGCCGCATGGGGGCGCTGCTGGACCCACTGGTCGACCGCCTGACGATCCTCGCCGGCGCCGTCGTCTGCTGGCACTTCGAGCTGCTGCCGCGCTGGGCGCTGGCGGCCCTCGCGGTGCGCGAAGTGGTGATGCTCGGGCTGGCCGAGTACGGCCTGCGGCACGGCGTCGACATCGAAGTCAACTGGCCGGGGCGGATCTCCGTCTTCCCGATCATGGGCGGGATCTTCTTCTCGATGGTCTTCGCCGGCTGGATCCCCGCGGCCCTGCTGATCGTCGGCCTGGCCCTGGCGGTCCTCGCCACGGTCCTGTACGCGCGCAGCGGCATGCGCCAGGTGCGTGCGGTCCGGCCTGCAAGCTGAGCGTCATTTTGCCGAACCTTCAACCTGCAGTTGAACCTTTGATCGGTCTCGACCTATAATCGCCTCCCGCGCAAACGGAGGCCGGCGGCGCCTCACCGAGTTAGGAGCACCATGGAGGACACCTTTCCCGATCTCGGCTCGCTCAGCGACAAGGAGCTGAAGGAGCTGATCGACAACCTGACCGAGGAGGAGAACGAGATCTCCTACAAACGCCGCGTCCTGCACGGGAAGATCGACATCCTCCGTGCGGAGCTGGTCAACCGGCTGCGGCAGAAACGCGAGCGGGGCGACTCGCTGATCTCCGGCGACGACGTCCAGCAGCTGACCGAGATCCTGGCCGGCAAGGCGCAGCAGACGCCGGAGGACGACAACGCCGCCTAGCGGCGCCCGCGCCATGGCCGTCCACTGTCCGGAGTGCGGTTTCGCCAACCCCGAGGGGGCGAACTACTGCCAGAAGTGCGGTGCCTACCTCGGCGGCCCGGCGGAGTCCGGCGAGGACCCGACGACGATGACCTACCGGGTCGACGAGACCGGCGAGATGCTGCCGGTCGACATCGACGAGGTGATCGAGCAGGCGGGCGCGGCGCTGGTGATCCGCGCCGGCGGCGGCCGCGCCGGTGAGAGCTTCAGCATCGACGGCGACCGGATCAGCATCGGCCGCAGCCCCGACGCCGGGGTCTTCCTCGACGACGTCACCGTCTCGCGCAACCACGCGCTGCTGGTGCGCCGCCGCGACGGCCTCTACATCGACGACCTCGGCTCGCTCAACGGCACCTATGTCAACCGCCGCCGCATCGAGTCCCACCGGCTCGCCGACGGCGACGAGATCCAGGTCGGCAAGTACAAGCTGAGTTACCTGGAGCGCTGAGCCATGCCCGTGTCCGAGCAACCGGCGCGCACGCCGGGGTCGGCCAGCCGCCCGCGCAAGGCTCTGACGATCGGCGCGGTCTGCAAGATCCTGCAGAACGAGTTCGACGACGTCTCGATCTCCAAGATCCGCTACCTCGAGGACCAGAAGCTGCTGAGCCCGCGGCGGACCTCCGGGGGCTACCGCCTCTACAGCCAGTCCGACGTGGAACGGCTGCGGACGATCCTGCGACTGCAGCGCGACGAGTTCCTGCCACTGCGGGTGATCCGCCAGGAGCTTGCCTCCGGCGGCGACCTGGTACTCGGCGGCGAAGGCGAGCGCAAGCCGGCCAGCGGGGCGGTTCGCCGCGCGATCCTCGTCGACACCTCGCGCGCCTATCTGACGCTCGACGAGATCGTCGAGGAGACCGGCGCCCGCGAGGAGCTGATCGCCGAGCTGGAGAACTTCGGCATCGTCCAGCCCGAGAAACGGGAGGGCAAGACCGTCTACGACGAGACCGACCGGGAGATCGTCCGCGCCGCCAACGAACTGGCCCGGTTCGGGGTCGGCGCCCGCAACCTACGGGTCTTCCGCTCCTCGGCCGACCGCGAGGCGAACCTGCTGGAAGCGCTGCTGGGGCCCTCGCTGCGCTCCCGCAACCCCGAGCGCCGCAAGGAGGCGCTGCAGAGCCTGGAAAGCCTGGCGGCGACCGTCAGCCACCTCAAGCACCTCCTGCTCGTCCGCGATCTGCGCCGGCTCGCCGGCGACTGACGGGCCGGGCGTGCCCCGGGTCACCCGCAAGCGGACGGTCGCGGCGCCCCGGGGCGACGTCTGGCAGCTCGTCTCCGACCCCTACAGCCTGCCGCGCTGGTGGCCGCGGACCACGCGGGTGGAGAACGTCGACCGGCGCAGCGGCGGCCGGCGCAGCCAGTGGACGAAGGTCCTGCGGACCGCCGAGGGCCGCGGGGTGCGCGCCGACTACCGCTGCCTCAGCTCGGCTGAGGGGGAGCGCTACGTCTGGGAGCAGCAGCTCGAGGGGACCCCGTTCGCCCGCCACCTGCGCGTCTCGCGGGTGGAGATCGGCCTGCGTGGGGGCGACGGCGGCACCCAGGTGACGCTCTCCTCGGTGCAGTCGTTGCGCGGGATGTCGCGCCTCGGCTCGCCGCTGATGCGCCGCGGCCAGGGGGCGATCCTCGACGAGGCGCTGGACGGGATCGAGCGGGCGCTGACGTGACCGCCCCGCGACGCGACGCGAGGTGGTGGGGGTGGGGGGACCCGACTGTTTCCCCGCAGCTCGACGCCGCGGCGCTGAGGGTGCTGCGGGAGCGGATCGGCGAGCTGGAGCCCTGGCCGCTGGCGCGGCAGCTGGAGGACTTCGAGCTGCCGGCGGCCGAGCCGCTTCCGGAGTCCCTGAGCGCCACGGTCGGCGAGGGCAACGTCTTCGACGGCGCGGAGGACCGGCTGCGCCATGCCCACGGCGGCGGCTACGCCGACCTGGCGCGGCTGCGCGGCGGTTCGCTGGCGGCGGCACCCGACGCGGTCCTGGTCCCGCCCGACGCCGAGGCGCTGCGCCGCGTGCTCGACGTCTGCGCGCGCGAGAGCGTCGCGGTCGTGCCCTTCGGCGGCGGCACCAGCGTGGTCGGCGGCGTCGAGCCGCTGCGCGGGACGCACGGACGCCTGATCAGCCTCGACCTCGCCGCCCTCCGCGGCGCCTCCGTCGACCGCACCTCGCTCACCGCCCGGCTGGGAGCCGGGCTGCGGGGCCCCGAGGCCGAGGCGGCCCTGGGCCGGGAGGGGCTGACGCTCGGCCACTTCCCGCAGTCCTTCGAGTACGCGACGATCGGCGGGTTCGCCGCCACCCGCTCGGCCGGCCAGGCCTCCAGCGGCTACGGGCGCTTCGACGCCCTTATCACCGCGGTCCGCCTGCTGGCGCCGGCCGGCGAGCTCGCCACCCTCCAGACGCCCCACAGCGCGGCCGGGCCGGCGCTGCGCGAGCTGGCGATCGGCTCCGAGGGGGTGCTCGGCGTGATCCCCGAGGTCACCGTGCGCGTCCGCCCGGCGCCCGCGGTGCGCCGCTACGAGGCCTGGATGGCGGAGAGCTTCGAGGCGGGGGCGGAAATCGTCCGCGCGCTGGCGCAGGGCCCGGGGCTGCCCGACGTGGTCCGCCTCTCCGACGAGGAGGAGACGGCGGGAACGCTGGCGCTGTCGGGCCCCCGCGGGCTCGCCGGCCGGGCCTTCGACTCCTACCTGGGTTTGCGCCGGCGCCGGCAGGGCTGCCTGATGATCGTCGGGATCGAGGGCTCCGAGGAGGCGGTGGCGCGCCGGCGGGCGCTGGCGGTGCGGGGGCTCCGCGCTGGCGGCGCTGCCTACCTCGGTCAGGCGGCCGGCCGCTCCTGGGAGCACGGCCGCTACCAGGGCCCCTACCTGCGCGACACGCTGATGGAGATGGGCGCGATGGTGGAGACGCTGGAGACCGCGCACACCTGGAGCCGGCTCGGCGAGCTGCACGACGCGGTCAGCGGGGCGATCCACGGCTCGCTGGCGGAGCAGGGCACGCCCGGCCTGGTCTTCTGCCATCTCTCCCACGCCTATGCCGACGGCGCCTCGCTCTACTTCACCTTCATCGCCCGCTCGCGCCACGGTGCCGAGCTCGAGCAGTGGGGGAGCGTGAAGCGGGCGGCCTGCGAGGCGATCGTCGCCACCGGGGGCACGATCACCCACCACCACGGGGTCGGCCGCGACCACGCGCCCTACATGGAGGCCGAGGTGGGAGCAGCCGGCCTGGAGGCGCTGCGCGCGGTCAAGGAGCGCCTCGACCCGGCCGGGATCATGAACCCGGGGAAGCTGATCCCCGAGGCCTGAGTCAGCGACCCGTTTTTTCTTCTTCCAGCCGCTTTGCCGCGCCGACGATCGGACCGGTGACGGTGCCTTCGAGGACGTGGGTACCGGTGTAGATCGGCGCCTTCTTTTCGCTGCTGGCTTTTTTCAGCGCCGCTTTCAGCAGCGCCACCGAGGTGCGGCTGACGACGATCCGGCCGAAGGTTTCGTTCGCCAGGTAGGCGAGAACTTCGGTCGGGACTTCGAACTGGGCGGCGATCCGGCCGTTCTTGTCGGTCTGGGCGTTGGCCAGCGGCAGCATTTTCTTCGGCGAGGCGGCGAGCCAGACCGTATACGCCTCGCCCTGCTTGGTCGGCTGCAGCCCGCTCGCTTCCACCTGCAGGGCGAGCTTGTTTTTCACCCGGCCGAAGATCGCTTTGCCTTCTCCTTCGCCGCCCGCCACCGGCCTGAGGATGGCCTGGGTGAGTTCCTTGGAGGAGGAGGTCGGCGAGGCGGTGCCTTCCCCCGAGGTTTCGGCGCCGGCGCCTCCGGAGGTGGTCGAGGAGCCGCCTCCGCCGCTGCCGCCGACGATCAGGATGACGACGATCGCGACCACGGCGATCAGCCCGACGGCGATCGCCGCCCGGGCGCCGGGGTCCTTCGGCGGGCTCGGTTTCGGCTTGGGACCGCCCCGGGGCGGCGGGGGTGCTGCCGCCGACGGCATGGCCGGCGGGGGAGGGGGTTCGACGGGGGCCTCCGGCGCCGGCTCCGCGGGCTCGGACGGCGGGGGAGGAGGCGGGGTCGCGGCGGTAGGCTCGGCT
>DASVWP010000099.1:0-14408 GCA_036393155.1 Solirubrobacterales bacterium | reverse complement strand
CCGCGCCCGGATCGTCCAGAAGCAGCCGGGGGTCGTCTTCGGCCTCGGCTTGGTTGCCGAGACGATGCGCCAGTGCGGCGTCGAGGACGTCGACAACCTCGTGGTGGAGGGGCAGTGGCGCGAGGAGGTGCCGGCCGAGGTGCTGCTGGCGAGCGGCTCGGCGCGGGGCATCCTCGCCGCCGAGCGCACCGCCCTCAACTTCCTCGGCCACCTCTCCGGGATCGCCACGCTGACCGCGCGATACGTGGACGCCGTCGCCGGCACCGGGGCGCGCATCCTCGACACCCGCAAGACGACCCCGGGCTTGCGGGAACTGGAGAAGGCCGCGGTCGTCGCCGGCGGCGGCGGGGGCTACCGCATGGGGCTCTACGACGCGATCCTGATCAAGGAGAACCACGTCGCCCTGGCGGGCGGTGTGGCCAAGGCCGTCTACGCGGCGCGCAAGGAGCAGCCGGGCCTGGCGATCGAGATCGAGGTCCGCGACCTCGAAGAGGTGGCCTACGCGCTGGGTACCGGCGCCGACCGGCTGCTGCTCGACAACATGGACCCCGAGACGCTGCGCGAAGCGGTGAAGCTGCGCGACGAGCACGGGGGGGAGGGCGGCGGGCCCTCGCTGGAGGCCTCCGGCGGGGTGACGCTGGAGACGGTGCGCGAGATCGCCGAGACCGGGGTCGACTTCATCTCCGTCGGCGCCCTCACCCACTCAGCGCCGAGCCTCGACCTCAGCCTGCTGCTCGAGCCGGCCTGAGCCGGAAGCTGCGCTACTTGAGCAGTTTGGAGAGGCGGCGGTCCTTCAACACGCGGCCGCCGGTCTGCTCCTGGGGGCAGTAGTTGGTCTGGTGCTCGGAGAAGAAGACGGCCTCGATCGTCGTCCCACAGCGCGGGCAGGGCTGGCCCTCGCGCTTGTGGACCCGCAGCGGCATCGGCACCTTGTCGGGCACCTCGGGCCCGATCGTCGCCTCGTAGTGGGCGATCGCGTCGCCCAGCACGCGCAGCGCGGCGTGCAGGCGCTCGACCTCCTCGGGCTCCAGCTCGGTGCCCTTCTTGAACGGCGAGAGCCGCGCCTCCCAGAGGATCTCGTCGACCCAGGAGCGGCCGATCCCGGCGATCGCCCGCTGGTCGCGCAGCAGCGGGTGCAGGTGGCGGGGCTCGGAGACCGCGGCGGCGAAGCGCTCCAGCGGCGGGGCGGGCCAGGCTTCCGGGCCCAGCGTGCGCACCATCTCCTCCTCGCCGACCGCGCCGGTCGCCAGCAGCTTCGCCCAGGCGCGCTGCTTGGTGCCGAACTCGCGCAGCCGCAGCTCGCGCCCGTCGGCCAGCCGCACCAGCACCCGCGAGGCCCGGTCTTTGAGCGAGGCGCGCTTGTCGAAGACGCGCAGGCGGCCGGCCGACATCAGGTGGATCAGCAGCGCCAGGTCGCCGAACTCCACGACCGGCATCTTGCCGATCCGCCGCACCCCGGTCAGCTGGCGGCCGGCCAGCGCTTCCAGTGGCGGGTCGAAGGTCTTCATCACGTTCATTCCCGGCGCCAGGACCGACTCCACCTCGGTCCCGGCGAGCGCCGCGTCCAGGCGGCGGGCGACGATCTCCACCTCGGGCAGCTCGGGCATGCCACAGAGTCTGCCTGGTCGGGTCGAGGAGTAGACTGAGGTCAGTTCATTCGACTGGACTCAGGCGCACGCCATGCCAGCGAACATAAGACCACCGAAGCCCACCGGGGCGATTCGAGGTACCGCATGAGAGAGCTGCCGACGATCAACGAGCCGGTTCCCGTCCTCCACCTTGCGCCGGAGGAAGTCGAGTCCCTGAGCGCCGAGGTGCGCGAGCTGGCGCGCGAGCGCGACGCCGTCATCCTCGCCCACAACTACCAGGTGCCCGAGGTCCAGGACGTCGCCGACTTCGTCGGCGACTCGCTTGCCCTCTCGCGCCAGGCGGCCGCCTCCGACGCCTCGACGATCGCCTTCTGCGGCGTCCACTTCATGGCCGAGACGGCTTCGATCCTCTCGCCCGAGAAGAAGGTCCTGATCCCCGACCTGGACGCCGGTTGCTCGCTGGCGGACTCGATCACCGCCGGCGAGCTGCGCAACTGGAAGGCCCGCCACGGCGAGAACGCGGTGGTGGTGATGTACGTCAACACCTCGGCCGCGGTGAAGGCCGAGACCGACTACTGCTGCACCTCCTCCAACGCCGTCAAGGTGGTCGAGCACATCCTTCGCGAGCACGGTCCCGAGACGGAAATCCTCTTCGGCCCGGACATGTGGCTCGGCTCCTACGTCGAGCGCGAGACCGGCCACCGGATGCACGTCTGGCCCGGCGAGTGCCACGTCCACGCGGGGATCCGCCCCGACGACATCACCGCGCAGCGGGACGCCCACCCGGACGCCGAATTCCTCGTCCATCCCGAGTGCGGCTGCGTGACCCAGGTGATGGAGTACGTGGCGGCCGGCGAAGTCGACCCCGAGGGCGTCCACATGCTCTCCACGGGGGGGATGATCGAGCACCTGCGCGAGCACCCCGAGGGCGAGTTCATCGTCGCCACCGAGAACGGGATGATGCACCCGCTGCACCAGGTCGCCCCGGGCGCGACCCTGATCGAGGCCAACCGGATGGCCTACTGCAAGTACATGAAGATGATCACCCTGCCGAAGCTGCGCGACGCGCTGCTGGAGACGAAGTTCGAGGTCAGCGTGCCGGCCGAGATCGCCGAGCGGGCGCGGGTGCCGATCGAGCGCATGGTGGCGATCGGCTAGCGCCGATTTGTCGGCGGCTTGAGGCCGCCTTTGTCGTTCCTTTGCCGGGTGCGGAGCAAGCTGTTTGGCACCCACCCATCCCCTCGAAAGGAATCGATATGACCAACCGAAGAGCGAAGATCGCCGCCGGGGCGACGGTCGTCGGCCTCGCCGCTCTGGGCGGCGCCGCGCTGGGCTCCAACCACGGCCTCACGCCGGTGACCCAGGCGGGCTCGGGGGCGACGGCATCCGTCGTCACCGGCGCCAGCGGCGCCGCGACCGCCCCCACGGCCCAGACGGCGGCGCTGCACCAAAACGCCGGCAAGCCGATCGTCACCCGCGCCAGCGGTGGCGGGGCGCTCGCCGTGCACGACGACTAGCGATTGATCCGGCCGCCCGGCGGGATCGTAGGAATTTTCATCCAAATCTCAGCGGCCGCTTAGGGCTCTGTTAGGCCCGGCGGGGAGGCTCGACCGACCAATCAACCGGAGGAGACGAAGATGCAGACGCAGAGGATCCTGGTGGTCGCCGACCGGACCGCCGAAGCCCCCGACCTGGTGGCGGTGCTGCGCCGCCGGGCCGAGGAGAGCCCCAGTCGTTTCACCCTGCTGGTCACGGCCGACGCCGACGGCCTGGCATTCGACGACAGCGCCGAGGCGGCCTGGTCGCGGGCGGTCACCCGGGCCGAGCTGGCGGCGGCGCGGATCCGCGAGGCCGGCCTGGAGCTCGAGGAGGCGATCGTCGGCGATCCGGACCCGGCGCTGGCGGTCGGCGACGTCGGCCACGCCCGCGAGTTAGACCGGGTGATGTTCCTCGACCGCGCCCGGGTCGCCCCGCGGCCGGTCCTCGCGGCCGCTTAGTCGTCGGCGCCGCCCCCACCGCCGCCTCCGCCCCCGCCACCCCCCTGGTGGTCCTCGCCCGAGCCTTCGGAGGGCGAGGTTTCGACCGGGGCTTCGGGCGTCGCCGGTTCCAGCGGCGTCACCGGCACCGTTTCGGCCGGTTCTTCGGTGGTTTCCGCAGGCGCCGTTGGCGTGGACTTGGTTTCCCCCTTGCCGCCCTGACCGGGGTGGTGGCGGACCAGGCCCGAGGGCGCCAGGGTGTCGCCGGCCGAGATCGATTCCGAGGCGATGCCGATCTGCTGGCTGGCCAGGCGGCTGGCGGCGAAGGCGACGCCGCCGGCGATCGCCAGGCCGAGCAGCGCCAGGCCGATCCATTTCACCGTCCCGGGCAGCCTCATCGCCGCGCCTCCGCGGGGGTGAGCTCGATCGCCGCGCGCAGGCCGCCGCCGTCGCGGTTTCGCAGCGACACCTCGCCGCCCCACTGCCGGGTCAGCTCGCGGGCGATCGGCAGGCCGAGGCCGGTGCCCTTGGGCCCGCCCTGGCCGGCGCTGCCGCGGCTGAAGCGCTCGAAGACCGCCTCCTCCTCGCCAGGGGCGAGTCCGGGGCCGCGATCGAGGATCGCGATCTCGCCGGGGGCGGCGGACACCGTCACCGTGGACCCGGCGGGGGAGTAGAGCAGGGCATTCTCCAGCAGGGCGTCGATCGAGCGGTCGAGGTCGGCGCCGGCGCACCAGGCCTCGGCCGCACCGTCCGCGCCCCGCAGCTCCAGCTCGATGCCCCGCTCGGCCGCGGTGCCGCGCCAGCGCTCGGCGGCCCGGCGGGCGGCCTCGGCCAGGTCCACCCGCTCGCCCGGCAGTTCGTGCTCGCCAGCGCGGCTGAGGATCAGCAGCTCGTCGACGATCAGCGAGAGGCGGTCGATCTCCCGCATCGCCGCCTCGACCTCGCCCTCCACCCGCGGCTCGCCGCGGAAGCGTTCGCCGAGGCCCTCCAGTCGCAGGCGCAGGCCGGTCAGCGGCGTGCGCAGCTGGTGGGAGGCGTCGGCGACGAAGTCCTGCTGGACGCGCAGCAGCCGCTTCACCCGCTGGGTCATCTCGTTGAAGGCGCGGGCCAGGGACCGCTGCTCGGCGCTGCCCTCGACCGCCACCGTGGCGTCGAGGTCGCCGCCGGCGACCCGCCGCGCCGCCCGGTCCAGGCGGCGGATCGGGCGGGCGATCTGCTGCGCGATCAGGGCGCCGGCGATCATCCCCAGGGCGAGCACGACCGCGGCCAGCGCGGCGACGTCGAGGACCGAGGTCCGAACCGCCCGGTTGACCGCGTCGACGCTCTGGGTGATCCGCACCGCGCCGCCGACCTTGCCGTGCTCGAAGACCGGCACCGCGGTGGCGAGGATTTCGGTGCCGAGGGTTTCGCTGTTGCGGGTTATCTGCTCGCTGTGGCCTTCGAGGGCCGAGCGCACCTCGGGCCGGTCGGCGTAGCTGCGCCCGGCCGGGGTCCCGGCCGAGTCGGCGACCAGCAGGCCGCGGGCGTCGACGACGATCACCCGGCCGCGCACGCTGTCTGCCGACTGGGTGACGATCCGGCGCAGCGGCAGCGCCCGCGGCGGTTCGACGAACTCGGCGGCGCTGGTGGCGACCACCTGGGCCTGGCTCTTCGCCTGGCCCTTGACCTCGGAGTTGACGCGGTCGCTCAGGCTCAGCGCCAGCGGCACGCCGAAGGCGATCAGCGCCAGCAGCAGCACGTAGGCCAGCGCCAGCAGGAGGGTGGCCCGAAGGCTCAGGGCTGCTCCCCGTCCGGCGGCGCCGCGAAGCGGAAGCCGACGCCGCGCACGGTCTCGATGTAGGTCGGGTGGGTGGGGTCGTCGCCGAGCTTGCGCCGCAGCCAGCCGACGTGGACGTCGAGCGTCTTGGTCGAGCCGAACCAGTTGGTGTCCCAGACCTCCGACATCAGGTCCTCGCGCCTGACCACGTGGCCGGCGTTGCGCATCAGCACCGCCAGCAGGTCGAACTCCTTGCGGGCCAGCTCGAGCTCGGCGCCGCGCAGGCGGGCGATCCGGGCGGCTGGGTCCAGCTCCAGCTCGCCGACCCGGATCGGCTTCTCGGCCGGGGCGCCGTCGCGCGGGGCGCTGCGCCGCAGCACGGCGCGGATCCGCGAGATCACCTCGGCGGCGCTGAACGGCTTCACGACGTAGTCGTCGGCGCCCAGCTCGAGGCCGACGATCTTGTCCATCTCGGTGCCGCGGGCGGTCAGCATCACGATCGGCACGTCGGAGCGGCGGCGCAGCTCGCGGCAGACGTCGCGGCCGTCGCCGTCGGGCAGGGCGAGGTCGAGCATCACCAGGTCGGGCTCCTCGCTCTCGGCCAGCTCCAGCGCCCCGGCCGCGGTGCCGGTGACAATCGCCTCGAAGCCGGCGCGCCGCAGCGCCTCGGCGAACGGCTGGGATATCGACTCCTCGTCCTCGACGACGAGGATGCGACCGCTCGGTGCCTGGGTGGCCATGAAGCAACTGTAGCCCGTGCAAAAAGCAAGCTTTGAGACCTCTCACCCAGGTTTTGCCGGCTCTTTACCCATCGCTGTGAGGCTCTTGCCCGACCGCTTCGCAGAATGGCACGGCAACTTCCCACAGGAGGAAAAGCCGTGAAGAACATTAGGGCCAAAGTCGCAGCGGGTGCCACCGTCGTCCTCCTCGGAGGGCTGACCGGGCTGGCGCTCAGCGACAACGCCAAGGACGCGAGCAAGCCGGTGGCCGACAAGCCGCTGGTCCACACCAAAGTGATCCGCCGCACCATCCACGTGACCAAACACGCCAAACCCAAGCACCCGGTCGCCGCGGGCGGGGCGGGGACGGCCGCGGGCGTCTACGGTTCCTCGGCGGGCTCCTCCGGCAGCGCCACCACCGGCTCCTCCTCCACCGGGTCCGCGTCTTCCTATACCCCCTCGACGGTGACGACCGGGAGCAGCGGCTCCGCCTCGACGCCGGTCAGCACCAGCCCGGTGACCACCTCGACCAGCGGCGCCAGCGCCGGCAGCGGCAGCGGCAGCTCGCCGGTCACCACGGCGACCAGCGGCGGCGGCAGCGGCGCGGCCCCGGTGACCACGGCGACCAGCGGCGGCGGAGGCGGCGGCGAGTCCGAGGGCGGCGACGGCGGCGGCGGTCACGATGACTGAGCCCCGCCCGGCCACCCGCAAGCCCGGCGCGGCGCCGGTCTTCTGGGCCTCGGTCCTGCTCTTCGCGGCGCTGTTCGCCCTGCTGACCTGGCGCTTCAGCATCGGCAAGGACCCCTCGCTGAGCGGCGCCACGGCGAGCCGGCCGGTCCAGGTCCGCAAGGTGATCAAGCGGCGCGTCGTCACCACGATCGTCCCCACCCCGGGCGCGAACACGGTGACCAGCGGCCCGGCCACCAGCTCCTCCTACTCCTCCGGGGCGATCACCACCGGCGCCTCCTGACCCAGCACCCGACCCCCCGAAACCCCGCACCCACACCAAACCCAGCACCCAAGACCATGAGCGAACACGACCTCACCTTCGACGCGATGGGCAGCCACGTCCGCCTGCTGATCGGCGAGCCCGGGCCGGGCATGGACCCGGCCGCCGAGGCGGCCGAGCAGGGCCGGCAGTTCATCGAGGACTTCGACGCCGCGCTCTCGCGCTTCAAGCCCGACAGCGAGCTCTGTGCCCTCAACGACGACCCCCGCGAACACGTCCCCGCCTCGGAGCTGATGCGGCGGGCGGTCGAGGCCGGCATCGGGGCGGCCGAGCTGAGTGGCGGCCTCGTCGACCCGACCCTGGTCGGGGAGATCGAGCAGGCCGGCTACGTCTCCTCGCGCGCCGGCATGTCCGGCCTGCCGCTCGCCGAGGCGCTCGCCGAGGCACCGGCGCGCCGTCCCGCCGGGCCCAGCCCCGCGGCGCGCTGGCGCAGCCTGCGGGTCGACGACAGAGCCGGCGAGGTGGTCCGCCCGCCCGGACTGCGCTTCGACACGGGCGGCACCGGCAAGGGCCTGGCCGCCGACCTGCTCGCCGCCCGCCTGCGCGGCTACTCGCGCTTCATCGTCGACTGCGGCGGCGACATCCGGATCGGCGGCGCCGACGCGCTGGTCCGTCCCTACGAGGTCTTCGTCGAACACCCGATCACCGGCGAGCGCGCCCACGTGCTGCGCCTGGGCTCGGGTGGCGTCGCGACCTCCGGCCTCAACGTCCGCATCTGGCGCGGGGAGGACGGCCGCTACGCCCACCACCTGATCGACCCGGCGAGCGGCGAGCCGGCCTGGACCGGTCTGGTCGGGGCCACCGCCCTGGCCGACACGGCGCTGGAGGCCGAGACGCTCTCCAAGGCGGCGCTGCTCTCCGGCCCCGAGCGCGGCCGCGAGCTGCTCGCCGAGCGCGGCGGCCTGCTGGTCCACGACAGCGGCCGGGTCGAGCTGGTCGGCCCGCTGGCGGTGGCGCCGCGCGTGCGCCTGCCGCAGACCTCCAACCGGGAAGGAGCCTGGCGATGAACGAAGCCGCGACCAACACGCTCGCCACCCACGGCTGGTGGCTCGCCAGCCGCGCGTCCGGGCTCGTCGCGCTGGTCCTGGTGACGATCTCGGTCGGCATCGGCCTGACGATGGCGGGCAAGGTGATGCGCCGCCCCGGCCTCTCCAAGAAGCTGCTGGCGATCCACGAGCAGACGGCCCTGGCCGGCCTGATCGCGATCGCCGTCCATGGCATCACCCTGCTCGGCGATCCCTGGCTGAACCCGGGCGTGAGCGGCATCGCGGTGCCGTTCACGATGGGCTTCAAGCCGCTGTTCACCGGCTTCGGGATCATCGGCGGCTACCTGGCGGTGCTGCTCGGCCTCAGCTACTACGTGCGGCGGCGAATCCGCGGCGGCGCGAAGCTCTGGCGCAAGGCGCACCGGGCAACCGTGGCGATCTGGATGCTCGGCCTGGTGCACGCGCTGGGGGCCGGCACCGACGCCAGCGCCGTCTGGTTCCGCTGGTGGGTGATGCTGACCACGCCGGTGATCGGCGGGCTCTTCGTCTACCGAGTGCTCTCGTCCCGGGCCAAGAAGCAGGCCAGGGCCGCCGCCAGGACGGGGCGGCCCCAGCGGGCCCTCGCGCCGGAGCGCGGTGGCCGCCCGATTTCCAGAACCCCGGCCTTGGAGGAGGCGTGATGCAAGCAGCACGAGACAGCAAAGCGGCGGGCGTCGTCATCGTCGGCGGCGGCCTCGCCGCCCAGCGGTGCGCGGAGACCCTGCGTCGTCGCGGTTACGAAGGGCCGGTGCGGATCCTCAGCGCCGAGGCCGAGGCGCCTTATGACCGGCCGCCGCTCTCCAAGGAGGTGCTGGCCGGCGTGGCCGAGGAGGGCTCGGTCGCCTTCCGGGCGGCCGAGTGGTACGAGGAGAACGAGGTCGAGCTGCTGCTCGGCACCCGCGCCGCGCGCCTCGATCCGGAGGCCCGCACCGTGGAGCTGGAGCTCGGCGGCGCGCTGCCCTATGGCAAGCTCCTGATCGCCACCGGCGGCGCGGCGCGCCGGCTGCCCTTCCTCGGGCGCTTCGACAACGTCCACTATCTACGCACCCTGGCCGACGCCCGGCGCCTGCGGGCTGAGCTGAGGCCGGGCCTGCGGCTGGCGATCGTCGGCGCCGGCTTCATCGGCCAGGAGGTCGCCGCCACGGCCCGCAAGCTCGGCGTCGAGGTGACGATGGTCGAGGCGCTCGAGACCCCGCTGCAACCGATCCTCGGCGACCAGCTTGGGCGCTGGTTCGCCGACCTCCACCTCGAAGAGGGGGTGCGGGTCATCACCGGGGCGATGCTGCAATCGGCTCGCGGTGGTGACGGGGTGGAGGAGCTGGTCCTGGCCGACGGCCGCGTCGTCGCGTGCGACGCGGTCGTGGTCGGGATCGGCACCGTCCCCGCGGTCCACTGGCTGCGCGGCAGCGGCCTCGAGGAGGCCGGGGTCCGGGTCGACGTCTGCGGGCGCACGGGCCTGCCCGACGTCTTCGCCGCCGGCGACGCCTCGATCCCCTTCGACCCGCGGTTCGGCGCCCACGCCCGAACCGAGCACTGGGACGCCGCCGCCTGGCAGGGCGCCGCCGCGGCCAAGGCGATGGTCGGCGAATACGCCGGCACGCCGCCGCTGCCGAGCTTCTGGAGCGACCAGTACGGCGTGCGGATCCAGAGCGTCGGCCACCCCCACCACGCCGACAGCGTGCTCGTCGAGGGCGACCCCGCGAGCCGCGACTTCGAAGCGGTGTTCCTCCGCGCCGGGGTCCCGATCGCCGGACTGGCGGTCGGGAGGCCCCGGGCGATCCCGGCACTGCGCAAGCGAATCGAGGGCGGAGACCGCTTCGCCCCGGACACGAAAGAGGTAGTTGCATGAGCTACGTACCCGTTGTAGACCCCGACGAGTGCAGCGCCCACGGCGACTGCGTTGAGATCGCGCCCGAGGTGTTCCGGCTCGACGACACCGCGGTGGTGATCGGCACCGGCCCCGACGACCTGATCATGGAGGCCGCCGAAGCCTGCCCCGCGGTGGCGATCTCGGTGGTCGACCGGGAGACCGGCGAAACGGTCTTCCCCTGACGCAACTTTCCCTGCAAACCACGTTTGAGCCGGCCCCCGCACGGGGGTCGGCGTCGTTTCTCAGAGAACTCTCATTATCGATTCAGGCTGGGGTTAAGGGTTGGCCCGATCCTTGTGGAACAGAGCTACCCCGGAAGGAGCAGCGATGGACCACCCCGAGCCGAAAAGAAAACCCAGCCCCCGTCCCGTCATCTGGGGCTCCCTGACGCTCTTCGGCGCCCTCTTCGTCTTCCTCACCTTTCAGCTGAGCGCCAGCGCCGCGCCCTCGCACGCGCGCGGCGCCCACGACAAGAAGGTGGCGACGCGAAAGCGCGCCAGCGCCGAATCGGAAGCGTCGACCGACACCGAAGCCGGCGAAGAAGGCGAATCGCTGTACGCCGAACCTGAATACGCCGAAACCGAATACTCCGAATCGGTCCCGGGCGAAGAAGAAATCGTCGAACCGGAAGCCGAAGCCGAACCGGAACCCGAACCTGAAGTCGAATACGTCGAACCGGAAGTCGAAGAAGCGCCCCCGGTGGTCACCAGCTCCTCGTGATCAGCGGCATCCCACACACGATCGCCAAACAGGGGTGGTGGATCGCCAGTCGCTCCTCCGGCGTGGTCGCCCTGGTCCTGGTCACGATCTCGGTCCTGATCGGCCTGACGATGGCCGGCAAGCCGATCCGCAAGCCCGGCCTCAACCGCAAGCTGCTCGCCGTCCACGAGCAGACCGCGCTGGCCGGGCTGGTGGCGATCTGCGTCCACGGCCTGACCCTGCTCGCCGACCCCTGGCTGAAACCGGGTCTGACCGGCGTCCTCGTCCCCTTCGCGATGCCCCTGCACACCTTCTGGACGGGGCTCGGTGTGATCGCCGGCTATCTGGCGATGCTGCTCGGGCTCAGCTTCTACCTGCGCAAGAACATCGGCGCCAAGCTCTGGCGCAAGGCGCACCGTGCGACCGTCGCGGTCTGGGCCCTCGGCCTGATCCACGCCCTCGGCTCCGGCACCGACACCTCCAGCCTCTGGTTCCGGGCCTTCGCGCTCGTCACCTTCTTCCCGATCGCCCTGCTCTTCGTCTACCGGCTCGGGGTCGAGCGGCGGGCCGAAGAACGCAAGCACCTCGCCGCCCGCCAGCGGCGCCGGCGCGAGCTCCTCGGCGAACGGGAGATGCTGGCCGAGTATGAGCAACCGCTAACGGTTCGCTAGTATCGCGCTCACCTCGGTTGGGCGGAGTCTTGCGTTGCCCGCGGGGCGAAGGAGTCACCCTGTGAGCGCAGAACCCACCAACCGCATGCGCAGACGCAACAAACAAGAAGAGAGCGGCGAGCAGCCGCGCGGTCCCCGTCCCCGCCGGGCGCCGATCATCGAGCTGAACGAACTGACCAAGGTCTACCCGGGCGGCCACATGGCGCTCGACCGGGTCTCGCTGTCGATCGGCCGCGGCGAGTTCGTCTTCCTCGTCGGCCCGACCGGCTGCGGCAAGTCGACGCTGATCAAGATGCTGATCCGCGAGCTCAGCGCGACCGACGGCTCGGTGAAGATCGCCGGCCGCGACATCGGCAAGCTGCCGGAGAAGAAGATCCCGCAGCTGCGGCGCAACATCGGCACCGTCTTCCAGGACTTCAAGCTCCTCCCCAACCGGACCGTCTACGACAACGTCGCCTACGCGCTGCAGGTGATCGGGGCCAGCCGCGCCGAAATCCGCGAGCAGGTGCCGGCGACGCTGCGCCTGGTCGGCCTCTCGACCAAGCTCCACAGCTACCCGGACGAACTCTCCGGCGGCGAGCAGCAGCGCGTCTCGGTCGCCCGCGCCTTCGTCAACCACCCGCCACTGCTGCTGGCCGACGAGCCGAGCGGCAACCTCGACCCGGTCACCTCGATCGGGATCATGCAGCTGCTGTACCGGATCAACAAGACCGGCACCACGGTCCTCGTCGTCACCCACGACCGCGAGATGGTGGACAACATGCGCCGCCGCGTGGTCGAGCTCTACGAGGGCCGGGTCGTCCGCGACGAGGTCTCCGGCGGCTACACCGAGGAGTCCACCTCCGAGTTCGGCCTGCGGATGCGGGCCGAGATGGGGGTCGGCGCCGAGGGCGAGACCCAGACCAACGGCCACGACCACGAGGCCCTGCGCTGATGGGCCGCGTCATCTTCTTTGCCCAGGAGGCGATCCGCGCGCTGCGCCGCAACGCGGCTCCGAGCCTCGCCGCGATCGTCACCACGGTCGTCACCATGGTCCTGCTCGGGGTCCTGATCCCGATCTTCCAGACGGCGCAGGCGAAGAGCGAAGAAGTGCGCGACCAGCTGAGCGTCCACTACGCGCTGTTCGACGACGCGACCAAAGGCGAAGTCACCCACCTCGAGCAGCGGATCGAAGGCATGCCGCACGTCTCCTCGGTCACCTACATCAGCAAGGCCGAAGCGCTGAAGACGCTGAAGAGCGAACTGAAGGACAAATCGATCGTCGAAGGGCTGCACTCCAACCCGCTGCCCGCCAGCCTCGAAGTGAAAGCCGACGACGCCTCCAACCTGGGCGCGATCGAAGCGGAAATCATGCCCAAAGGGCCCAACGGCAAGCCGCAGCCGGTCTCCTCGATCATCAGCAACCCCTTCCACCCGCAGCAGTCCGCGCACAAGATCGAGCAGGTGACGAGCGCGCTGAAGATCGTCCTCACGGTGATCACCGCGCTGCTGATCATCGCCTCGCTGATGCTGATCGGGAACACGATCCGGCTCTCCATCTACACCCGCCGCCGCGAGGTCGAGGTGATGCGCCTGGTCGGCGCCACCCGCTGGTTCATCCGCTGGCCGTTCATGATCGAGGGCGTGGTCGTCGGCGCCGTCGGCGGCCTGCTAGCCATACTGATCCTGTGGCTCGGCAAGATTACGATCGTCGACCCGCTCAGCAGCTCGATCTCCTGGGTGGCGGCGCAGAACAACAGCACGCTCGCCTTCCCGGCCCTGGTCGCGATCCTCTTCGCCGCCTCGGTTGTGGTCTCGACGATCGGCTCCGGGCTGACGCTGCGCCGCTTCCTCAAGGTCTGAGGCCTCGGTGAAGGCACGCGGGGCGGTTGCGTTCGGCGCCGCGCTGATCGCCTTCCTCTGCCTGGGCCTGTGGCTTGGCGGGCACCCGTCGAACCTGCCCGGCTTCCTGCGCGACACCTTCGTCTCCTCGCCGGCCGGGCTGAGCGGCGAAGCGGCGGAAGTGATCGAAGAAAACTACTGGCGGCCGGTCGGCCCGACCCAGCTCGGCAACGCCTCCCTGCAGGGCATGGTCCGCGAGCTGCGCCGCCGCTACAGGGACCGCTTCTCCGACTACTTCTCCCCGGAAGCGCTGGCGGCGTTCAACGAGGGCATCGAAGGCCACTTCTCGGGCATCGGGATCAGTGTGGTGCCGGTCAAGCGGGGCCTGGAAGCGGTCAAGGTCTACCGGGGCTCACCGGCTCAGAAGGCGGGAATCCAGTCCGGCGAGGTGATTGTCTCGGTCGAAGGGCAGTCGATCGCCGGCGAAGCCTCGACCGCGGCGACGGAAAAGATCAAGGGCCCCGAAGGCACCCAGGTGACGATCGGGGTGCTGGAACCGAAGTCGGGCAAGGTGCGCCAGGAGACGCTGACCCGGGCCGAGGTGGCGCTGCCGAACGTCAGCAGCCGGCTGAAGAAGGTGAACGGGCGCAAGGTCGGCTACGTGCGGATGCTGAGCTTCAGCGAAGGCGTGCACGTGCAGCTGGAAAAGGCCGTCCGCAAGGTGCAGGGCGAAGGCGCCGAGGCGATCGTCCTCGACCTGCGCGAAAACCCCGGCGGCCTGCTCGACGAAGCGGTGAGCAGCGCCGGCATCTTCCTGCCGGCCGGCGAAGTCGTCGTCTCGACCAAATCGCGCACCCAGGGCGACAGCGTCCACAAGACCGCCGGCGGCAACCTGCCGGCGCGGCCGCTCGTCGTCCTGATCGACCGCAACACCGCCTCCGCGGCGGAGATCCTCACCGCGGCCCTGGCCGACGACGGCGACGCCACCGTGGTCGGCACCCGCTCCTACGGCAAGGGCGTCTTCCAGGAGGAGCAGAACCTGGCCAACGGGGGAGCCCTGAAGCTGACGATCGGCGAATTCTTCACCCCGAAGGGGGTCAACCTGGCGCGCAGCCACGGCATCCACCCCAGCATCCACGTCGCCGACGACCCGCGCACCGCCGTTGACGAGGCGATGCAGCGGGCGCTCCAGGTGGCCGCCGCCCGGGCCTCCAAATGAGCCCGCGCGGTCGCCGCCGCCTCGCCCGTCCCCGGGGACGGGGCCGGCCCGAGC
>DASVWP010000098.1:0-26063 GCA_036393155.1 Solirubrobacterales bacterium | reverse complement strand
GCGACTCGATGCGGGTCAGGTTGATCCCGCGCGAGGAGAACTCGGCCAGGGCGTCGACCAGTGCCCCCGGGTGGTCCTCCCCGAGCTCGGAGAAGACGAGCGAGGTCTTCCACGAGCCCCCGCCGTGCGGCTCGGTGCCGGCGGGGGCGATCCAGACGAAGCGGGTCACGTTGTCCGGCTCGTCCTCGATCCCCTCGCGGACGATCGTGCAGCCGTAGAGGTCGGCGGCGGAGCGGGAGCCGATCGCCGCCCACGGCCGCACCGACTCGGCGACCATCCGCACCGCCGCCGCGGTGCTGCTGACGCTGCGCAGTTCGACTCCCGGCAGCTGGTCGCGCAGGAAGCGGGCGCACTGGGCGAGCGGCTGCTGGTGGGAGAGGACGGCCTCCACCGCCTCCAGCTCGATCGCCTCGCGGACGATCAGGTGCTCGCGGACCGCATAGTCGTACTCGCCGACGATCGCCACCCGCTCGACCTCGAAGGCCAGTGCGTCGAGCGTCGGCCGCACCGATCCCTCGATCGAGTTCTCGACCGGGACCAGCGCCCGCTCGGCCTCGCCCCGCTCGACGGCGAGGATGGCCTCGGGGATCGTCGCGGTGCGCAGCGGCTCGACGTCCCCCGCGGGAGCCGCCTCGTGGAGGGCGTCCTCGGTGAAGGTTCCGGCCGGGCCGAGATAGGCGATGCGCATGGCGCGCCGACTCTAGAGGGTCACGATGCCGCCGGCCGCCGGCGTCGGCTATTCGAAGACGACGGTGTAGCTCGCTTCGTTGTTTTCGGTGAGCTGCTCGCCGGGGACCGCTTCGACTTCGACTTCCAGCGTCGCTTCGCCTTTCGGGGCCGGGGTCAGGGGGATCACCACGGTTTCGGTTTCGCCGGCCGGCAGCGCGTCGATCTTGCCGGCCAGGGTGTTGCCGTTGACGGTCACCGAGACGTTGATCCCGTTCTCCGTCGATTCGCCCTGGTTCTGCACCTGGATTTCGACTTCCGGCGTTTCTTCGCTGAGGACCGAGGTCACCCCGCCTTCGAGGAGTTCGGTCCCGTTGACGCTGACCCCGGCGAGGCCGAGGCCGTGAACGCCCGGCGTCGCGGTGCCGGTGGCGCCGCTGATCGAGCCCAGGGCGCCGGCGACCGTGCTCTCTTCCAGCCACTTGGTTTCTTCCCCCTTGGGGAGGAAGCTGCTCTTCGGCACGTCGGAGCCGTCGATGCCGTTGCTGGCGAGGACGCCGTTGATTTCCGGCCGCACGACTTCTTCGTAGAGGACGTCGGAGGAAAGGAGCTTCTGCATCTGGTGGGCGATCTGGGCGGTCGCCTTGGCCGCCCCGGCGGAGCCGAGGGCGGTGCTCATCTTTTCGGCGATTTCGTCCATCGCGCTGCTGCGCAGCTCGTAGACCAGCTCGAGCCCGTTCTGCGCCCTGCCCATGTCGCCGGGGGCGCTGAGACCGTCGACCCGCGCGGTGGCGGTGTCGATCGCGCTGCGGTCCGCCTTCACCGCGGTGACGAAATCGGTGACCGACATGCTGCCCGGTTCTTCCAGCTTCTTGAACAGGTCCTTGCTGGTCTGTTCGGTCGACTGGACGATCTGGGTGACGTCGCGGGCGTAGTTGGTCATCGCCTGTTCGGCGCGGGCGTCGAGGCACCCCTTGATTCCCAGCACGATCAGGATCACGACGATCAGCCCACCGCCCAGCGCCAGCCCGCGCCGCAGCATGATCTGCTGGCGTTCGGGACGGCGTTTCGGCCGCGGGCGCCGGGGCGGCCGACGTGACGTGAAGTCCTCCAAAAGGCTCTCCAGGCTGGTTGACTGGACCGGAGAGTATGAAGTCTGTCGGCGGCGAGGGGCAGCGGACGGCCACTGCAGGCGGTATGTTTTACACAGGTACTTTGTAGTACTTTGTAGCTATGAGCGCACCGCGGGCGCGAAAATCCACCTACCTGAGCGGCCTTCTGATCCTTGTCGTCGCTGCTCTCGCCCTTGCCATTTCAGGCTGTGGAGGCAGCGGCTCAAATGCAGCCGAAGTCGGCCATAACCTCAAAGCATCCGATTTTCGACAGCCTCCGCAGCCGCAGTTTTCCAGAGCCGCGCTGAGGAAATGGACCGAACCCATATGTCGTCGGATCACCAAGGAATTCAGCGCGCTGAAGGGTCCACCCGCGAATGTCGGGGCCATGAAGGCGGTTGATTACATGGCGCGGTATGGGCTCGAACAACTACACACTCGTGCTGGCGTCACGGCGGACTTTGAGGCCTTCCTGCATGCGCTGAAACATCGGGATCGCATGCTGGCCGGTCTCTACACGAAGCTTCCGCTGCAGGAACACCGCGAATATGCTCGGAAATACCGGATCGCCGAGGCAAAGACGACGGCGGCGGCTCGGCGGCTCGGTCTACGAGACTGCCCCTACCACTGAAGCAGGGGAGTTCCCGCGAGCAGGAGAGAGCGGCTCCAGGGCGAAGTTTGAAGAGCTTTGGTCGGCTCTGTCGTGCTCAACCGCTTCGTGATCGAGCGCCGCATCGGTAGCGGCGGCTTCGGCGTCGTCTACGAGGCCTGGGACGGGCGCTTGGAGCGGCCGGTCGCCGTGAAGGCGATCGAGCAGCGGGGGGAGGCCGGGCGGCGCGTGCTGCGCGAGGCTCAGGCGGCGGCGCGGCTGAACCACCCGGGGATCGTGACCCTGTACGAGATGGGCGAGGAGGACGGCAACGCGCTGCTCGTCACCGAGCTGGTCGAGGGCTCGACCCTGTCGCGGCTTGCCCACTCCGGGGAGCTCTCGGACCGCGAGGTCGGCGAGATCGGGGCCGACCTCTGCGAGGCGCTCGACCACGCCCACTCCCGCGGCGTCGTCCACCGCGACATCAAGCCGCAGAACGTCCAGGTCACCGACGGCGAACCGCGGGCCAAGCTGATGGACTTCGGGATCGCCCGGCTCGCCGACGACGTCGCCCTGACCGCCGCCGGGGACGTCATCGGCACGCTCGCCTACATGTCGCCGGAGCAGGCCGAGGGCAAGCCCGCCGGCCCGGAGGCCGACGTCTACTCGCTGGCCCTGACCCTGTACGAGTGCTGGAGCGGCGAGAACCCGCACCGGCGGACCAGCCCGGCCGCCACCGCGCGGGCGATCGGCGGCCGGATCCGGCCGCTGCGGCGGGCGCGCCCCGATCTGCCGCGCGAGCTCACCGACGCGATCGACGCCTGCTTGTCGCCGCGCCCGCGCCACCGCCCCTCGCTGGAGGAACTGGGCGAGGCGATCGAGGACTCGCTGGACCTGCTCGCCGACCATCCGCGCCCGGCGCACCGCCACTTCGCGCCCCGGGCCGGCGCCCTCGCCCTCGCGGCCGCCTTCGGCGCCTGGCTCGCGATCGGCCATGGAGTGCTGCTGCCGTAGGATTTCCTGGGTCTCTCCGGTCTCGGAGAGCTGACCCTGCCCCGAGCCAAGGAGCCATCCCGATCAGCGTCCTACGCAACCTGGAGTCCCGAATCGAAGGCCTCGTCGAGGGGGTCTTCAGCCGTGCCTTCAGCTCGGAGGTCCAGCCGGTCGAACTGGCCCGCAAACTGGCGAAGGAAATGGACGCGCACAAGACCGCCTCGGTCCAGCGCGTCTACGTCCCCAACGAGTACACGGTCTTCCTCTCCAAGCAGGACCGCTCCAAGCTCGAAGGCTACGAGCGCTCGCTCGAGCAGGAGCTCTCCGGCTACCTGCTGGAGCACGCGCGCCGACGCGGCTACGACCTGCTGACCCGCCCCGCGGTGGCTTTCGAGACCGACTCGCGGCTGCGGCTGGGCGAGTTCGGGATCCAGGCGCGGCTGGTCAAGCCGCCCGCCCACGAGGGGGAGGCACCGGCCCAGGGCGAAGAGGGCCACACGATGGTCTACTCGGCCGTCCGCGAGCGCGATCGCGGCCGTCCCAAAGCGCCCGAGCAGGCGGTGCGCGCCCTGGTCTCCACGCGGGCGGTCGTCTCGCTGCACGACCGCCGCTACGTGCTCGACGGCCCGCGGGCGACGATCGGCCGCTCGAAGTCGGCGGAGTGCGTGCTCGCCGACCCCAACGTCTCCCGCCGCCACGCCGAGCTGCGCCGCGACGAGGGCGGCGACTGGCAGATCGTCGACCTGGGCTCGACCAACGGGATCAAGGTCAACGGCCGCCGGGTCGCCTCGACGCGCCTTCACCCGGGCGATCAGGTGACCCTGGGGACGACCACGTTCGAGTTCGACATCGAGCAGTAGGGGACAGCGGCCATGACGAGACCCAGGCGTTGCCAGGCAAGGACGCAGGTCTTCCGAATGGCTGCGCCATTCGGAAGACCGAGGACGCAGCATGGCGACGCCTGGGTCCGTCATTAAGGTGCCGAGGCGTGTCCTATGACCCGGTATCCGTAGCTCTCAAGTTCGGCTTCCTCGCCGTCCTCTATTTCTTCCTGCTGGTGATCGCCCGCAGCGCGATCAAGGACCTGCGCCGGACCGCCTCGCCGGCGCCCGACGCGACCGGGTTCCACGCCGCGCCGGTCTTCCAGGAGGCGGCCCGGGCGATCGACGCCTGGCTGGTCGCCGAGCGCGGCGGCGGGCTGGACCGCGGCACCCGCTTCGACCTGATCGGCGGCCTCTCGATCGGCCGCTCAAAGGACTCCGACGTGCAGATCGACGACCGCTACGCCTCCGGCCTGCACGCCCGCGTCTTCTCGCGCGAAGGACGGTTCTTCGTAGAGGACATGAACTCGACCAACGGCACGCTGCTGAACGGGGCCACGCTGCAGGGCGAGGCCGAGCTGATCGACGGCGACACGGTGCAGATCGGCGACACCGAGTTCCGGCTCGAAGTGGGGGCCCCGTGACCCTGCGGATCGAGGAGCAGGCGGTGCGCACCGACACCGGGCGCCAGCGCAGCGCCAACGAGGACTCGCTCTTCATCCGCCCGCCGCTCTTCGTCGTCGCCGACGGGATGGGCGGCGCCCAGGCGGGGGAGGTCGCCTCCAAGGCGGCCGTCGAGTCCTTCGACCGCGAGCTGCCCCAGGCCCCGCCGGAGGAGCTGCTGCGGGAGACGATCCAGGCCGCCAACCGGACGATCCACGAGCACGCGCGCAGCGATCCCAACCTCGCCGGGATGGGGACGACGACGACCGCGGCCTACGTCGACCCGGAGTCCGAAGAGGTGGCGATCGGCCACGTCGGCGACAGCCGCGCCTACCGCCTGCGCGCCGGCAAGCTCGAACGGCTGACCCGCGACCACTCGCTGGTCGAGGAGATGCGGCGAAAGGGGCAGCTGACCGACGCCCAGGCCGAGGACCACCCCCAGCGCTCGATCATCACCCG
This sequence comes from Solirubrobacterales bacterium, assembly GCA_036393155.1. Taxonomy (GTDB): domain Bacteria; phylum Actinomycetota; class Thermoleophilia; order Solirubrobacterales; family 70-9; genus VAYN01. The sequence continues at coordinate 20,760 of DASVWP010000098.1, read as the reverse complement.
GGCGCTCGGCCCCGAACCGGAGGTCGAAGTCGACCTGCAGACCGTGCCCGCCCAGCCGGGCGACGTCTTCCTGCTCTGCTCCGACGGGCTGACGACGATGCTCGACGAGGGCCACGTCGCACGCATCCTCGGCCGCGCCACCTCGCTCGACTCCGCCGCCCGGGCCCTTGTCGACGAAGCCAACCGGGCGGGAGGGCGCGACAACATCACCGTCGTCCTCTTCCGCCTCGAGGACGCCGCGGCGCCGGCGCGGGGCAATCCCGAGGACGCGACGCTGATCGGCTCCTCCGCGGCCGAGGCCGGCCTGACGGCCACCGAGGTGCGTCGCCGCGCCGCCGCCGAGGCGGCAAGGCAGCGGCGCGAGGCGGCAGCGGCGACGGCGAAGCCGCGCCGCCGGCGGCTGAAGACGGCCGCCAAGGCGCTGGCCGCCGTGGTGCTCGTGGCGGCCGTCGCCTTCGGCGCCTGGTACGGCAACCGGCAGGTCTGGTTCCTCGGGACCGACGGCGCCGGCCGCGTCGCCCTGTACCGCGGCCTGCCCTACGAGCTGCCGTTCGGGATCCAGCTCTACGAAGAGCGGTATGCGAGCCCGATCCAGACCGGGGCGCTGCAGGGCCGCCGCCTCGACGCGGTGACCGGGAACGACCTGCGCTCGCACGGGGACGCCGTCTCGCTGCTGGAAGAAATCGAACACAGCCAGGGGGCGCGTTGAGGTCGGCCCGGAACCGGGAGCTGATCGCCCTGGTTCCGGTCGCGCTCCTCCTCACCGCCGGCTTCGCGGCGGTCTTCTCGCAGGAGAAGTCCCAGCTCGGCAACCTCAGCGTCCTCTACGGCGCCTACTTCTTCGGGGCCTGCGTCCTCACCCACATCTTCCTGCGGTTTCGTCTCCCCAACGCGGATCCGTACCTGTTCCCGCTGATGGCCCTGCTGACCGCCTTCGGCCTGGTGATGGTCTACCGGATCGACGAAAGCCTGGCCCGCGACCAGGCCAACTGGTTCGTCCTCGGGCTCGTCCTGTTCGCGGTGACGATCACCTTCCTGCGCGACTACGACGTGCTCGAGCGCTACCGGTACACGATCGCCGTGGTCGGCCTGCTGCTGCTGCTGGCGCCGCGGTTGCCGGGGATCGGGCAGCAGGTGAACGGCGCCTACCTCGGGGTGAAGCTCGGGCCGCTGGCCTTCCAGCCGGCCGAGTTCTCGAAGATCGCGATCGTCATCTTCCTCGCCAGCTACCTGCGTGAGCACCGCGAGGTGATGATCGTCGGCGCCCGGCGCGTGCTCGGGGTGACGCTGCCGCCGCTCAAGCACTTCGGGCCGATGCTGGTGGTCTGGGGCGCCTCGATGTTCATGCTGGTCTTCATCCGCGACCTCGGCAGCTCGCTGATGTTCTTCGCCGCCTTCCTCGCCCTGCTCTACGTCGCCACCGGCCGCTTCTCCTTCGTGGTCATCGGGATGGCGATGTTCTTCCTCGGCGCCTGGTTCTTCGCCGCCACCGTGCCACACGTCCACGACCGGGTGGAAGTCTGGCTGCACCCCTTCAACGACCCGGCGGAAAAGGGGTACCAGATCCTGCAGTCGATCTTCGCCCAGGCCGACGGCGGGTTGTTCGGCAAGGGCTTCGGGCAGGGGATGATCACGATCCCCGGCACCAACCGGGCCCTGCTGCCGGCGGCGCAGACCGACACGATCTACGCCCTGATCGTCAACGAGCTGGGGCTGTTCGGCGCCTGCGGGGTGATCCTCACCTACCTGCTGATCACCGCCCGCGGCTTCAAAATCGCCCTGCTGGCCAGCGACGGGTTCTCGAAGCTGCTGGCGACCGGGCTGACCGCGGTCTTCGCGATCCAGGCCTTCGTGATCATCGGCGGCGTCACCCGGGTGATCCCGCTGACCGGCGTCACCCTGCCCTTCATCAGCTACGGCGGCAGCTCGATCGTCGCCAACTTCGTCCTCCTGGCGCTGCTGCTGCTGGTCTCCGACCGGGCCCGCCGCGAGGCCGCCCTGCCGGCCGGTCGCGCCCTCGCCCTGGGATCGACGTGAGGGGCTCGGCGTGAACCGTCAGATCGTCAAGCTCTTCGCCTTCATCGTCGTCCTCTTCGGGGTGCTGGTTGGCTTCACCTCGTACTGGTCGGTCTTCGACGCCAAGGCGCTGAAGGACAACGAAATCAACCGGCGGCCGCTGTTCGAGCAGCAGCAGATCCGTCGCGGCCGCATCCTCGCCGCCGACGGCACGGTGATCGCCAAGTCGCTGCCGAAGGGCCACGGCGCCTCGCTGCGGTACGTGCGCCACTACCCCGAAGGAGCGCTCTATGGGCACCCGATCGGCTACAGCTTCATGGAAGAGGGGGACTCCGAATTCGAGCGGTTCCACAACGACGAACTGGTCGGCGAAGAATCGGAATTCGGCTCGATCCTCGACCAGCTGACGGGCCAGAACAAAGAAGGCAACGACATCGTCACCAACCTCGACCCGGCGGCGCAGAAAGTCGCCCTTTCGGACCTCGAAGCGGCCGGGTTCGGGGCCGTGGTGGCGATCGAACCGAGCACCGGCGAGGTCAAGGTGATGGCCTCGAACGCTCCCTACAACCCCAACGCGATCCCCACCAACCTGTCCAGGCTCTTCAAGGAGAAGATCTCGACTCCGCTGGTCAACCGGGCGACCCAGGGGCGCTACCCGCCGGGCTCTACCTTCAAGGTCGTGACCGCCGCGGCGGGGCTGGAAAGCGGCGTGATCACTCCCGAAACGACGATCAACGCCCCGGGCTCGATCCTCGACGAAGGCATCCCCCTCGACAACGACGGCCTGCAGAACTTCGGCCCGATCACCCTCGACACGGCGCTGACCAACTCGGTCAACACCTGGTTCGGCCAGCTCGGCCAGAAGCTCGGCGAGGACCACCTGTTCGAAATGATGCAGAAGTTCGGGTTCGGGTCCCTGCCCCCGATCGACCTGCCCGAAGAAGAGCTGCTGCCGAGCGGCGTGGTGGAAGGCACCGAAATCCTCCACAAGGGCGACCCCGTCGACCTCGCCCGCGTGGCGATCGGTCAGGAGCGGCTGCTGGCGACGCCGCTGCAGATCGCGATGGTCGCCGCCGCGGTCGCCAACAAGGGGAAGCTGATGAAGCCGCAGATCTGGAACCGGGTGATCGAACCGGACGGGCACGTCGTCAAGCGACTCAGCCCCTCCGTCTACAGCGAACCGATCACCGCCAAGACCGCCGAAGAGCTGACCACGGCGATGGAAGGGGTGGTCCGCGAAGGAACCGGCACCAACGCCAACATCTCCGGCGTGCCCGTGGCGGGCAAGACCGGCACCGCGGAAACCCCGGGCAACGAAGCCTGCGGCGGCGGGGTCGAAGAGAACCAGGCCTGGTTCATGGGGTTCGCGCCGGCCAACGAACCGAAGATCGCGATCGCCGCCTCGATCGAGTGCACGACGGCCTTCGGCAACGACGTCGCGGCGCCGATCTTCCGCGACGTCGCCGAAACGATCCTGAACGGAGAATGAGTTGAGAGCGAGCAGAAGCCGTGGCTGAGGTCGTCGAGGGCAGCATCGTCGACGAGCGCTACCGGGTGCTGAGCCGGCTCGGCGCCGGCGGCATGGCCGACGTCTGGCTGGCCGAAGATCGCCACCTGCAGCGGCAGGTGGCGCTGAAGGTCCTGCACCGCCGCTTCGCCCAGGACCGCGAGTTCGTCGAGCGCTTCCGCCGCGAGGCCGAGGCGGCGGCCGGGCTGCAGCACCCCAACGTGGTCGCGGTGTACGACCGCGGCGAGTTCGAAGGCACGTACTACATCGCGATGCAGTACGTGCAGGGCCCGACGCTGAAGCAGCTGATCGACAGCGGGATCGGCATCGAGCAGGCGGTGGCGCTGATCCGCCAGGTGCTCGAGGCGGCGCGCTTCGCCCACCGCAAGGGAATTGTCCACCGCGACCTGAAGCCGCAGAACGTGATCGTCGACCCGGAGGGCAAAGCGGTGGTCACCGACTTCGGGATCGCCCGCGCCGGGGTCTCGGAGATCACTCAGACCGGCTCGGTGATGGGCACCCCGCACTACCTCTCCCCCGAGCAGGCGCAGGGGATGGACGTCACCGCCGTCTCCGACCTCTACTCGATCGGCGTCATCCTCTACGAGGCGCTGACCGGCCGCGTCCCCTTCGAGGGCGAAAGCGCCGTCGCGGTGGCGATGAAACAGGTCTCCCAGACGCCGCTGCGGCCGAGCTCGGTCAACCCGCGCGTCTCCCCGGCCCTCGACGCGGTGGTGATGCGGGCGCTGGAGAAGGACCCCGGCCAGCGCTTCCAGAGCGCCGACGCCTTCATCGCCGCGCTCGACGCGGCGATGCGCGAACCGGGTGGGCCCCCCGGCTCGACCGCCGCCTTCGCGCCGCTGCCGCCGGTGGTCGCGGTGCCCGAGGAGGAGGTGGCGGAGGAGGAAGAGCGCCGGCGCCGTCCCTGGCTGTGGGTCGGGCCGATCGTCGCTGCGATCATCGGCATCCTGATCGGCCTGGCGCTGACCCGGAAGACGACGACCACGGTGCCGAGCGTGACCGGCAACCCGGTGAACGTCGCGGTGACGCTGCTGGAACAGCGCGGCTTCTCGGTCGCCGACATCCGCCACGTCAACCGCGAAGCGCCGCGCGGCGAAGTCCTCGAGCAGGACCCGGCCGCCTCGCCTCCGGCCGACGAAGCCTCGCTCGACTGCTCCTTCCTCACCTTCTTCTGCTCCAAGCCCGGGGTGACGCTGACCGTCAGCAACGGGCCGGGCAGCAGCAAGGTCCCCTCGACCGCCGGCCTCAGCGAAGAAGAAGCGACGGAAAGGCTGGAAGAAGCCGGCTTCAAGGTGCGGGTCAGCCGGGTCAATTCCGGCTCGGTCGAAGAAGGCGACGTCGTCCACTCCGAACCCTCGGGCGGGGAAACCGCGACCAACGGCTCGGCGGTGACGATCTTCGTCTCCCGCGGGCCGAAGCTGGCCAAGGTGCCGGTCCTGGTCGGCAGCCAGCGCAACCTGGCGGTCCAGCAGATCCGCGGCCTCGGCCTGGAAGCGATCGTCGAAGAAGAAGAAAGCGCCAAGCCGCAGGGACAGGTGATCCGCCAGACCCCGAGCGCCGGCACCCAGGTGCCGCCGGGCTCGCCGGTGACGATCGTCGTGTCCGCCGGCCGCGAAGAAGCGAAGGTCCCGAACGTGATCGGCCAGCTGCGCCGCGAAGCGGTGGAAGCGGTCCGCGCGGCGGGCCTGGTGCCGGTGGTCGAAGAAGAAGAAACCGAAGTGGAAGGGAAGATCGGCCGCGTGGTCGACCAGTTCCCCACCCCCGGCTCGCAGGTCGAACCGAAGAGCGAAGTGACGCTGGTGGTCGGCAAGCGGTCGGCGGCGCTGCCCGAAGAAGAAGCGGGAGAAAAACCGTGAGCGCCCGGTCGAGGGGAGGGGGGGCGATGAGGGTCGCGGTCCTCTCGGGCGGGCGCTCTTCCGAGCACGACGTCTCGCTGCGCTCCGGCGCCTCGGTGGCGCGGGGGCTGCGCGAGGCCGGCCACGAGGTGGTCGAGGTGACGATTGGCCGCAACGGGCAGTGGAGCCACGCCGGGGGCGTCGTCTCGCTGACCCCCGGCGGCGGCCTGCTCGATGCCGACGCCGCCTTCCCGGCCCTGCACGGCCCGTTCGGCGAGGACGGCAGCGTCCAGGGGCTGCTGGAGTGGCTCGACGTCCCCTACGTGGGCTCCGACGTCCTCTCCTCGGCGGTCTGCATGGACAAGCTGACGCTGAAGCGGCTCTTCGCCGCCCACGGGGTGCCGCAGGTGGAGTTCACCGCGGTCGAAGACAACGACTGGTGGGGCCGCTGCGAGGCCCTCGGCCTGCCGCTGTGGGTGAAGCCCTCGCGCCTGGGCTCCAGCGTCGGCATCACCCGCGTCGCCGACCTCGCCGACCTCGACGCGGCGGTCGAGCTGGCGCTGCGCCACGACCCGCGGGTGATCGTCGAGGCCTCCGCCGACGGCCGCGAGGTCGAGTGCTCGGTGCTCGGCAACGAGCAGCCCGAGGCCTCGCCGCCCGGCGAGATCCTCGCCCACGCCGAGTGGTACGACTTCGAGGCCAAGTACACGGCCGGCGGCATGGAGCTGCGGGTGCCGGCGCCGATCGGCGAGGCAACCACCACCCGCGTCCGCGAGCTGGCGGTCGAGGTCTTCAAGCTCGCTGGCTGCTCCGGCCTCGCCCGCTGCGACTTCTTCGTCGGACCGGGGGAGGAGGTGCTGGTCAACGAGATCAACACGATGCCCGGCTTCACCGAGACCAGCGTCTACGCCAAGCTCTGGGAGTCCGGCGGACTCGCCTACCCGGAGCTCTGCGACCGCCTCGTGACGCTGGCGCTGGAGCGCCACGAGCGATCGCGGATGTTCGAGTTCTGACTATTCCACCCAGAGGCCCTGCTGGGCGCCGGAGGAGTTGTCGGCACGGAGTGTGATTTCGCCGCGCCAAGTGGCATTGTTGAAGGTGCCTGGGCTGGAGCAGCCCGAGCTGGCCGTATAGGTGATTCCTTCGACTGTGACCGAGGCTTTTAGGTCACGGGTGGTTTTTGAACTGTTATTCGTAAAGACCACATGGTGCAGACCGGTTTGTGTACCGATCGTCACGGTGCAGATGGGGTTCGTCTCCCTGATCGATTGGCCCGATGGGCAGACAACGCTGACGGCAGCTGTGGCGGGGCTGCTTCCTTCGACGAGGTCGAGCCGGTACTTGCATTCTTCGGGATTAATCGTTGCCCCGATAAACCCAAACATCAGACATTCTCTGTATTCAGGAGCCAATTCAATAGATGCCGCGACGATACCGTTCGTAGTACCCCGAAAGGCGGTCAACTTACAGCTTGTGGTGCCCTCTTCGGTGAGGAGTTCGAGCGTTCCGCTTTCACCTGTAAACGTCGCTGGAGCGGTTTCGAGGTGGAATGACGGTGCCGCGCTCGCCGTACCTGCCGAGGCGGCAAGCGCCAGTAGTGCCACCACGGTGACTCCAAGTGCCTTAATTTCATTCGTCATCGAACTTGCCTCCGAACTTGAGCGGGTGATTCAAGACGAGCGGGGCCGTGCAGCTGCACGGCCCCGCTCGATCGCGCCCCTCAAGGGCGATGCTGCTGGCCTATTCGACCCAGAGGCCCTGCTGGGAGCTTCCGCTATCGGCCTTAACTGTTGCTTCCCCGTTCAGCGTGCCGTTGGTGAACGACCCCGGCTTGCTGCAGCCGGAGCTCGCGGTGTAGGCGACTCCTGACACTGTCACCGACACTTTGAGATCCCGGGTTTCGCCACTGCCGTTGTTGGCAAACACCGCATGGCTCAGACCGGTCTGCGAACCGACGGAGACGACGCACGAGAGGGTCGATACCTTGATCGACTGCCCTGACGGGCAAACCACGTCAACCGTAGCTGTAGGCGGGCTGCTTCCTTCAACGAGGTTGAACCGGTACTTACAGCCTTCCGGATTGACGGTCGCGCCGACGAAGCCAAAGGCGGTGCATTCTTTGTATTCAGGCGCCAGTTCCTGCGTGGCCGTTGCGGTCACGTTGCTCGTGCCAGTGAACTTGGCGACTTTGCATTCGACTTTGCCCTCTTCGGTGTTGAACACCTGAGTCCCGATCTGTTCACCTGTGATGGTGGCGGGCGCTTCTTCGACATGGAACAGCGGGGCCGCCTGGGCAGCCGAGGCCGAGACCGCGGTCAGCGCAAACACCGCCAGCGCAGCAAGGCCAAACACCTTGAGCTTGTGCATCTCTCATCCTTTCTAGTTAGGTACTCGAAGTCCGAATGATCACCGGACTTCGAGCATTGCCCGGCCATCCTTAGCGGAGGTGCGGCTATGTGGTCAAGGGGTACGCGGGTGACAGAAACAACACGGCGGTCAAGGTCCCTCCGGGTGACAACTTGTGTCACTTACATGACAGGGATCAGGCGGTTCGCTACGGTCGATGGGTGCCGTGCCGTCGGCCGGCCACGCAGGGAACAGGGAAGCAGGGAACTCGTGACGTACAGCTGTGTGCGTGCAATACAGCGACCGCAGCGGTGCTTCTGGGATGGAAGGAGAGCAGGGTGAAGGGACGTCTGACCACGCTGGCTATTGGGGTCGCGCTGTTTATGTTGGGATGGGCTCAGTCCGCAGCCGCCGCTCCCAAGCACCCCTACCTCGGATCGTTCGGCAGCGCCAACGAACCGAGCTTCACTTCCGCGACCGGTCTGGCAGTTGATCAGTCCAACGGCGATGTGCTGGTCTTGGATAACAGCGCTCAGACCCTCAGCCGCTGGCATGCCGATGGAACGCCAGACAACTTCTCGGCTCTGGGGACCAACGTTATCGACGGGCAGGGCGTCGGAGATGGAACGCCTCAGAACGAGATCCTCGGCGAACACACCAACCCTAAGAAGGTTCAAGTGGCGGTCGACCACTCGGGCGGACCGACCAACGGCGACATCTATGTCACCGACTCGCCCCATGGCGTCATCGACATCTTTGGCTCCGACGGGAGCTATCTCGGCCAGCTGACCGCTGCCGGAACCACCGCCTTCGGGGAAGCCTGTGGCGTCGCCGTGGACCCCAGCGGCGACGTTTATGTCGCTACCGGGACCCACGGCGAAGTCCACAAGTTCATCCCCTCGGGCGCGGTCGCCGCCAACTCTGATGACGCCCTCGACTTCGCCGCCACCGAACCCTGCACCCTGGCTGCGGGCGCCGGCGCTACCGCCGGCTCGCTCTTCGTCGACACCAGGGGCGGCCCGGTGACCAAATTCAACGCCTCAACCGGGGTCCAGGACTACGTCGTCGCTTCGGGCTCCAACACGACCTCCTCGGTCGATCCGGGGACCGGGCACGTCTACGTGGCGACCGGCGAAGTCGTCAAGGAGTACGACGCCTCGGGCGCCTCTTCGGCGACGCTCGTCTCGACGATCCAGACCTCCAGCACCTTCACCGTCCTCGGCGTCGCGATCAACGGCACCTCCGGCAATGTCTACGTGGCTCGCAGCGGGACCGCTCACCTGGAAGTCTTCGGGCCGCTTGTCTACGGCGAAGCCCCCGCGGTCATCACGGAAGGCGCAACCGCCATTGCCAATACCGAAGCAACGCTTCACGGCACGGTGGATCCCAAGGAAGAAGCGACGACCTGGCAGTTCGAATACGGCACGACCACCGCGTACGGCAATGCGGTCCCGGCTTCGCCCGGCAACGCAGGGGAAGGATCAGCTCCGGCTCCGGTATCGACCGTGCTCACGGGTCTTCAGCCTGGGACCAAATACCACTATCGCCTTCGCGCGACCAATGGAAGTGGCAGCGCCACCGGTGGAGATGAAGTCTTCACGACCGCATCGCCCCCGTCCGCCGAAACGACCGGCTCGCCCGTACGCACGGCGACGACCGCCGCCCTCGAAGGCCGCGTCCTTCCCGCAGGTGCCGCGACGACCTATCACTTCGAATACGGCACGGAAGGACCCTGCGCCAGCAGTTCCTGCCAGTCGACGCCTGCGCAGCCCGCAGGATCCGGCAGCGAATACGTCTTGGTCACCGAAGCAATCTCTGGCCTCGAACCTGGCACCACCTACCACTACCGCGTGGTGGCGGACAACGGGAATGTTGGGGGACCCAGCGACGGCTCGGATATGACCGTCACCACGCGGGCCAGCGATGCCCCGCCCGCCCCCGCGCCTTACCCCGGCCCCCGAGGAAGCGACCGTGGCTGGGAGCAGGTGAACCCTCCTGATACCAACGGGAATCCCGTGGAAATGGCGACCGCGATCTCCGACAGTGGGGAACGGATCGTGTATCAGGTCAACGGGGGGACCTCCGAAACCGAAACCGGGACCAACACTACCCAGGTACTCGCCGAACGCACGCCGAGCGGGTGGAAGAACGTCAACGAGCTGCCCCCCCGGGCTGACCTCGCAGGGAATGTCTGGCTGCCCCCCCTGGCTGCGTCCGATCTCTCCACGGTCATGCTTTTGAACGGGAGCGGAGTGACGGGGGCCGTGACGTCGTTCAAGGTGAACTGGGGTGCTGGGAGCGAAAAGCTTTACGAACCGGGGCGGGCGTACCGCAAGCTCTACGAGGCGTCTGCCGATGCTTCGCGGCTGATCATGGAACTCAGCGGCTCACCCGATCCCGCTCATCCGGCCGGACCCAACCCGGACCTCTACGACGTGACGTCGGGGAGTCCAACGATGGTCAGCCTGCTACCTGGGAACACCGTCCCTGCCTGTGGGGTGATGGGTCCGGGGAACAGTAGCCGCTGGCTACCTGAAAACGCTCCCCTCCGTGTGGCTAACTGGGTCGCACCCAATGGCTCTTGGCTCGTCTTTCCGAGTGAAGGAGATGAATGCAACGAACTCTCCCAGCTCTACCTGCGAGACCTAGAAGCAAACGAAACCACGCTCATTTCCAGGCCGCCGGTATCCGGACCTCGCTGCGCAGCCGAATTCATCAAAGCGACCGGCGACTCCGTCTTCTTCCTCACCCAGAGCAGGCTCGTGAGCGAAGACACCGCTGTCAGCGGCTGCAGCCTCAACGAAGGCCACGGGCGGGATGTCTACCGGTACGCCATCGAAAGCGGTGCGCTTGAATGCGTCACCTGCTTCCCCGGAGGCGTGGAAGCGGACGTTCCGACCGGACGCCGGGAAGCGAACCGCACGATCGCGGTCGCTGCCAATGGCTCGCGGGTCTATTTCGAATCGCCGAACCGCCTGATGCCCGGTGCTGCCACTCCCGGCTTCTACCGGGTCGACGTGGGTAGCCGAAATCTCCGCTACATCGCGCCGGCAACCTCCACCTCCCACCTCGGGGATGTCGCCTCGTCGGGCGAGGCAATGAGCCCGAACGGCTCGGTGATCATCTTTCGCTCGGATTCGGCTGCTCTCAATCCGCTGAACGGGACCAACAACGGGGGCACCCTCCAGTACTACCGATATGACGACAGCGACCGGTCTCTGAGCTGCGTGTCTTGTCCGCAGGGCGGGGGAGAACCAGCGGGGGAGACGCCGTCAAGTGTCCTCGGCTTCTCCAAGCAGGCGGGGCCAAATCTCACGCCCCTCGACGCGGCGGGTGATTTCGCTTTCGTCACCCCGTCCCCGCTCGTCGCCGCCGACCACAACACCGCGTCCGGCTCGCAGGAACCGCCGGCGGGGTACGACGTCTACGAGTGGAGAGACGGACAGCTATTGCTGGTCACGGACGGCCAGACGCAATGGGCAGGGAAGGAAACCGTCAGTGCCCCCCAGGTCAGCGGGATCACTCCGAGCGGTCGTGACCTCTTCTTCACTGTGCCCGAGCACCTCACCTCCGAAGCTGTGGACAACTTCTCGCGCCTCTATGACGCTCGGATCGGGGGTGGATTCCCATCCTCCTCGTCTAGCGCCGGATGCAGCGGTGAACCCTGCTCCCAACCCCCGGTAGAAGCCTCGCCACCCCCCCCAGGTAGTACTCCAGGCTCCGCAGAATTCAGCGGCCCTGGCACTCCCAAGCCGCGCTTTCACAAGCGGGACAGCCGCCATAGGCGCCACCGTCATAGAAGGCACCGGCGACACCACTCTGCCAAGCACAGATCCCACCCGACCCAGAGCCGGAGGACCAGCCGATGACCCTGCGCCGAATCATCTCCACGCTCGCCGTCGCGATCGCCGCGGTTGCCTGGCTCAGCTCTGAGGGCCTCGCAGCGGCCTCCCCAGCTCCGATCTGGAACCTCGGAATTCACCACAACGAGACGAACTTCCCCCCAGGCGCAAGCGGCCCCAGCTCACCTGAGTACTGGTTCAGCATCGAAAACGTTGGCCAGGGCGCCAGCAGCGGGCCGATCACTTTGACGGTGACGCTGGCTCCAGGTCTGACTCGCCGTGAAGTGCGTCAGGCGGAAACCGACTCGTTCAATGCCACTTGGTCCTGTCCGGGCAGTCCGGGCGATGCGACGATCACTTGCACGACCACGACCTCGGTACCCCGTCATACGATCGCTGCGGGCCTCGTCGTGGCTGTCACCGTCGACCCGGCAGCCAGCGGTACGGCGGTTACGGAAGCCACGCTCTCGGGCGGCGGCGCAGCGCCGGTCAGCGCTGTCGAGCCGACCCAGATAAGCAGCCAACCAGCTCCTTTTGGCATCGTGCCGGGAAGCGTGGAAGCCGGCTTCACGCAGGAAGACGGCCTTACGCCATTTCAGCCTTCTGGCGGACATCCGGATCTGCTGACGGTCGGGTTCGACCTCAACTCGATCGCCGAACCGATCACGGGCTCTCCTGAAGCCAAGGTCCCGTCGGCCAACCTTCGCGACATCCAGGTGGGGTTTCCGCCCGGCTTCGCCGGCTATCCGACCTCGGTCGGGGAATGCAGGCCGGACCAGCTGACGTCCGAAAACTGCCCGGTCTCGAGTGAGGTCGGCGTCGTCAGTGCGACGACGCTCCCGGTCTCGGTACTCAACGACACCACCTTCACGCAGCAGGTCGCGCCGATCTACAACATGGTCCATCCGAAGGGCGTGGTCAGCGACCTGGCCTTTCAGATTGCCAACAACCCGATCCACGTCCGGGTCTCGCTCGACCCGGCCCACGGATACGCGCTCAAGTCCACGGTCTCGGGAGCCAACGAGACGCTCCCGGTCTTCTTCCAGAAGATGACGCTGTGGGGGATCCCCGCGGACCCGAGCCACGACTCGGAGCGCTGCCCGGGATTCCATGGGAATACCTCCAGCGAATGCTCCGCCGGCGTTCCCCCGAAGCCGTTCCTCTCCCTCCCGTCCCAGTGTGGCGTCGAACAGACGCTGAAGATCAGCAACTACGACTCCTGGCAGGAACGGGGGGTCTTCGGGCCGGAGATCGACTATCCGCTCGGCGAAAGCACGGAATGCGAAAAGCCCGCCTTTGAACCGTCGGCCGAAGTCGCGGGCACGGCGAGGCGGGCGAATTCGCCCACGGGCCTGAACGTCGATCTGCACGTGCCGCAGGACATGGAAGCGAACGACCAGGCGACGCCGCCGGTGAAGAGCGTGCGACTGACGCTGCCGGAAGGGATGACGGTTTCGCCGGGCTTCGCCGCCGGGCTGGAAGGCTGCTCGGAAGCGCAGATCGGGCTCGGTAACTCCGAACCGGTCGGCTGCCCGGCGGCCTCGCGGATCGGCAGCGTTTCCCTGCGCACGCCGATGCTTTCCGAGCCGGTCGAAGGCTCCCTCTACATGGCGCAGCAGGGCGCCAACCCGTTCGGCGCTCCGCTCGCCGTCTACATGTCCCTGCACGACACCGAAGAACGCGGCGTGCTGGTCAAGGTCCCGGGCCGCCTGGATCTGAACGGCTCGACCGGTCAGATCACCGCCAGCTTCGAAGACCTGCCGCAGCTGCCCTTCGAAGACGTCTCGATCCAGCTGCGAAGTGGGGAAGGGGCGCCGCTGGTCAGCGCTCCCACCTGCGGCCCCCAGCCGGTGCGGATGCAGCTGACCTCCTGGGCGCAGCCGGACAGGACGGTGACGATCGAACACAACCTCGAAGTGACCGAAGGGGCCAGCGGGAGCGCCTGCCCGAGCTCCGCGGGCAGCGGCTCCTTCGCGCCCGCCATGACCGCCGGCACCGTCGCCCCGACCGCCGGCGCCTTCTCGCCCTTCCTGCTGCGGGTCAGCAGGCAGGATCAGGACCAGGAGATCTCGCGCCTGGAAACCGCCCTGCCGCCTGGTCTGACGGCGAAGATCGCCGGCATCCCGTACTGCCCGGAGGCCGTCATCGCCGGCATCTCGGCGGCGGAAGGCACCGGTCGCGCCCAGCTCGCCGACCCCTCGTGCCCGGCCCAAAGCCGCGTGGGGACGGTGAACGTCGGGGTCGGATCGGGCTCGTCGCCGGCGTTCTTCCCCGGCCAGGTCTACCTGGCCGGGCCCTACGCGGGCGCCCCGCTCTCCCTGGCCATCGTCGTGCCGGCAGTCGTCGGTCCGTTCGACTTCGGCAACGTCGTCGTCCGGGCGGGGATCCAGATCGACCCGGTGACGGCCCAGGTCAAGGTGGTCTCAGACCCGCTGCCGAGCATCGTCCACGGCGTCCTGGTGCGCACCCGGGACATCAGGTTCCGCATGGACAGGCCTGAAACGACGCTCAACCCCACCAGCTGCGACCGCATGGCTGTCAATGCCGACGTGTTCGCGCCGGGCGGGGTGGCCGCCTCCCTGGCCACCCCGTTCCAGGTCGGCGGCTGTCGCCATCTGCGCTTCCGGCCGCGCCTGGCGCTCCGCCTGAAGGGCAGCATGCGCCGCGCTCAGTACCCCGCCCTGCATGCAGTCCTGCGGACCCGTCCCGGCGAAGCCAACATCGCGCGGACGGTCGTTTCGCTGCCCCATGCCGAGTTCCTGGCGGAGGAACACATCGAAACGGTCTGCACCCGCGTCCAGTTCGCCGAACATGCCTGCCCGCCGGGCTCGATCTACGGATACGCGAAGGCGACCACGCCGCTGCTCGACAAGCCCCTGCGGGGCCCGGTCTACCTGCGCTCGTCCAGTCACGGAATCCCGGACCTCGTGGCCGACCTGCGGGGTCAGTTCGAGATCACCCTGGTCGGCCGAATCGACTCTCACAACCAGGGGATCCGCACTACCTTCTCGGTGGTCCCCGACGCTCCGGTGAGCCGGTTCGTCCTCGACATGAGGGGCGGGAAGAGGGGGCTGCTCAGGAACAGCAGCAACCTCTGCGCCCACCCGACGAGAGCGCTGGTGAAGATGGTCGGCCACAACGGCAAGGGGTCGCTGACGAGGCCCCGGCTGCTCGGCAGATGCGGCCGTTCGCGGGGCGGCCATCACCCCTGATCATTCGATCAGCTTCACGTCGCTGATTTCGACCTGGTAGCGACCTTCCTGGTCGCGTGCCGGGGAGGCCTTGTTGAACCAGATCAGGAAGTACTTCGCCGGGGCGCCTAGGTGCAGTTCGACTTCTTCGACGCTCTTGGCGTTGGGGATCTCGCCGACCGGTTCGCCCCATTCGGCCAGCGTTTCGGGCGGTTCGGAGGCGGTGGCGAAGACTTCTCCCGCCCAGCCGGGGGTGGGGGTGTGGATGATCATTTCGCTCGCCTTGGCGGGGGACTTGGTCGTCACGTAGAGGCCGACGCCGGGGTCGGGGCCGGTCTTGGTGCCGGCGAAGGTTTCGGTGTCGTAGTGCTCGGTGCTCCACGCGGTGCTGAGGCTGCCGTCGACGGCGAGTCCGACTTTTTCCGGGTCCTCCTGCTGGTCGCCCTGCGGGTCGTAATCGGTCGCCGAGGCAATCGGGATCTGCGACCCCTTGTCGCTCAGCGCGCCCCCGCCCCCGCCCGGCGCCCCGCCCCCGCAGATCAGGATGACCGCGGCGATCGCCCCGGCCCCGACCAGCGCCAGCAGCGCCACCGCGGCCCACGGCCAGCGCGATCGGCCCGCCAGCTTGCGCTCCGCCGGCGGCACCGCCTCGAGGATGCTGGTCGCCTCGCCGGTCGTGGTGCCGGCCCGCGCCGCCTCGACCTCCAGCGCGGTCTCGAGGTCGTCGATCATCTCGGCGACGTCCTGGTAGCGCTCGGCCGGGTCCTTGGCGGTCGCCCGCTCGACGACCAAAGCTGCCGCCGCGGAGATCTCCGGCCGGCGCTGCTGCACGTCGGGCAGCTCTTCGTTGACGTGCTTCATCGCCACCCCGACCTGGCTGTCGGCGTGGAAGGGCACCTGCCCGATCAGCATCTCGTAGAGGACGACCCCGAGCGAGTAGACGTCGGAGCGCTGGTCGACGCCATGCCCCATCGCCTGCTCGGGCGCGACGTAGTCGGTGGTGCCGAGGACGCGGCCGGTCGCCGTCATCCCGTCCTGCTCGAGCTGGCGGGAGATCCCGAAGTCGGTCAGCTTCGCCCGGCCCTCGGAGTCGATGAGGACGTTCTGGGGCTTGATGTCGCGGTGGACCATGCGGCGGGCGTGGGCGACCGTGAGGCCGCGGCCGATCTCGATCGCGTAGGCGAGAGCCTCCTGGGGGTCGAGCGCGCCGACCCGGTTGATCCGCTGCTTCAGCGTCTCCCCTTCGACGTACTCGAAGACGATGTAGGGGTGGCCGCCGTCCTCGCCGGCGTCGATCACCGAGACGACGTTGGGATGGGAGAGCTTGGCGACGGCGCGCGCCTCCTGGCGGAAGCGCTCGAGCTGGTCGGCCTGCTCGGACATCTCGCGGTGCATCACCTTGACCGCGACGGGGCGGTCGAGCGTGGTGTCGCGCGCCAGGTAGACGGTCGACATCCCGCCGCTGCCGAGCTTCGCCTCCAGCCGGTAGCGGCCGGACAGCACCGTGCCGATCATTTTCGAGGAGGTGGGCGCGCGGTCGGTCAATTTGCAGGCATAACGTTATGAGGCCGGGGGAGAGGTCTCAATAGAGTGGACGGCAAGTTGGTACAGGTTCGCTACGCCACCGATCCCGCCTGCATCTGGTCCTGGGGTGCCGAGCCGGCGCTGCGACGGCTGATCTGGGAGTTCGACGGCGAGCTCGAGTTCGCCTGGGTGATGGGCGGCCTGGCGCGCCGCTACGGCCGCGAGTACCGCGACGAGGAGGGGTCGATCGGGTCCGGGCCCGACTGCTATGCCGACCTGATGTCTCACTGGCTCAACGTAGCCGGTGAAACCGGCATGCCGTGCGACCCGCGGCTTTGGACGGAGAATCCCATCTCCAGTACCTACCCGGCCTGCATCGCCGTAGAGGCGGCCAGCGAGCAGGGCTGGGAGGCCGGCTACCGCTACCTGCGCCGGCTCCGGGAAGGGCTGATCTGCGAGCGCCTGAAGCTCGACAACCCGAGTGCCCTCCTTGGCGAGGCGCGCGCGGCCGGGCTCGACGTGCAGCGCTTCGAGCTCGCGCTCGGCTCCCACGCCGCGGTGGAGGCGCTGAGCGATCACCTCGACGAGGTCCGCGAGATCCCCCCGGAGGCCCGGGCGGCGAACAAGCTCAGCCACACGGAGGGCCGCGAGCGGCTCTCCTTTCCCTCGCTGGTCTTCATCGGCGAGGACGGCGCGCGGCACGGGGTCTGGGGCTGGCAGCCGCTGGAGGCCTACCGCGAGGCCGCCCTCGCCGCCGGGGCCCGCCAGGTCAACGAGGGCCCGCTGCCCCCGCTGGAGGCGGTCGAGCGTTTCGGCGCGCTGGCCACCCGCGAGGCCGAGGTGCTGAGCCAGACCGCGGGGCCGCCGACCTGCGCCGAGCTGTGGCGGCTCGCCGCCGAGCACCGCCTGCGGCCGGTGCGGGCGCTGACCGGGACGATCTGGCATCAGCCATAGCGGGTAGGCCGCGAGCGGACGGATGGTCCCCATATCGGTACGGACCCTTTCGCAAACAAGTGCTCTGTGGTACAAACAGGCCGGTTCGCGGGAGCGCCAGGGACCATGTACAGCGCTTCCACCAACACCACCGCCTCGCCGCACGACCTCGCCGTCATCCTGCGCCGCCGGGACCCCGGAATCTACGGCCACTCGCAGCGGGTCCCCTCCCAGGCGGCGGCGATCGCCCGCGAACTCGGCCTGCCGGAGGAGGAGGTGACCCGGATCCACCACGCCGGGCTGCTCCACGACATCGGCAAAACCTTCACGCCGAAAACGATCCTCGACAAGGCCTCGGCGCTGAGCCCGGAGGAGATGTCGGTGGTCAAGCGCCATGCCGAAGTCGGGGCTCTGATGGTGCGCCCGCTCGGCGACCCGGCGCTGACCGAGATCGTTCTCCACCACCACGAGCGCCTCGACGGCGGGGGTTACCCGGCCGGCCTGCGGGGCGAGGAGATCCCGCTCGGCGCCCGCCTGGTCGCCGTCGCCGACACCTTCGATGCCCTCACCTCCACCCGTCCTTACCGCGGCGCCCATACGGAGGCCGAGGCGCTGGCCGTGCTCGAGGAGGTCTCCGGGAGCCAGCTCGACCCGGTGGCGGTGAGCGCCTTTCAGCGTCAGTGGTCGAGCCGGCGACGGCGCCGCTGGCTCAATGCTCTGCCCGGGCGCCGACGCGTCGGCCGTCAGCTCAGGCCCGCTCGACTCGCCGCGGACCCGCGACGACTCGCCCGATTCGCCGAGCCGCCGGGTGGTGCGGTCGCAGCATCTCCACCGCCTGCTGCTCCCGCGCGGCTGGGACGATGAGGCAGAACCCGCATCCCATGTTGAAGACCTCGTGCATCTCCTCCGCGGAGACCTCGCCGCGCTCCCGGATCAGCTCGAAGATCGGCTGGACCGGCAGCGGCGCGTCGATCTCGTAGCCCACCTCGGCGGCGAGACGCAGCAGGTTGCCGGTGCCGCCGGAGGTGATGTGGGCGAGGCCGTGGACGGCGACCTCGGAGCGCAGCAGCTCGACCACCGGCTTGACGTAGATCTCGGTCGGCTCCAGCAGCGCCTCGCCGAGCGGCCGGCCGAGGCGGCCTTCCGGGTCCTCGTCGAGGTCGATCCCGGCGAGGGCGGCGCGGGCGAGCGTGTAGCCGTTGGAGTGCAGGCCCGAGGAGGGAAGGCCGAGCACGACGTCGCCGGGCTCGACGGCGGAGCCGTCGACGATCGCGTCGAGCGCGACGGTCCCGAAGCAGGCTCCCGAGACGTCGACCCCCCGGACCAGCTCGCCCAGCTGGGCGAGCTCGCCACCCGGGATCTCGATCCCGGCCAGCTCGGCGCCGCGCGCCAGGCCGACGCCGATTTCCTCGCAGACCCGCGGCTCGGCCCGCTCGATCGCGATGTAGTCGAGCATCGCCAGCGGCTCGGCGCCGACGCAGATCACGTCGTTGACGTTCATCGCCACGCAGTCGATCCCAACGGTGTCGAAGCGCCCCAGCCGCTCGGCGATCGCGAGCTTGGTGCCGACCCCGTCCGTGGAGAGGGCGATCCCGGTCCGCTCGTCGATCCGGATCACGCTCGCGTAGTGGCCGGGCAGCGGCACCTGCGCCGAGGGCCGGCCGAGGTTGATCGCACCGAGCGCCCGGACCAGGCCGGCGACTGCGGAGTCGGCCGCCCCCTGGTCGACTCCGGCTTTGGCGTAGGCGTCGCTCACCGGGCCGATTCTTTCAGGCGCCGCGGCAGGTCGGCCGCGGGTTCGAAGGCGTAGATGCGGCTACGCCGCCGTTTGACCAGGAGTCCGCGCTCAGCGAGCCCACCGAGATCGGCGCGGGCCGTCTCGTGGGTGACGCGGTTGCTGCGCGCGTGGCCGGCAAAGGTATACGTGTGGTCGGGGTGCTTGAGGGCATGGGTGAGGAGCACGAGCTGCCGGCCGTTGATTCCCTCCACATCGTGGAGCAGGCGCTTCAGCCGCTCCTGTTCGTTCAGCTTGCGCTCCGCGTAGCGATCGAAGTCCGCGATCGCCCTTTCGATGACCGACAGCTGCTGCAGCAGGAAATACGTGGTGTCGCCGCCGTCGCTCTCGGTTTCGAGGAACGCCCGGTTGTACTGCCCCTGCGCCTCGCGGATCAGTTTCGAGATCGATAGCTGCTCCGCGAACCAGTAGCCCCGCCGCCGCATCGCCCAGAAGAAAAGAATTCGTGCCGTGCGCCCGTTTCCGTCGATGAATGGGTGGTCGTAGGCGAGCCAGAAATGCAGCAGCACCGCGCGCAGCACCGGGTGCACGAACGGCTCAGCGTCATCGCCGGCATTGGCGAACTCGCAGAGCAACTGCAGGCGCTCCGGTAACTGCTCGGCCGGAGGCGGTCGGTAGACGATGCTGCCGCCACGGTCGTGCACGGCCGCGCGCTCTTCGCCGGGCCGCTGCAGTCGGCCAGCGCCAGCGGGATCGTCGAGCGTCCCCTTGGTAACGAACCTGTGCAGTTCGAGGACCGATTCCGGCCGGAGCTCGTCGCCGATGCCTTCGCGCATGAACTCGAGCGCCTCATAGTTGTTCGCGATCATCTGCTCGCCCCGGTCGAGTGGCCGGCGCCGGCTCCGCAGCAATTCCTTGCCGATGTCCCGTGAGGTGCTCGCGCCCTCCAGCTGGCTGGAGCGAATCGCCTCCTCCATCTGGGAGTTGACGACGAAGCGCTGTTTGGCCTCGCGATCAGAGGCCAAGGCATCGGGTTGAGCACCCGCGCCGCTGCCGTAATGATCGATCCGGTGCAGACTGCGGAGCACCAGGTCGGGCAAGGTGTACCCGAGGGCAAGCCCGTTGCGGTCGCGAAGCGGCAGGCGCCGCCACTCGTCGGTCCGCGCCAGCTTGATCTTCAGCCACCAAAGCTTCGCCGTGAGGCCTTCGGGCGGGTCCAGATGGCGCAACTTGTCCCAGTGGAGGTACTCGCTGCGCGCGCGATCGTCTGCCGGCGCGCTGAGGGCGGTCATCACCCCACGGTCTCCAAGCTCTTTCATCAGCTCGGCCACCGAAGGGGCGGGCATCACATGCATTTGAAATCCAAATCAAATCCCAAATTTGTCCAGAACTTGGATTACCGCTTCTGGCGGAGTTTCGCCAGGACGAGGCTCGCCAGGCCCACCCGGTAGGCGGCGTAGGGCCAAAGCGCCCGGTCGCGCTCGACCAGCCCGATCAGCCGCTGGGAGGCGAGGGTGGAGCCGAACGAGGCGCCGACCCCGAGGGCCAGCGAGCGGCGCAGCTCGGGCGTGGTGCCGCGGCGGGCCAGGCGGGTGCCCTTGAGGGCGGTGGCGCCGACGATGATCGGCAGGGCGACCGTCCGCGAGAGCAGGTTCGCCTGCGCGCGCGAGAAGCGCCGCCAGCGCGCCGCCGCCAGGGTGATGCCGTTGCGCGAGACGCCCGGGGCGAGGGCGGCGGCCTGGGCGATCCCGAGCGCCAGCCCGTCGAGCAGCGTCGCCTCGCCGCGGCCCCGCTGCTGCGGGCAGCGGTC
>DASVWP010000097.1:0-13658 GCA_036393155.1 Solirubrobacterales bacterium | reverse complement strand
ACCCTGTTCGGCGCCACCTTCTTCGTCCTGGCGCCCGAGCACCCCGACGTGTTCCGGCTGGCCGCGGGCATTCGACACGAGCAAGAGATCCACCGGTATGTCAATCGCGCGCTGACCGAATCGCCCGAGGTTCGGGACGCGACGGACCAGCCGAAGACGGGCGTACCTCTCGGTCGCACCGTGACCAACCCGGTCAACGGCGAACAGATCCCGATATTCGTGAGCGACTACGTGCTGATGGAGTACGGGACCGGCGCGATCATGGCGGTTCCGGGTCACGACACCCGCGACTACGAATTCGCCCAGGCGTTCGGGCTGCCGGTCGTCCGCGTGATCGAGGGAGAGGACCCCGAGGTCGCCCGCGACGGGCTCGGCCTGCCCTATCCCGGCGACGGCCAGATGACCAACTCGGGCCGCTTCGACGGCACCCACAACCGCGAGGCCTACGCCGAGATCGTCGAGTGGCTGCGCTCGGAGGGCCGCGGCAAGGAGGCCGTCAACTACCGCCTCCGCGACTGGCTGGTCTCCCGCCAGCGCTACTGGGGCGCCCCGATCCCGATCGTCTATTGCGAGGCCTGCGGCTCTGACGGCGCGCCGGCGATCGTCCCGGTGCCCGACGACCAGTTGCCGGTCGAGCTGCCGGAGATCGAGGACTACGCCCCGCAGGGCAAGAGCCCGCTGGCGGCGGCCGAGGAGTGGGTCGCCACCACCTGCCCGCTTTGCGGCGGCCCGGCGCGCCGCGAGACCGACACGATGGACACCTTCGTCGACTCCTCCTGGTACTTCATCCGCTACCTCGACCCGCGCAACGACGAGGCTCCATGGGATCGCGCCGCGGCCGCCCACTGGCTGCCGGTCGACCAGTACATCGGCGGCGTCGAGCACGCGATCCTGCACCTGATGTACGCGCGGTTCTTCACCAAGGCGCTGGCCGACGTCGGCGAGCTGGACGTCCAGGAGCCGTTCGCCAACCTCTTCACGCAGGGGATGATCACCCGCGACGGGGCCAAGATGTCGAAGTCGAAGGGCAACGTGGTCAGCCCAGGCGACTACGTCGAGCGCTACGGCGCCGACACCGCCCGCACCTACGTCTGCTTCATGGGCCCGCCCGAGCGCGGC
This sequence comes from Solirubrobacterales bacterium, assembly GCA_036393155.1. Lineage (GTDB taxonomy): Bacteria > Actinomycetota > Thermoleophilia > Solirubrobacterales > 70-9 > VAYN01. The sequence continues at coordinate 12,539 of DASVWP010000097.1, read as the reverse complement.
GGCGACTGGACCGACGAGGGGGTGGAGGGGGTCAACCGCTTCCTCTCCCGCCTCTGGCGCCTCTGCGGGGAGGTTGAGGAGCGGACCGGGGACGGCGAGCCGAGCCCGGCCGCCCAGGGCGCGGCCCGCGAGCTGCTCGCCAAGGCCCACTGGGCGATCGACAAGACGACCCGGGACTTCCAGCGCGGCTTCCAGTTCAACACCGTGATCTCCGCGGTGATGGAGCTCCTCAACGACGCCTACCGGCTCAAGGACAGCCTGTACGGCGACCCCGACGGGGCGGCGTCGGTGCGCTTCGCCACCAGCACCGCGGCCTCGCTGATCTTCCCCTTCGCCCCGCACCTCGGGGCCGAGGTCTACGAGCGGCTGACCGGCTCGCGGGTCTGGGAGCAGCCCTGGCCCCTCGCCGACCCCGAGCTGCTGACCAGCGACACGGTGACGCTGGTGGTGCAGGTGAACGGCAAGCTGCGCGACCGCATCGAGGCGCCCTCCGAGGCCTCCCGCGAGGAGCTGCTGGCGCTGGCCCGCCAGAGCGAGAAGGTGATCCGCCACCTCGACGGCAAGGAGCTCGTAAAGGAGATCGTGGTGCCGGGCAAGCTCGTCAATCTGGTCGTTCGCTAGGGGTGTCGTTGTCCGTGCGCACCCGGTTCTGGTAGAAAGCGCGCCGATGCTCGTCAGGCGCCTTGAGCAAGCCCCAGTCGAAGAATGGCACCGGCTGCGCACCCACGTCCTCATGGACGCGGGCGAACTCGGGTCCCGCAACCTGTCGGTCACCTGGGTCGTCGTCCCGGCCGGGACGCGGCAGACGCTGCGCTCGCACGAGGAGGCCGAGCAGGCCTACGTGGTCGTCCGCGGCTCCGGCTCGATGTCGGTCGCCGGCGACACCCAGGAGGTCAGCGAGGGCGACCTGATCCTCGTGCCGCCGGCCACCGATCACTCGATCGGCAACGAAGGCAGCGACGAGCTCGCCTGCATCTCGATCCAGTCACCCCCCGTCGCCGCCGCCGAGCTGTTCAGCGACCAGCTGGCCGAGGTAGCGGGTTACGACTACGACGACGACGACGAACTCTGAGGCGCCAGGGCGGCGCCTCTGACACCTCAGAGAGGTTTGAGGCACACATCTTTTTGATTTAGCGCGCCACTTGTGCGGCGGGGCGGGGCAGGATCGCCGGCGTGCCCGAGCTGAGCCGATCGCAGGTGGTGGTCTATGGCGCCGTTGCGGTGGCGCTGCTGCTGGTCGGGGCACGGGCGATTCGCGGTGAGGGTGGCGCCGGGGCGTCCTATGCGGACGCGGCGGGTGGGGCGTCGTCAGCTTCATCCGGTCCCTCTGGCGGCTTCACGGTCAGCGGCCAGGCGGGCGACGTCGTCGTCGACGTCACCGGGGCGGTGGCACGGCCCGGGGTCTACCGGATGCCCGCCGGCAGCCGCGTCGACGATGCCGTCAAGCGGGCCGGCGGCGCGGCGCCGAAGGCGGAGCTCGAAGCGGTCAACCTCGCGGCCAGGCTGACCGACGGGCAGCAGGTGGTGGTGCCAGGGCGCGGCGTGGCATCCGCGGCCGCCACCGGGGCCGGCGAAGAAGCGCCGATCAGCCTCGGAACCGCGACGGTCGAGCAGCTCGACACGATCGACGGGATCGGCCCGGTCACCGCGCAGGACATCGTCGAGTTCCGCGAACAGCACGGCGGCCTCTCCTCGGTCGAGCAGCTTGACCAGGTGCCCGGGATCGGGCCGGCGACGATGGAAGCGCTGCGCTCCCGCCTGCAGCCCTGAGCGTGCGCTCGCCGCGCCCGTCCCTGCCGGTCTTGATCGCGATCGCCGTTCTCGTCGTCCTGGCGCTGGCTCACACCGCGCAAATCCGCGCGCGTGCGGAGGCCGGCCTCGGGCGCGGCATGCCGCCTCGGGAGGCGGCGCTGGCGCGTGGCTTCGTCCTCGGCGAGGACGAAGGGGTCGACGCGCAGACGACCGAAAACTTCCGCCGCGCCGGGCTGAGCCACCTGCTCGCCGTCTCGGGGGAGAACGTCACCCTCCTGGCGCTGCTGGCGATGCCGGTGCTCGCCGCGCTGGGAATCCCGCTGCGCGAGCGCCTGATCTGGGTGCTCGGGCTGATCGTCGTCTACGTGCCGCTGGCCGGAGCCGGCCCGTCGATCCAGCGGGCCGGTGTGATGGGCGCGGTGGGGCTCCTGGCGACCCTGTCCGGTCGGCGCAGCTCGTGCCTCTACGCCTTCGGGCTGGCGCTCGCGGTGACCCTGGCGATCGACCCCGGCGTCGCGGCCAACGTCGGCTGGCAGCTCAGCTTCGCCGCGGTCCTCGGGATCCTCCTCCTCGCCTCGCCCCTGCGGGAGGCGCTCGCCGCCCGTCTCGGTCGCGGTCGGTGGCGCCGCGCCCTCGCCGAGGGCGTCGCCGTCACCGTCTCCGCGACGCTGGCGACGGCCCCGCTGATCGCCTATCACTTCGAAACCCTCTCGACGACGACCCTTGTCGCCAACGTCCTCGCGATGCCGGCCGTGGCGCCGGCGATGTGGCTGGGGATGGCGAGCGCGGCCGCCGCCCAGGTGCCGGGCCTGCCCGTCCAGCTGCTGAACGGCCTCGACGCGCTGCTGCTCGCCTACGTCGCGCAGGTTGCCGCCTGGTGTGCGGCGGCGAGCTGGGCGGAGGTCCACCTCCATCTCGGCCTCGGCGGACTGCTGGCCTCCTACCTCGGCCTGGGGGTCGCGGTGGGAGCCTGCTTCCTCTTTGCGCGAACCCGCCGCGTTCGCGCCGGCAGGCGCCTGTGGATCGCCGCGGCGATCCTCGCGCTGTTCGTCGGAGCGGCGCGCTGGCCGCCAGGGAGGCCCGCCTCGGGCCGCCCCGAGCCGAGCCCCGGCCTGCGGGTGGAGGTTCTCGACGTCGGCCAGGGGGACGCGATTCTCCTCCAACCCGCCGCCGCCGCGGCGGTCCTCGTGGACGGTGGGCCTCACGGCGACGACCTCGCGAGGATGCTGGGGGATGCCGGAGTCGAGCGGCTGGGCGCGGTGGTCGCCACCCACGACCAGGCCGACCACGTGGGTGGCCTGGAAGACCTGTTCGGCCAGCTGCCGGCCGCCAGGCTGATCTACGCCCGCCTCGGCCGCGACCTCCTCCGGGAGGCGATCGCCGCCGGAGCGAGGCCTCAGCCGGTCGCCGCGGGGCAGGTCGTGCGCTCGGGGTCGCTGCGCCTGGAGGTGCTCTGGCCGCCGCCGGCCCTGCTCGCCGGTCCGCTGCCCCCGGGGTCGGACCCAAACCAGCTGGCGCTCGTGCTGCTCGCCCGCTGGCATCGCTTCACGATGCTTCTCACCGCGGACGCCGAGGCCGCCTCCGTCCCGATCGACCCCGGTCCCGTGGACGTCCTCAAGGTCGCCCACCACGGCAGCGAAGACGCTGGCCTCGCCGGCCTGCTGGCTCGCGCTCGACCACGGCTGGCGGTGATCTCGGTGGGTGCCGATAACCCATACGGTCATCCCTCGCCGTCCACCCTGGCCACCCTGGCGGGGCATCGCGTCCGGACCCTGCGCACCGATCGCGACGGCACGGTCTCGATCGACGTCTGGCGGCGAGGCTTCTCCGTCGCGCCCAAGGGCTGAATCCCTTCTTTGCGCGGTTTGCCGGCGAGATCTCAACGAATGGCCGAATCGAAACTGGGAGAATCGCGCTCGTCTCCTCTTGTCGGTGGCTCCGATCGCCGATGCTCGACCCGGTGCTTTCGAAGATTGGACAGGCATTCGCGGAGCTCCAGCCCAGGCCCAGCCTGGCCGGGGCCGGGTTCCTCGACCGAGTCCGCACCACAAGCTTCGCCCTGCTCGGAGCGATTGCCGCGGTGGGCCTTGGCCTGGTCGCCCTGTTTTCCCAGACCGGCGTCCCGCTTTTCTCCTCGGGGCCCGTCCCGGCGCTGAGCCAGGGGCAGGAGACCCTTCACCGCGGTCAGACGCTGAGAGCGCCGGCCGCCGCCTCGGCCCCGGGTGCAACCGCCCTTCAGCCGACGGTTCGAACCGGCCGCGCGGGCAGCGCCGGTCACGGCGCGCAGGGCGCCCCGGGCCAGCGCTCGAAAGTCTCCGGCTCCCACCTCGTCGCCGCCCCGACGGCTTCCCCTGCGCCGGCCACGGCCGGTGGCGGCGGTTCCTCGCAGCCGGCTCCGACCGCGTCGACTCCCAGCGCACCGGCCCCGACTACGCCCACCCCCGCGCCGCCCAGTGAATCCAGCGCGTCGCCGGCGCCGGTTGCCACCCCGGCTTCGAGCACTCCCAGCACCCCCGAACCGACCGCCTCGGGCGCCAACCCCGAAGCGGAGGGGAATGGCCACGGGCACGCCTACGGCAACGAAGACCACGGCCAGGGGTCCTCGAAGGACTCCGGGTCAACGGACAGCGCCGCGCCCGGCTACGAATCGAGCAGCAGCTACGGCTCCGGCGGCGGATACCACGCCGGCGACGCCGGTCACGGCTCGCGCCACTATTCGCCCCCCGCGCCGCCGGCGCCGCCCGCGCCGACCACGGGCACGACGCCCGCTCCGGTGCCCGCGCCGCCGCCCGCGCCGGTCGAACCCGAAGCCCCCTCCGGCGACTGGGGCCACGGCCACTACGGCTCCGGGCACGGCCACGGCTGGGGTCACTGAGCGGCATCGCCGCCCCTCCGCCCGGCAACCCGTCCCACCGCTCGCTCTAGACTCGGCCCGTGGCCGAGATGAAGCCCCTTTACCTGATCGCCGGCACCGACGAGGCGAAAATCGACGCCACGAGGGCCCGCCTGCGCGGCCGCGCCGAACGGGAGGGGGGGACCGCGGCGCTGGAGATCTTCGAGCCTGCCGAGGGCCGTGGCATGCCTGACCACGAGGCCCTGCTGGCCGCGATTCCGGCCATGTCGCTGATGGACTCGCGGCGCTACCTGCTGGCCGACGGCGTCGAGCGCTGGCGCGATCGTCAGCTGGAAGCCGTCGCCGCGGTGGTCGGCGAGCTGCCGCCCGACCTGACGCTGGTCCTGATCGCCCGCGCCAAGGCGCCGGCGAAGCTGACGGCCGCGGTGAAGGCGGCGAAGGGTGAGATCCACGAATTCGAGGCGCCGAAGGCCCGCGACATGCCGCGGGCGCTCGTCGCCGAAGCCCAAAGCCTCGGTTTCCGGCTCGAGCCCGCCGCAGCCCGCGTCCTCGTCGACCGGATGGGGGCCAACCCGCTGCGCCTCGCCAACGAGCTGCGCCGCCTCGCGCTGTGGGCGGGGGAGGGCGGGGCGGTCAGCGCCGCGGACCTAGACGAGATGGTCGCCGACACCTCCGAGGCGGCCGTCTGGTCCCTCTCCGATGCGCTGCTCGAGCGCGATGCGGCCACTGCCCTGCGCCTGGCAGAGCAGCTGATTGAGCAGGGCGAGAACGTCACCGGCCTCGTCTACGGCCTCGCCTCGCGCCTGCGCGGCGCCTGCGCCGCCGCGGGACAGCTGGAGGAGGGCATCCCGGCGAAGCAGGTCGAGTCCTCGCTGAAGATGCACCCCTACGCCGCCAAGCAGCTCGTCCGCCGCCTCCGGGACGCCGACCTCGCCGATCTCCGTCGGGCCACCGAAGCCCTGGCCGAGCTTGAGCTGTGGTGCCGCGGCGGCGCCGACTACGGCGACGCGCTGGCGCTGACGCTGGCGATTCGCAAAATGGCGGTGGGCGCCGCGGGCTGAACTACGTCGCTAAGCGGCGCTGCCAGCGGCAATTCGAGCCGCTTTGGCCTTCTTGCGGGCGCCGGTGTTCCTGTGCAGGGCGCCCTTCTGGACGGCCTTGTCGATCTTCGAGACCAGGGTGCGCTGCTCGGTGGCGATCGCCTCGGCGTCGCCCGACTCGACCGCGCTTTCGAGGCGGCGGAAGTAGGTCTTCACCGTGCTGGTGAGCAGGCGGTTCTCCGTGCGCTCGCGCTCGCTGCGTAGGATCCGCTTCTTCTGTGAGGCTATGTTGGCCATGTCGTAGAGCCCGCGCGGGCGCTTGCCAGCTCCGGGCGGCCGCCGACTATAGCGACTGAGGCGCTCCCGCTCCCATCTGAAGAGGAACCGACACCAAGCTTGGCGACGCCGAAGGCATCTGAAACCCTGGAATACGGCCATCGAGCGATCAACGCCGACGTGGCGATCCGAACCGCGGAGGCCTTCGACCCGGGCGAGGAATTCGGCGCCCAGCCGGCCCCCGGCAGTCAGAGTGGGCGGCTCGCGCGCTCGACCGCCTTCTTCTCGGTCGCCACCGGCGCCTCGCGCGTCGCCGGCCTCGCCCGCGAAGTCGTCGCCGCCAGCTACTTCGGCGTCAAGGGCCCGATGTCGGCCTTCACGATCGCCTTCCAGGTGCCCAACCTGATCCGCGCCCTGTTCGCGGACGCCGCCCTGCAGCCGGCCTTCGTCCCGGTCTTCACGGAACTGCTCGGTGAGAAGCGCTACAAGGAGGCCTTCCGGCTGGCCTCCACGCTGCTGCTGCTGGCGACGATGGTGCTGGGCTCGCTGACCGCCCTCTTCATCCTGCTGGCGCCGGTGATCATGCCGGTCTTCATCCCGAACTTCGAAAGCCAGGCCGTCATCGACCTGACGGTGACGCTCTCCCAGGTCCTGTTCCCGATCCTGGTCATGCTCGGGATCAGCGGCGTCGTCGTCGGCGTCCTCAACAGCTACGACCGCTTCGGCGCCTTCGCGATCTCGCCGCTGTTCTGGAACCTGACGATCATCCTCGTCCTGGTCGTCCTCGAGCCGCTCTTCCACGGCGAAGACCGGATCTACGCCTACGCGATCGGGATCCTGATCGGCACCCTCGTCCAGCTGCTGATCCCGACCTGGGACCTGCGCCACACGCCCTACCGGTTCAGCTTCACCTTCGACTGGCGGCACCCCGGGGTGCGGCGGGTGCTGCTGCTGATGCTGCCGGTGACGATCAGCCTCGGCCTGATCAACTTCAACGCCCTGATCAACAGCTTCTTCGGCGGGCTGATCTCCGAAGAAGCGCCGGCGGCGATCGACAAGGCGTTCCGCCTCTACCAGCTGCCGCAGGGGATCTTCTCGGTCGCCGTGGCGACGGTCCTCTTCCCGGCGCTGGCCCGCTTCGCCAACGCGGGCCAGTTCGACGACCTGCGGCGGACCCTGGCGAACGGCATGCGCCAGATCCTCTTCGTCCTCGTGCCGGCGGCGGCGGCGATCCTCGTCCTCTCCGAACCGATGATCCGCCTCGTCTACCAGCGCGGTGAATTCGGCCCCGCGGAAACCACCCTGGTCGCCACGGCGCTCTTCTGGTTCGCCTTCTCGCTGCCGACCAACGGCCTCTACCTGCTGCAGACGCGGACCTTCTTCAGCATCCAGCGCCCGTGGCGGGCGACGGCGCTGGCGGTCATCGACCTCCTCGTCTCGGCGCTGGCGGCGCTGGCGCTGTACGCGCCGTTCGGGGTCGGCGGCGTTGTCGCCGGGACCGGGATCGGGACGACCGCGGCGGTCGTCGCCCAGGCGGTGATGCTGCGGCGTGAGTTCAACGGGCTCGAGCTGCGCCGCCTGCTCTCGACCACGATCCAGATCACGATCGCCGCGGCGGTGCTGGCGGCGGTCGGCTACGGCGTCTGGCACGTCCTGGACAGCGCGCTCGGGCGGAGCACGGTCTCCCAGATGATCTCCCTGGGCAGCGGTCTTGCCGCCGGCGGCATCGCCTACGTGGCGATGGCCAAGCTCCTCCGGATCGCCGAGCTGGAGCAGATGACGCGCCTTCTTCTGCGACGCCGCTGATGCTCGACCCCGCCCGCTACCTGCTCGGCTGCGCGGAGCTCCTGCTCCTGATCGGCTTCGCCTGGCTGGGCGCGGCCCGCGTCCGCTCCCGCCTCGTCCCGACCCTCCGAGGCGCGGCCGCCCACCTTGCCACCGCCGTCCTCGCCATAGCCCTCCTCCTCTGGACCGCCGAGCTCCTGGGCACGACCTCCCTCTTCAAGCCAGCCCCCTACGTGATCCTGGTCGCCGCCCTGGGTCTGTCCCTGCGGTTCGGGCTCTCCGAGGGGCCGGAGGAGGAAGCGCCGGTTAGCCGACCGCCCGGCCCCTCGCCGGTCCCAACCCTGATCGCCCTCGTGATCGCGGCAATCGCCCTTCTCCACTTCGCCGTCGGAGTCAAATCCCGGCTCATGACCGGCATGACCGGCTTCGACAGTACCTGGTACCACGGCACCTTCGCCGCCGGCTTCTACCAGTCCGGCAACACGATCGACCTGCACTTCATCGCTCCCCAGTTCCTTGCCTGGTTCTACCCCGCCAACAGCGAACTCCTGCACGCCGTCGGCATGCTCGCCTTCGGCCGCGACCTGCTCTCGCCGCTGCTCAACCTTGGTTGGCTGCTCGGCTGCCTGGTCGCCTGCTGGAGCCTTGGCCGGCCCTACGGGGTGGCGCCCTGGTCGCTGGCCCTCGGCGCGATCGCGCTCAGCGTGCCGGCTCTGTCCGACCAGGCGGGGGAGGCACGCAACGACCTGGTCGGGATCTTCTTCCTGCTGGCGGCGGTGGCCGTCGCCCTCAACGCCCGGCGTGCGTCTTCACGGGGGGTATTGGCTCTGGTCGGCCTGGCGGCCGGGCTCGCGGCCGGCACCAAGCTCAACTTCCTCCTGCCCGCCGCCGTCCTGGTCCTCGGGTTGGTGCTGGCAGCGCCGCCGGGCAGGCGCCTCCGCGCGTTCCTCACCGCCGGCCTCGCCGCCCTGGCCGGCGGCGGCTACTGGTACCTGCGCAACCTGGTCCAGAGCGGCAATCCGCTGCCGTGGATCCACCATCTCGGCCCGCTCACCCTGCCGGCGCCCGAACAGGCCCTGGGCGGTCGCGAAGCGCACAGCGTCTTCGGCTACCTGACCGACGGCACCGTCTGGTCGGACTGGTTCCTGCCCGGACTCCATCACGCCCTCTGGATCGTCTGGCCGCTGCTGGGCGCTGCCGCGCTCACCGGCCTGGCGCTTCCCCTTTTCTCTCTGCTCACGAACCGCCACGGGCGCGCGGCGGCCGGTGAGGGCCGGGGCCGCGCCGACGCCGCGCTCGCCGTCGCCGGCCTCGTCGGCCTCGCCTCGTCCCTCGCCTGGCTCCTCGCCCCGACCTCGGCGTCCGGCCCCGAGGGGATGCCGCGCGGCTTCGAATCGGGGCTCCGCTACCTCGCGCCGGCGCTGGTCCTCGGCCTCGCCCTGCTGCCCGCGGCGCCGGTGCTGCGCGAGCGCCTCGGCCGCCTCGCCTCCGCCGGCCCCGGCTGGCGAGCGATCGGGCCCTTTGGCACCGATAGCGCCACAAAGGACCCGATCGCCAGATCGCGCCGCGCCGTCCTCGCCTCGATTGCCGCGGTGGCCCTTGTCGCCGTCGCGGTCGGCTACCCGGTGGAGCGCCACTACCTGCGCGACCGCTACGCGAAGCCGGAATTCACCAGTCAGGGGATGGACGCCGCGTTCAAGTGGGCGAGCGGGGTTTCCGGCGCCCGTATCGCCACCACCGCGACCCGCCAGTACCCACTGTTCGGCACCGACCTCTCCAACCGCGTCCAGTACGTCGGCATCGAACGGCCGCACGGCGGCTTCGAGGCCGCGACCGGCTGTCGCCAGTGGCGCCGCCTGCTCGACGAAGGCCGCTACGACTACGTGGTCGCCAGTCGCGACCGCATCGAGCCGGGCCAGCCGGCCTACCCCCCCGAAGCCCGCTGGACCGAAGGCCCGCAGGCGGAAGTCGTCCTCCGCCGGCCCCCGACCGTGGTCTTCAGGCTGAAGGGTCCCCTGCCTCCCTCGGCGTGCCCCTGAGCGACCCGCCGGCCGAGCGCCACCACTCGCCATACTGCGTCCGCCCATGGAGCAGATCCGCAACTTCTCGATCATCGCCCACATCGACCACGGCAAGTCGACCCTGGCCGATCGCATCCTCGAGCTGACCGGCGCCGTCGACCCGAAAAAAATGCAGGCCCAGCTGCTCGACTCGATGGACCTCGAGCGCGAGCGCGGGATCACGATCAAGGCCCAGGCGGTGCGGGTCGAGTACACCGCCGCCGACGGTGAGACCTACCACCTGCACCTGATCGACACGCCCGGGCACGTCGACTTCTCCTACGAGGTCTCGCGCAGCCTCGCCGCCTGCGAGGGCGCCCTGCTGGTCGTCGACGCCGCCCAGGGAGTCGAGGCGCAGACCGTCGCCAACACCTACCTGGCGGTCGAGAATGGCCTGGAGCTGATCCCGGTGATCAACAAGGTCGACCTGCCCGGCGCCGAGCCCGAGCGGGTCGCCCAGGAGATCGCCGACCTGCTGGGCGGCGACCCCTCCGAAGCCCTCTGGATCTCGGCCAAGACCGGCCAGGGGGTGCCGGAGGTCCTGGAGGCGATCGTCGAGCGGATCCCGCCGCCGGCCGGCGAGCCCGGCGCGCCGCCGCGGGCCCTGATCTTCGACTCCGAGTTCGACCAGTACCGCGGCGTGATCGCCTACGTGCGGATGGTCGACGGCGCCTTCCGCAAGGGCGAGCGGATCCTCGCGATGCAGAACGGGACCCAGGCCGACATCGACGACCTCGGCTTCTTCCGCCCGGCGATGACCGGGGCGCAGGGGATGGAGGCCGGCGACGTCGGCTACCTGATCACCGGCATCAAGGACGTCACCAAGCTGCGCGTCGGCGACACGCTGACCGCGCAGGCCAACCCGGCCGGCGATCCGCTGGAGGGCTACCGCGAGGTGCGGCCGATGGTCTTCTGCGGCCTCTTCCCGATCGACACCGACCGCTACGAGGACCTGCGCGACGCGCTGGAGAAGCTGTCGCTCAACGACGCCGCGCTGTCCTGGGAGCCTGAGACCTCCGAGGCGCTCGGGTTCGGCTTCCGCGTCGGCTTCCTCGGCCTCCTGCACATGGAGATCGTGCGCGAGCGCCTGGAGCGCGAGTATGACCTCGACCTGCTGGCGACGACGCCGAACGTCCGCTATGTGGCGCACCTGACCAACGGCGCCGAGGTCGAGGTCCGCAGCCCGACCGAGCTGCCCGACCCCAGCACCCTGGAGTCGATCGAGGAGCCCTACATCCGCGCCACGATCATCTGCCCGAAAGAGCAGGTCGGGGCGGTGATGGAGCTCTGCCAGCAGCGCCGCGGGACCCACGTCGACATGCACTTCCTCAGCCCGCAGCGGGTGCAGATCCGCTACGACCTGCCGCTGGCCGAAATCGTCCTCGACTTCTTCGACCTCCTGAAGTCCTCGACCCGCGGCTACGCCTCGCTGGACTACGAACCGATCGGCAACCGGCCCTCCGACCTGGTCAAGGTCGACATCCTGCTGGCCGGGGAGAAGGTCGACGCGCTCTCGATCATCGTCTTCCGCGAGTTCGCCTACGACCAGGGCAAGCGGCTCGTGGGGCGGCTGCGGAAGACGATCCCGCGGCAGCTCTTCGACGTCCCCGTCCAGGCCGCGGTGGGATCGAACATCCTCGCCCGCGAGACCGTCAAGGCGCTGCGCAAGGACGTCACCGCGAAGCTCTACGGCGGCGACGTCACCCGCAAGAACAAGCTGCTGAAGAAGCAGAAAGCGGGGAAGAAACGGATGAAGGCGGTGGGGCGGGTGGAAGTGCCGCAGGAGGCCTTCCTGGCGGTTCTGGAGATCGACGAGTAGCGCCCGTCCGGCGACTGGCTGCATGGCCAGTTAGAGTGGCGCGCCATGGCGATCAAAACTGATGCGGTAGGCAAGGAATGGCCGGCGACCACCTACCAGGTGGGCCGGGAGAAGATCAAGGAGTACGCGAATGCCCTGGGGATCGCGAACCCGGTGCACTTCGACGTCGAGGCGGCCCGCGCGGCCGGCTTCCGCGACGTCGTCGCGCCGCCGATGTTCGCGGTCGTCTACTCGAGCCCGGCCGTCGGTCCGGCGATGTTCGACCCGGACGTGGCGATGAACTTCGCGGCGATGGTCCACGGGGCGCAGGAGTTCGAGTGGGACGAGCCGGCCTGCTCGGGCGACGAGATCACGACGACGGCCAGGTGCCTGTCGATCGAGGAGAAAGACGGCAAAGGCTTCTACGTGTTCGAGACCAACTCGGTGAACCAGGACGGCGCGCAGGTGGTGCGCGGCACCTGGACCTGCATCGTCAGGGGGATATGAGAATGGCTGACTGGAACGTCGGGGACGCGATCCCCGAGCTGAAGGTGACTCCGGACAAGTACCTGCCGCACCGCTACGCCGGCGCCTCCGGGGACTTCAACCCGATCCACATCGACGACGAGTTCGCCAAAGCGGTCGGCCTGCCGCGCAACATCCTCCACGGCCTGTACTCGATGGGCCTGGTCGCGCGCGCCAACGCCGAAGCGGTCGGCGGCGGCGATCCGCGGTCGCTGAAGCGGCTGGCGGTCCAGTTCCGGGGGATGGGGATGCCCGAGCTGGAGATCGTCGTCTCGGGGACGGTCAAGGGGGTCGAGGGGGGCCGGGTCGTGGTCGACACGGTGGCGGCTCAGGGGGAGACGCAGATCGTCAAGAACGCCGAGGCGGAGCTTCAAGTGTGAGAGCGCCGGGTGACCCCTCCCAAAACGCTCGGCCGTAGCCTCGCTTGAGTGTTTGGGAGGGGTCACCCG
>DASVWP010000096.1:0-14377 GCA_036393155.1 Solirubrobacterales bacterium | reverse complement strand
GCGGCGGGCTCGGGGTGCGGTTCGGCGAGCGCTACATGGAGCCGCTGATGCGGGAGATGAAGAAGCACCTCTTCCTCGACGAAGAGCCGCCCGTGGTGCGCGTCGTCACCCTCGGCGACCTCGGCGGCGCGATCGGCGCCTCGCTGCTCGCCGCCCGCTGAGCCGCCGGTGGCGCGGCTCCGGGTCCTCCGCCCAGCCCCCGGGATCCTCGCCTTCTACGAGGGACGCGAGCAGGGCCACCGGTTCGCGCCGGGCCCGAACTGGGTCGACGAGGGGGCGCTTTCGCTCGGCATCGCCTCCTACGCGATCCTCGACGGCGAGGAGGCGCTGGTCTACGACACCCACGTCTCGGTCGAGCGCGGGAGGCTGATCCGCGAGGCGGTGGAAGCCGAGGGGGCGCGCCGGATCGTCGTCGTGCTCAGCCACTGGCATCTGGACCACGTCGCCGGCACGGAGGCGTTCGGCGACTGCGAGGTGATCGCGACGGCGCGGACGGCGGAGCTGCTGGCCGCCAACCGGGAGGCGATCGAAGCGGGCGAGCTGGAGGGCCCACCGGCGATTGCCCCGCTGCTGGGCCCAACCCGGACCTTCGAGGGAAGCCTGACGCTGACGGTCGGCCGCACCGCGGTCAGGCTGATCCACGTCGACGTGCACAGCGACGACGCGGCGGTCGCCTGGCTGCCGGATCGCCGGCTGCTGCTGGCCGGCGACACCGTCGAGGACACGGCCACCTACGTCGATGAGCCGGAGAGCCTTCCGTTGCACCTCCGCGACCTCGACCGGCTGCTCGCCCTGGGCTCCGAACGGGTCCTCCCCAACCACGGCGACGCCGAGACGATCGCCGGCGGCGGCTACGGCGCGGGCCTGATCGGCGCCACCCAGGACTACATCCGCCTGCTGCTCCGATCACGCGAAGAGCCGGCCCTGCGCGAGGCGCCGCTGCGCGACCTCCTGCGCGAGCACCTCGACTCCGGCGACCTTCGCTACTTCGAGCCCTACGAGCAGGTCCACCGCCACAACCTGGCAGCGGTGCTCGGGCGCTAGACCCTTCCCTCCGCCTGGCGGCGGGACCGGGCGACGGCGTCGACGACGACCGCGGCGAGCAGGACGCCGCCGGTGATCATGTATTTGACCGACGATTCGAGCGCGAGCAGGTACATCCCGTTGGAGATCGAGCCGATCACGGTGGCGCCGAGCAGGGCTGACCAGATGCTGCCGCGGCCGCCGAACAGACTGGTTCCGGCGATCACCGGGCCGGCGATCGCTTCCAGCAGCAGGTTGCTGCCCCCGGAGCTCTGGTTGACCGATTCGAGGCGCGCGGCGGCGAGGATTCCGCCGACCGCGGCCATGGACGAACAGAGCGTCAGGGCGGCGACGCGGATTCCCCGCACGCTGATGCCAGCGCGGCGCGCCGCCTCGGCGCTCCCACCGACCGCGAACAGGTGGCGACCGAAGACCGTGCGCGTGGTCAGGAACTGGAACCCGATCACGAAGGCGAAGAGGATGATCAGCGCCAGCGGCAGGCCACGGTCGGAGTTGAGGATGGCGATCGCGACGATCGCCACCGCCGCGACGATCGCGACCCGCGCGACCAGCAGGCCGATCGGCTCGCTGGTCACGCCGGCGGCCAGCCGCCTGCGGTGACCGTAGAGGGTTATCAGCGCATAGAGGCCGACGCCCACCCCCATCACGATCCAGCCGACCGTGGGCGAGTAGAAGGTGTCGGCGAGCCTGATCACTTCGGAGTGGGTCAGGTTGACCGTGCCGGTGCTGCCGAGCACCTTCAACAGCGCCCCCTGCCAGACCAGGGAGCCGGCGAGGGTGATGACGAACGAGGGGATGCTGAAGCGGGTGAACAGCGATCCCTGGACGAAACCGATGGTCGCGCCGACGCCGACGCCGGCGGCCACGGCCACCCATGGGTTCCAGCCGTGTTTGACGTTGAGCACCGCCATCACCGCGGCGGCAAAGCCGCTGACCGCGCCGATCGAGAGGTCGATCTCGCCGATCAGCAGGGCCATCGTCACCCCGACCGAGATCAGGCCCACGGCAGTGATCTGCAGGAACAGGTTGGTGAGGTTGGTCGCCGAGAGGAAGCGTTCGTTCTGGCTCTGGAAGATGATCCAGATCAGCGCGATCACGACGATGACCCGCAGCGAGGCCAGGTCGCCCTGGAGGAAGCGCCGCAGGATGTCCATCGGCGAGGTCGGCTCGGCGCGCGCGTCCTCGGGGGCCGCGTAATCGGGATCGCCGATCCTCAGCTTCATGGCTGCCTCCTCATCTCCCCGTTTTCGCCCTCGCCGAACTCGGCCCCGGTGATCGCGCCGACGATCTGCTCCTCGGTCGTGTGGGTGGCGTCGAAGACGCCGGCTTTGCGGCCCAGTCGCATGACGAAGATTCGGTCGGCGACCTCGAAGACGTTTGCCAGGTTGTGACTGATCACGATCACCGCGAGGTTGCGGTCGCGCAGGCGGTGGATCAGCTCCAGGACCTGTTTGGTCTGCACCACGCCGAGCGCCGCCGTCGGCTCGTCGAGGATCACGACCTTGGGATCGCCGAGCAGCGAGCGGGCGACGGCGACCTGCTGGCGCTGACCGCCGGACAGCGTGCCGACCTCCGAGCGCACGCTGGGGATCGTCACCGAGAGATGCTCGAGCAGCTCGTGCGAGCGCTGCTCCATGTCGGTCTCGTCGAGGGTGCGGACCAGCCCGCCGGGACCGGAGGCGATCTCCTCCTGGCCGAGGAAGAGGTTGGCGACGACGTCGAGGTTGTCGCAGAGCGCGAGGTCCTGGTAGACGGTCGCGATGCCGAGCTTGGTCGCGTCGTTGGGGCCGCTGATGTCGACCGGCTTCCCTTCGAAGAAGAATTCGCCGTCGTCGATCGAGTAGATGCCGGCGATCGCCTTGATCAGCGTCGACTTGCCGGCGCCATTGTCACCGACCAGGGCGAGCACTTCCCCCCTGCTGACCTCGAAGTCGACCCCGTCGAGGGCCTGCACGGGACCGAAGCTCTTCGTGATCCCCTTCGTGGAAAGGATCGGGGCGCCATTCCCGTTCATCGAAGTCCGTTCGTTGGGCCGAGGGTGGACGGGGCGGGCCGATCATACGGCCCGCCCCGGTTCGATTTCCGACTATTTGATCCCGACTTCTTCGCAGGCTTTCTTGTATGCGCTGGTGCAGATTTCGGAAGCGGTCCAGAATTCGTCTTTGACGATCGTGTCGTTGATGTTTTCGCGGGTCACGGCAACCGGTTCCAGCAGCACCGATTCGACTTCTTCGGCTTCGTTGTTGGTCTTGCCGTTGACCAGGCCGCTCGGGACCTTTTCGCCTTCAGCCAGCGCCACGGCGATTTCAGCCGCCGCGTGGGCCTCCGGTTCGATCGCCTTGTAGACGGTCATGAACTGTTCTTCGGCGAGGATCCGCTGAATCGCTTCGAGTTCGGCGTCCTGGCCGGTGGTCGGCTTGGATTTCGGTTCGATGCCGGCCGCCTTCATCGCGGCGATCGCGCCGCCGGCGGTCCCGTCGTTGGCGGCGTAGGTGGCGGCGAAGCCTTCCTTGCCGAGCGCGGTGATCGCCTGTTCCATCTCGTTCTGAGCCTGGTCGGGACTCCAGTCCGGGGTGTCGTATTCCTTGGCGATTTTCACGCCGTTCTGTTCGAACACCTTTTTCGCGCCGGCCTTGAACTGACCGGCGTTCGGGTCGGTCGGAGAGCCGTTGATCATCACGATCGGGCCGCTCGGATTGCCTTCTTCTTTGAGCTTTTCCGAGAGTTTTCCGGCCTGCAGTTCGCCGACCTTTTCGTTGTTGAAGGAGATGTAGTAGTTGACCGGGCTACCGAGGATCAGGCGGTCGTAGCTGACCACCGGGATTTCTTCTTCGGACGCTTTCTTCATGATCGCCCCGACGGCGGTTGCGTCGACCGGATCGAGGACGAGGACTTCGGCGCCCTGGGTGATCGCGGCTTCACCCTGCGACTGCTGTTCAGAGGTGCTCTGATTCGCGTTGCTGTAGATGATTTCGCATTCTTCGCAGAGTTCTTCGACCTTTTCTTCGAATTCGGGTCGATCGTGCGATTCATAGCGACTGGTCTTCGACTCGGGGAGCAGCAGCGCGATCTTCGGGCCGCCACCACCTCCACCACCGCATGCGGCGGCAATCACGGAGAGGACGATCAATCCTGCCGCCGCGAATGCCGTCAACCCGATCTTGGATCTCCTCGATTTCACAACCCACCTCCTGGTTGGTGTCGGTTGGGCGCCCAACCGCACTGCTTGGCAGCCCGGTTCCCGCCTCGATTGTCTTTTACACCTGGGTACCGCCGCCAGCCTCCCACCCGGCGCGTTTTCCCCGCATCCGGGGCAAAACGCACGCCGATTAGTGGGGGCTACTGAGCGCGTTCTACCGCACCGTGGTAGTTGGGAAACTCACGGGTACGCCATTTCGGCCGGTTCCCTTTGGGATACCGCTACCCAGCGGACAAAGGGTTACGCGGCGACCGGCTCGGGCCGGCCGCGACTGCGGCGCCGCTTTGCCGGCTCCACCAGCTCGGCGAGGAAGCGACCGGTGTAGGACCCGGCGACCGCGGCGATGTCCTCCGGAGAGCCGGACGCGACGATCTGCCCGCCCCCTTCCCCACCCTCGGGCCCGAGGTCGATGAGCCAGTCGGCGGTCTTGATCACGTCGAGGTTGTGCTCGATGACGACGACCGTGTTGCCGGCGTCGACCAGGCGGCCGAGCACGTCGAGCAGGCGCTGCACGTCGGCGAAGTGCAGGCCCGTGGTCGGCTCGTCGAGGATGTAGAGGGTGTCGCCGGTGGCGACTTTGGAGAGCTCGGTGGCCAGCTTGACGCGCTGCGCCTCGCCGCCGGAGAGCGTCGTCGCCGGCTGGCCGAGGCGGATGTAGCCGAGCCCGACGTCGTTCAGGGTGCGCAGGCGGCGGGCGATCTTCGGCACGTTCGCGAAGAACTCGACCGCGTCCTCGACCGACATCTCCAGGACGTCGGCGATGTTCTTGCCTTTGAACCGGACCTCCAGCGTCTCGCGGTTGTAGCGCTTGCCGTGGCACTGCTCACAGGGGACGTAGACGTCGGGCAGGAAGTGCATCTCGATCTTGATCTGGCCGTCGCCCTTGCAGACCTCGCAGCGACCGCCCTTGACGTTGAAGCTGAACCGGCCCGGCTTGTAACCCCGCGCCCGGGCCTCCTGGGTCTGGGTGAAGAGCGCTCGGATGTGGTCGAAGACGCCGGTGTAGGTGGCCGGGTTCGAGCGCGGCGTGCGGCCGATCGGCGACTGGTCGATGTTGATGATCTTGTCGATCGCCTCGAGGCCGTCGATGCCGTCGTGGGCGCCCGGCCGCAGTTTCGCCTGGTGCAGGCGGTTGGCGACCGCGTGGTGCAGGGTCTCGTTGACCAGGGTCGACTTGCCGGAGCCGGAGACCCCGGTGACGCAGCAGAAGACCCCGAGCGGGAAGGAGACGTCGACGTCCTTGAGGTTGTGTTCGCGGGCGCCGCGAACGACCAGCTCGCCGCGGGGCGCTCGCCGCTCCTCGGGCAGCTCGATTCGGCGCTTGCCGGAGAGGTACTGGCCGGTCAGCGACGCGGGGTCCTTGGCGACTTCGGCGGGGGTCCCGGCGGAGATCACGTGGCCGCCGTGCTCGCCGGCGCCGGGCCCGAGGTCGACCAGGTGGTCGGCGGCCTGCATCGTGCCCTCGTCGTGCTCGACGACGATCACCGTGTTGCCGAGGTCGCGCAGGCGGTCGAGGGTCGCGATCAGCTTCTCGTTGTCGCGCTGGTGCAGCCCGATCGAGGGCTCGTCGAGCACGTACATCACCCCCACCAGGTGGGAGCCGATCTGGGTCGCCAGGCGGATCCGCTGTGCCTCGCCGCCGGAGAGCGTGCGGGCCGAGCGGGCCAGCGAGAGGTAGCCGATGCCGACGTTCTCGAGGAAGGACAGCCGCTCGGTGATCTCGCGGACGATCAGCCGGGCGATCGCCCGCTCGGTCTCGGTCATCTCCAGCTCGCCGATCCACTCGGCCGCGGCGCGGGCGGAGAGGTCGCTGTACTCGGCGATGCTGAGCCCGCCGACCTTCACCGCGAGGCTCTCCGGCCGCAGCCGCGCGCCCTTGCAGGCGGGGCAGGGCTGCTCGGCCATGTAGCCCTCGATCCGCTCGCGGTTGCTCTCGGAGTCGGTCTCTTCGTAGCGCCGCTGCAGGTTGTTGACGATCCCCTCGAAGCGGACCTTGTAGGAGCGGCGGCGGCCGAAGCGGTTGGTGTAGGAGACGTGGTGGCGCTCCTCGCCGGTGCCGTAGAGGAAGACCTCTTTCTCGAACTTCTTCAGCTTCGCCCAGGGCTTGTCGACGTCGACGCCGTAGCTCTCGGCCACCGAGGCGATCAGCCGCTTCCAGTAGGCGGTGACGCCGCGGTTCCAGGGCTGCAGGGCCCCCTCGGCAAGTGAAAGCGTCGGGTCGGGGACGACCAGATCGGGGTCGATGACGCGCTGGAAGCCGAGCCCGTGGCAGCGGTCGCAGGCGCCGTGGGGTGAGTTGAAGGAGAAGATCCGCGGCTCCAGCTCGGGGATCGAGGTGCCGCAGTTGAGGCAGGCGAACTGCTCGGAGAACAACATCACGCCGCCGGCGTGCTCAGCTTCGCTTGCGCCGCCGTCGGGCTTGGGAGCGCCGACCATCTCGATTTCGATCAGGCCCGCGGCGAGGCCGGCGGCGGCCTCGACCGACTCCGAGAGCCGGCGCCGCAGCTCCGGTTTCATCACCAGCCGGTCGACGACGACCGAGAGGTCGTGTTTGTACTTCTTGTCGAGGACG
Source organism: Solirubrobacterales bacterium (assembly GCA_036393155.1). GTDB lineage: Bacteria > Actinomycetota > Thermoleophilia > Solirubrobacterales > 70-9 > VAYN01. Next base: position 7,562 of record DASVWP010000096.1, on the reverse strand, counting down.
ATCTCCTCGTCGAGCCGTCGCAGCTCGCCGTTGACTTTGACCCGCGAGTAGCCCTCCAGCCGCATCTGCTCGAGCAATTTCCCGTACTCGCCTTTGCGGCCGCGGACCACCGGGGCCATCACCATGAATTTCGTCCCGTCCTCGAGCGTCATCAGCCGGTCGACGATCTGCTCCTGGGTCTGGCCGGTGATCTCCTCGCCGCACTCGGGGCAGTGCGGGACGCCGATCCGCGCCCAGAGCAGGCGCAGGTAGTCGTAGATCTCGGTCACCGTGCCGACCGTCGAGCGCGGGTTGCGCGAGGTCGTCTTCTGGTCGATCGAGATCGCCGGCGAGAGACCCTCGATCGAGTCGACGTCGGGCTTCTCCATCAGGCCGAGGAACTGCCGCGCGTAGGAGGACAACGACTCGACGTAGCGCCGCTGCCCCTCGGCGTAGATCGTGTCGAAGGCGAGGCTCGACTTGCCCGAGCCGGAGAGCCCGGTGATGACGATCAGCGCGTCACGCGGCAGCTCGAGGTCGACGTCCTTGAGGTTGTGCTCGCGCGCTCCCGAGATGACGATGCGATCCGAAGCGGCCACTGCTTCCGAGTCTACCCAGGCGAACAGATGTTCCCCGGGGGTGAGAGCGGGTCAGAACGCACTTATGACCGCTATGCGGGAAGAAATGCGTTCTCACGCGGCGCTGGCGAGACTGGCCAAGGGACAGTACGGGGTTGTCAGCGCTGGGCAGCTGAGGGGGCTCGGGTTCTCCGAGAGTGCCGTCAGCCGGTGGGCCGCTGCGGGGAGGCTGCACCGAGTGCACCGAGGCGTGTACGCGGTTGGTCATGCGGCGCTCTCCGATCACGGTCACTGCCTCGCGGCGGTGCTGGCGTGCGGCCGCGGAGCCGTGCTGAGCCACGCATCCGCGGCGTGGCTCTGGGGGCTCCTGCCTAGCTGCCCCAGGGCAGTCCACGTGACGGTGCCCAGTCGCGGGAATAGACATGTCGGCCTCGAGCTGCACCACTCCCGCACCCTGGCGCGGGCGGAATGGGGACGGATGAAACGGATCCCCGTCACCGCGCTGGCTCGAACGCTGCTCGACCTTGCCGCAACCCAGCCGCCCCGCGGGCTTTGGAACGCGGTCGAGCGGACCGAGCGCCTCGGCAGGCTCGACATGATCGAACTCGACGCGGTGCTGCAGCGCCGCAAGGGGGACCGGGGCGCCGCGCGCCTGCGGCAGGCGCTGGAGATCCACCGGGACCCCGTCTTCTCGCGAGCGCGCTCGGAGCGCCTCTTCCTCGCCCTCTGCAAGCGGGCCCAGATACCGCAACCGCGAATCAACAGCTGGGTCGGCAGGTTCGAGATCGACGCCTACTGGGAGACGGAGAGATTCGCCGTCGAAGTCGACGGATGGGAGACCCACCGCACCCGGAAGGCATTCGAGAACGACCGTCTCCGACAGGAGGAGATGAAGCTCGCCGGCATCGATTCGATCCGCGTCTCCGCTCGCCGAATCGAACGCGCTCCCATGCAGGTGGGACGCCGTCTCTCGATTCTCCTCGCACGCCGCCGAATCGAGCTCGGACTCCCAGCCTGAGAACGCACTTCCTCCCGCTCGCCGACCGAGAACGCAGTTCCGCCCGCACAGCGGGAGGAAGTGCGTTCTCGTCCCAGGGCCCTGGCCGCGAGGTGGTCAGCCGAGGGCGGCGGAGAGGCGGCGGCGGTAGGCGCGGGCGTCGGGGTCGGCGGGGTCGAGCTCGCTGAGGATGCCGACGATCGCCTGGCGCAGCAGGTCACGGGTCTCCTCGTCGGCCTCGGGGAACTCCCCGAGCAGGGCGTCCAGCGCGGCGGCGCGCTCGCCCCGGTCCAGGGCGGCGAAGCCGTCGGCGCCGACGCCGACACGGCCGAGGCGGACGCGGGCGGCGATGCCGTCGGCGGCGAAATCGCCGGGATGGGACTCGATCGCCTCCAGGGCCTCGTCCTCCGCACCGCGCTCGAGCCGCTTGCGAGCCAGGGCGACGGCGATGTCGGCCCTGCCGGGCTCCAGCTCGGTGGCCTCGCGCAGGGAGAGCTCGTCGCCGGCGGCGAATAGCTCGTCGGCCCGGGAGGGCGCCAGCGAGTCGAAGAACTCCTCGACTTTGGCCGGTGGCAGGGCGCCGACGAATTCAGCCGCGATCGCGCCGTCGCGGAACGCCTTCACCGCCGGGATTCCCTGGATCCCGAAGCTGGCGGCGAGCCGCTGGTTGGCGTCGGTGTCGACCTTGGCCAGCACCACCTTGCCTTCGCGGGCGGCCTCGGCGGCCTCAAGGGCGGGAGTCAGCTGCCGGCAGGGGCCGCACCACTCGGCCCAGAAGTCGACGACGACCGGGACCTGGTGGGAGCGATCGACGACCTCCTGCTGGAAGGTCGCCTCGGTGACGTCGATCGACATGGCGCGAGCTTAAATGGTCGCGATCGCCGGCTCGCCGGGTGCCGCCCGTTCAGGCAGTCGGCGCCGGGTCGGCCACCCCGGCGAAGCGCAGCTTCTCGGCGACGACGGCCCGCTGCTCGGCCAGCGGACGGCCGCAGGATCCCGGCTCGGCACCCTCGATCAGCCGGACGGAGCCGTCGCGCGAGCGGATCCGCAGACGACTCGGGAAGGTCATCCGCAGCTCCTCGGTCCGCAGGCCCGTGATGCCAGGATCGGCGCGTTCGCCGCCCAGGGGGCCACGCAGCGAGCGGCCGAGGAAACGGCGCAGCTCCGGCTCGGCCCGCAGGGCGGCGAGGACGGCGGGGGCAGGACTGGCGTCGGCCATGTTGGCGTCGGCGAGGCGGCGGCGGATCCGCAGCATCTCACCCAGGCCGAGACCCGGGGAGGCGCCGGCCCGCAGGGTCCCGAGCAGCGTCGCCGCGGTGAGGTCGGGGGCGTGGGACAGGCGCACCTTCGTGGCCAGCGAGCGGATCTCCGGTTCGCGCTCGGCGAGCCAGGCCGGGTCCAGCTCGGCCGGCGTGAGGCGACCGGCGAGCAGGGCGACAGCGGTGCTGAGCGCGGCCGAGAAGTTGACCCGCACCGGGGTCAGGTCGGGACCGCGGCCGAGCTCCTCCATCTCGCAGGTCAGCCAGCCGGCCTCGATCTCGATCGCGCCGATCTCGGCGGGGTCGAGCGCCGTCCCCTCCCCGGCCGCGCACGCCGCCTCGGTGACCGATTGCAGGTAGGCGCAGCCCGGCACGCGCTTGAAGGCCAGGGTGTCGGTCAGCCAGACCTCGCCGAGGCCGCCGAACATCGCCGGGCGCGGCGCGAAGGAGAGCGCCGCGAGCACGCCGCGCGGGTGCTCGACGACGTCCAGGGCGCCAGTCATCCCCTCCGCCGCCAGGAGCGCCGCCCGCGCGCCGGCGGCCGCCGGCTCGGCCGCGGTCAGCAGCTTGCTCCGCGGCCCCATGAAGCCCGGCCACATCCCGTAGGGCGGCTGGTAGAGGGCGATCGCCAGCGCCTGGGCGGTCCGCCCCGCGTCGAGCCCCAGCCCCACCGCGGCGCCGACCGCCGCCGAGGCGCAGTGGATCGAAGCCCAGAACTGGCCGTTATGAGGGCCGATGAAGAGGGCGGCTCCGAGCCGGCCGGCGACCTCGTTTGCAGCCACCCGGGCGACCAGCGCCCGCTCCGGATCGGCGGCGAACGCCGCCGAGACCGGCACCGCCGAGTGCCCGGTGTGCCCCATGAACAGGTAGTCGTCCCAGTCGTGGGCGATCGAGGCGGCGGCCGAGCGATAGACCTCGCCGACGGGCCCCTCGCCGGCAACGCCGGCGACCGGGGCCGCCATCGCATCTCCGGCGGCGCGCCCCGCGGCGATCGACTGCGCCTGCAGCTCCGCCCGCTCCCGCACGCTCGCCGGCAGGTCCCGCACCCGCAAGCCAGCCACCCACTCCCCGACATCCCCGCAGATCGTCACGTGGGGATCGTCTCAAACCTCTGCCGGGACGCCCCACGACGGCATGACCGCGGGTGTCCTGACCAAGCAGTTCAAGGACGAGCGAGGGAGTGTGCTTCAGCACATGACCGAGCGAGGACGCCGAAATGCGCCGGTCAGGTGCCCGCGGTCATGCCGTCTAGATCACGCCTCAGCTCGCGGAGCTCGTCGCGAATGCGGCCCGCCTCCTCGAAGCGCAGCTCGTCGGCCGCCGCCAGCATCTCCTCTTCCAGCTCGACGATCGTCTTCTCCAGCTCCTCGGGGCTGGAGAACTGGTCGCCGCGGCGGCGCCGGCGTTTGGCAGGGGCGCGGTCCTCCATCGCCAGGAACTCGGCCATCTCGGAGATCCCTTTGCGCACCGTCTCGGGAGTGATCCCGTGCTCCTCGTTGTAGGCCAGCTGGATCGCCCGGCGCCGGTCGGTCTCGCGGATCGCCGCCTGCATCGCCTCGGTCTGCTTGTCGGCGTACATCAGGACCCGGCCGTTGACGTTGCGGGCGGCGCGGCCGATCGTCTGCACGAGGCTCGTCTCCCCGCGCAGGAAGCCCTCCTTGTCGGCGTCGAGGATCGCCACCAGCGAGACCTCGGGCAGGTCGAGGCCCTCGCGCAGCAGGTTGACCCCGACCAGCACGTCGTACTCGCCGAGCCGCAGGTCGCGGACGATCTGGATCCGTTCCAGGGTGTCGATCTCCGAGTGCAGGTAGCGGACCCGCACCCCGTACTCGAGCAGGTAGTTCGTCAGGTCCTCGGCCATCTTCTTGGTCAGGGTCGTGACCAGGGTGCGATCGCCGCGCTCGGCGACCCGCTTCACCTCGTTCATCAGGTCGTCGATCTGGTTCCTGGTCTCGCGCAGCTCGATCTCCGGGTCGACGATGCCGGTCGGCCGGACGATCTGCTCGACGATCCGCGTCGATTCGGCTTTCTCGAACGGCCCCGGGGTCGCCGAGACCATCACCAGCTGCGGCACCCGTTCGAGGAACTCGCCGAATTTCAGCGGCCGGTTGTCGATCGCCGAGGGCAGGCGGAAGCCGTAGTCGACCAGCGTCGTCTTGCGCGAGCGGTCCCCCTCGTACATGCCGCCGATCTGCGGGATCGTCTGGTGGGACTCGTCGACGAAGACGACGAAGTCGTCGGGGAAGTAGTCGATCAGCGTGTGCGGCGGGCTGCCCGGCGGGCGGCCGTCGAGGATCCGCGAGTAGTTCTCGATCCCCGAGGTGAAGCCGAGCTCCTTCAGCATCTCGATGTCGTAGGCGGTGCGCTGGCGCAGCCGGTGGGCCTCCAGCTGTTTGCCTTCCCCCTCCAGCTCGGCGGTGCGGCTGTTCAGTTCTTCGCGGATTTCCTCCACCGCCCGCTCCAGGGTCTCGTCTTTGGTCACGTAGTGGGAGGCGGGCCAGACCGAGACGTGGTCGATCGTGTCGAGGATCTCGCCGGTCAGCGGTTCGAAGTGCTGGATCCCCTCGATCTCGTCGCCGAACAGCGAGATCCGGTAGGCCGACTCCGCGTAGGAGGGCATGATCTCCAGCACCTCGCCGCGGACCCGGAAGCTGCCGCGGCCGAGCACCGTGTCGTTGCGCTGGTACTGCATCTTCACCAGCTTGCGCAGCACCTCGTCGCGGTCGATCTCCTCGCCGACCTTGAAGAGCTGCATTTTTTCGTTGTAGACCTGGGGCGAGCCGATCCCGTAGATGCAGGAGACCGAGGCGACGATGATCACGTCGCGCCGGGCGAACAGCGCCGCCGTCGCCGCGTGGCGCAGGCGGTCGATCTCGTCGTTGATCGAGGAGTCCTTCTCGATGTAGAGGTCCTGGGCCGGGACGTAGGCCTCGGGCTGGTAGTAGTCGTAGTAGGAGACGAAGTACTCGACCGAGTTGTCGGGGAAGAACTCGCGGAACTCGTTGCAGAGCTGCGCCGCCAGGGTCTTGTTGTGGGCGATCACCAGGCTCGGCCGCTGCACCTCGGCGATCGTCGCCGCCATCGTGAAGGTCTTGCCGGTGCCGGTGGCGCCGAGCAGCGTCTGGAAGCGGTCCCCCTCGCGCAGGCCCTCGGCGAGCCCGGCGATCGCTTTCGGCTGGTCGGCGGTCGGCGTGTAGGCGGGGTTGAGCTTGAAATCAGGCACGCGACGACTTTAGCTGGCAGACTTGCCGTCCCCGATGAGCCGCTCGCGCGCCGCCCTCGCCGCCTTCTTCACCCTCGCCGGGAACATGCACTTCCTGCGCCCGCGCTTCTACGAAGCGATCGTGCCGCCGTCGCTGGAGGGGGCGAAACGGGAGGTCGTCGCGGTCAGCGGCGTCGCCGAGATCGCCGGCGCGGCGATGGTCCTCCACCCCGCCACCCGCCGGCTGGGCCGCTGGTGGCTGCTCGCCCTGCTGCTCGCCGTCTTCCCGGCCAACGTCCACATGGCGGTCAACCCGGATCAGGTGAAGGGCCTCGACCTGCGGAAGGTCCCGCGCTGGGCCCTCTGGGCGCGGCTGCCGCTGCAGCCGCTGTGCATGCTCTGGGTCTGGCGGGCGACCCGTGACAGCGGCTGAGGTTCCAATCGCATAGCGACTGGAACCTCAGCCAGAGGGGCTCCATTACTAGGGCAGGAAGCTTTCGATCAGGCCGCCCGCCGGGCCGAGGAAGTGCTGGACGTTTTCGATCAGCGAGCGGGCGTCGCGGACGATTTCGATCGCCTGTTCGAGCGACACGTTTTCCAGCGTCGAGCGCAGCGGCCCGGCGATCAGCGGACTAAGCGCCCCCGCCCGTTCGGCGTCGTCCACCGCCCGCACCAGGCCGGCGCGGATCGCCTTCGCCAGCTTCGCGTCGGTGATGTGGTACCTGCGGCTGAAGCGTTCGCGGGACGCCTTGGTGGCCAGCGCCCGAGCCAGGGTCTCGCGGCTGACCCCGAGCTGGCAGGCCGCGCCGTCGAGCGCCGAGGTGGCGAACTGGTTGGCGATTTCGCCCAGCCCCTGCGGGTTGCTCCAGGGGCGCGGCTTGCAGGGATTCTGGGTCTTCTCCGGCGTGTAGGAGGCGCCGCCGGCCGCCAGATAGGCACCGACCAGCGCGACCGCGACGAGCAGCGAGCCGATCACCAGGGCGCGGCCGCTGAGCCGGCCGGGCTGCGGCGTCACAGCTCCAGCTCCCGCGGCTCGGCGAGGGCGATCGGCAGCAGCGCCACGAGACCGATCAGCGCCGCCAACAGAAACGAGGTGCTGAAGGCGTGGGTCGCGCCGCGGTCGAGCTGGTCCTGCAGTTCTTCGCGCAGCTCGACGACTTCCGCCCGTTCGCTGGGGTTGGAGGGCAGCGGTTCGAAGGCCGGGCCGATCGTCGGCACCTTGCCCTTCTCTTCATTGAGCCGGTCGGAGACCTTCTGGGCGAGGCTGAGCTTGAGCAGGGGATCGACCGGCGAGTCGAGGATCACCGCGGTCCCGGCGTCGATCGCGTCATGGCGCTGCTGGTTGATGTCGGCGGTGAAGATCGGGGTCAGCACCAGCAGCCCGATGCAGACGCCGGCGTGGCGGGCGGAGATCGTCCAGCCGCCGTGGATCGCCTGCGGCGAGCGGCCGCCCAGGGCGGTCTCGGTCAGGGCCGAGAGGACCAGCGCGAGGCCGACGCCGACGAGCACCTGCGGCGGCACGGTCAGCGCCACGCTCGCCTTCGGCA
>DASVWP010000095.1:0-2064 GCA_036393155.1 Solirubrobacterales bacterium | reverse complement strand
GCTCGGGGGCGCCGGCGAGGTTGTCGTCCCAGTTGGGGCCCCACTGGATCTCCTCGAGCGCCTGGCCGGTCAGCTGGGAGCGCGCGCGGGCCACCGGGTCGTGGTCGGAGAGCGGCGCGGTGATCAGCTTCTCGTAGTCATAGGTCCAGGGCTCGTAGTAGTCGTCGATCTGCGGCAGGTCGGGGTTGGAGAAGATCGTCAGCAGCTTCTTCAGCCGCCCGCCGGCCTTCAGGCGCAGCTTGCCCTTGCGGTCGAGCTCCCAGCCGCCCTTCCAGCGCTCCTGGTCCTCCCAGCGTTTGGGGTAGCCGAGGCCGGGCTTGGTCTCGACGTCGTTGAACCACATGTACTCCGCGCCCGGGCGGTTGGTCCAGACCTGCTTGCAGGTGACCGAGCAGGTGTGGCAGCCGATGCACTTGTCGAGGTTCATCACCATCGCGACCTGCGCCCGGATCTTCACTCGAACACCACCTCCGCCTCGCGCTTTCGCAGCACCGTGACCTCGTCGCGCTGGGAACCGGTCGGCCCGTAGTAGTTGAACCCGAAGCTGAGCTGCGCGTAGCCGCCGATGAAGTGGGTCGGCTTCATCACGATCCTGGTCAGCGAGTTGTCGGTCCCGCCGCGCTTGCCTTCCAGTTCGGTCAGCGGGATGTTCAGGTGGCGGTCCTTGGCGTGGTACATCAGGCAGGTCCCCTCGGGGATCCGGTGGGAGACCGCGGCGCGGCAGGAGACGACGCCGTTGCGGTTGTAGGCCTCGACCCAGTCGTTGTCGCGGATGCCCAGGGCCTCGGCGTCCTCGCGGCTGACCCAGAGCATGCCGCCGCCACGGAACAGGGTCAGCATGTGCAGGTTGTCCTGGTACTCGGAGTGGATCGACCACTTCGAGTGCGGGGTGAGGTAGCGCAGCGTCAGCTCGCGGCGCTCCGAGCCCCCGCCCTCGCGCTGGTCGCCGAAGATCGCCCGGTGGGCGAGCGGCGGGCGGTAGACCGGCAGCCCCTCCCCCAGCTCGAGCATCCAGGCATGGTCGAGGTAGAGGTGCATGCGGCCCGAGAGCGTGTGCCAGGGCTTCTCGCGCTCGACGTTGACGGTGAACGGCGCGTAGCGGCGCCCATGGGCCTCGATCCCCGACCACTCCGCCGAGGTGATCACGGTGCGCGGCTGCACCCGCGCGTCGGCCAGCTCGATCCGGTCCCCGCCCCTGCTCGCGGCGAGGTCGGCCAGCTCGAGACCGGTGCTGCGCTCCAGCGAGCGGAAGCCCTCGACCGCGAGCCGGCCGTTGGTCGTGCCCGAGAGGGCGAGGATCGCCTCGCAGGCGTGCTCGACCCGATCGAGCCGCGGGCGGCCGTCGGCGACGCCACCGCGCACGGCGCCGTTTCGCGCCGCCAGCTCGCCGACCTCGTGGTCGGCGACCCAGCTCGCGCCCTTGACCGCGGTCCCCTGCTCCTCGACCAGCGGCCCGAGCGCCTTCCAGCGCTCGAAGACCCCGGGGTAGTCGCGCTCGACCACGACGAGGTTGGGCATCGTGCGCCCGGGGACGGGCTCGCACTCCCCCGCCCGCCAATCGCGGACCTCTCCCAGGGGCTGGGCGATCTCCTCCGGGGAGTCGTGGCGAAGCGGCGCCGCGACCAGGTCGCGGCGGGTGCCGAGGTGGCGCTCGGCCAGCTCGGAGAAGCGCTCGGCGATCCGCGAGAACGCGTCCCAGTCGGTCTTCGCCTCCCAGGGCGGCGGCACCGCCTGGTTGAAGGTGTGGACAAAGGGGTGGAGGTCGGTGCTCGAGAGGTCGACCTTCTCGTACCAGGTGGCCGCCGGCAGGACGACGTCGGAGAAGAGCGCGTTGCTGGTCATCCGGAAGTCGATCGTCGTCAGCAGGTCGAGCTTGCCCTCGGGTGCCTCCTCGCGCCAGGTGACCTCGCGCGGCCGCAGCTCCGGCGGCGTCTCCTCGGCGCGCACCGCGCTGTCGGGGACGCCGAGCAGGTGCTTGAGGAAGTACTCGTGCCCCCTGCCCGAGGAGCCGAGCAGGTTCGAGCGCCACACGGTCATCACCTTCGGGTGATTGGCCGGTGCGTC
>DASVWP010000094.1:0-12447 GCA_036393155.1 Solirubrobacterales bacterium | reverse complement strand
GGCTCCGGGAGCGGCCCGGGTGGTTTCCACCTAGTCCTTTTGACGACCGCGGCCTCAGCCGCGCGCGGTGCTCGACACGGGGCGCCCGGCGCCCTCGGCGACCTGGCGGCCGACCTGCTTGGCGAAGGCGATGATCGTCATCATCGGGTTGACGCCCACCGAGGTGGGGAAGAGGGAGGCGTCGGCGACGTAGAGGTCGTCGGTGCCGTAGACGGAACCGTCGGGCGCGCAGGCGCCCTCGCGGGGGTCGGGGGCGATCCGCGCCGTCCCCATCGGGTGGAAGGCCTCCAGGCGCAGCTCGGAGGGCTTGAAGGCGGTCGCCTCGAAGTTGGCGAGGTCCCCGGGGCGGAGGGTTCCCGCCCGCGGGATGTTCGGGTAGACCTCGGTGGCCCCGGCGGCGAAGTGGATTTCCGCCGCCCGGGCGATCCCGAAGGTGAGCCGCCGGGCGTCCTCGCCGCTGAGCCTGTAGCCGGCGCGGAGCGAGCCCGCGGAGCCGAGCCCGACCCAGCCCGAGGAGTGATCGGAGAGGTGGACGCCGATCGAGCCGACGTGGCCGAAGTCGAGCATGGCCCGCTGGTGGGCGGCCCCGGCGCCGCGCAGCCAGCCGCCGCCGAAGGCCAACGGCGTGAAGGTCGCCTCGAGCAGGATCCGCTCGCTCTCCCACTCGTCGACGTAGTAGCTCTGCATCACGCCCTCCCAGCCCCGCACCTCCTCCTCGTAGCGGCCACCGACCCAGCAGGCGGGGTGGACGTGGAGGTTGCGACCCACGTGGGCGCTGCCGAGCCCCGAGCGCTGCAGCAGCTCCGGCGTCCCGAAGGCGCCGCCGGCGAGGACGACGGCGCGGCGCGCCCGCACCTCGAAGTCGCGGCCGCGGCCTTTGCCGGCGGCCGGCCGCACCCGGCAGGCGACCCCGACCGCCCTGCCGTCCTCGACCAGCACGCGGTTGACCTGGACCCCGGCGCGCAGGCGCGCTCCGGCGGCGACGGCGCGGGGCAGGTAGCTGACGTGCATGCCCCGCTTGGCGTCGATCCGGCAGCCGAAGGGGCAGGAGCTGCACTGCACGCAGCTGCCGGCGTTGCGGCTGATCGGGCCGCCGCTGGCGCCGATCGCCGCCGCGCCCTCCATCGCCAGTTGCCCGTTGCGTCCCATCCGCTCCGGATCCAGTGGGGTGACGCGCAGGAACTCCTCGGTCTCGGCGAAGTCGGCGTCGAGGTCGCTCGCCCAGGCGATCCCGAAGCGCCGGCGCCAATCCTCGAGCAGGGCGTCGTGGGCGCGGAAGCAGGTGCCCGAGTTGATCACGGTGGTGCCCCCGACCGCCCTGGCGACCGGCACCGGGATCGGCGGCCGCCCTTCGGCGATCGTCAGGCCGCCGTCGCGGTAGAGGCCGGCGATCGCCTCGAGCTCGTCGCTCGGGTAGTTGTCGCGGTTGTAGTGCTCGCCGGCCTCCAGGACGACGACCTCCAGCCCGGCCTCGGCCAGGGTCGCCGCGGCGACCGCGCCGCCGGCACCGGAGCCGACGACGACCACGTCGCATTCCTCGCCGGGGTCACCCGGCGCCTCGGTGTCGCCCAGGGAGCCCGCGGGCTCCGGCAGCGAGCCGTCCGCCAGCCCGCAGGAGACCTCGAAGCCGATCCGCTCCTGGACCTGCGGGGCCACCGCGTAGCCGAGGGTCGAGAACAGCTTGGCCATCAGCAGCAGGTCGTGGTGGAAGGCGAAGCGCGAGCGCTCCAGCCGCTGCAGGAAGTCTTCGGCCGCCCGCGGCTCGAGGTGGCTGAAGCGCCAGGGGAACGGCAGCCACTCGAAGGCGCGCAGCCCGAGCCGCAGCCGCAGCATCACCCGCGGCGAGACCGAGCGCAGGAAACGGGCCACGGGTCCGGAGACGTCGACGTCGAGCTCGGCTCGCGGCAGGCCGTCGACGCCCGGCGCCATCGCCGCGCAGATCGCGCTCAGGGTCCGTTGCTCGGCGGCGGAGAGCCCCGGCGCGCGCTGTCAGCCCGGATCGACCGGGCGGCCGATCCGCCCCGCCAACGCCCAGAGCCAGAGCGCGACGAGGACCAGCGAGCCGTCGACGAGGAAGTTCAGCAGGTAGATGAAGACCTGTTCGTCGATCGCGAAGAAGGCCAGCGAGGCGAGTGAGGAGGCGGTCTTGCCCGCCGCGAGGACGAGCAGCAGCGGCCGGTAGCGGACGGGGTCGGCCTGGGCGACGAGGCAGATACCCGTGATCACGACCATGTAGGCGAAGCCGAGCGCCAGCCAGAGGTCCTCCTGGGTGTGGGGCGCGCGGTTGTGGTTGCCGAACCATTCGCCGACGTCGGAGATCACGTCGAGAACGCCGCTCGGCACCGCGATGAAGAGAATCCCGACGACGGCGAAGGTGACCGCGAGCAGGCGGAGGCCGAGAACGACGAATCTCTCCGCGCGCGGACCCTGCATGGTCGGGACAATAACTGGCTGGGCAGCCAATAGGACGCGTGCAGGGGTTCCGCGTAAATTTTCGCTGCGCGAAAATTACAGGACGCTTCACTCCCTGCACGCGCCCTAGAATCCCCGCGGTGATCGACCGCGAGCAGGTACTTCACGTGGCGAGACTCGCCAGGCTGCGCCTCTCTGAAGCTGAGGTTGACGCGATGGCCGGCGAGCTTTCCGGGATCCTCGAGCACGTCGACCGGATCGGCAGGCTCGACCTCGAGGGGGTGGAGCCGACGTCCCACGTGGTGGCGCTGGAGAACGTGCTGCGCTCCGACGACGCGCCGTGGCAAAGCCTGCCCCGCGAGGTCGCGCTGGCCTCGGCGCCCGAACCGGTCGACGGCGCCTTCCGCGTCCCCTCGCCGCAGGCGGACTAGTGGCCGGGCTCCTCGACCTGACGGCCCTCGAGGCCCAGCGGGCGATGGCCGCCGGCGAGCTCGACGGCGCCGAGTACGCGGAGGCCTGGGCCAGGGCGGCGGCCGGTGACGAGCTGAACGCCTACCTCTGGCGGCCCGGCGAGGACGATGGCGGCGAGGCGATCGCCGTCCCCGAGCCGCGCACCGCGCCGATCGCCGTCAAGGACATCTTCTGCACCGAGGGCGTGCCGACCACTGCCGCCTCCCGCATTCTTGAGGGCTACCGCCCGCCCTACACCGCCACCTCCGTGCGGCGCCTGCTCGACGCCGGCGCGCCGATCCTCGGCAAGACCAACATGGACGAGTTCGCGATGGGCTCCTCGAACGAGAACTCCGGCTACGGCCCGGTGCTCAACCCGTGGGACCGCGGCCGCGTCCCGGGTGGCTCCTCGGGCGGCTCGGCAGCGGTGGTCGCCGGGGGCCTGGCGCCCTGGTCGATCGGCACCGACACCGGCGGCTCGATCCGCCAGCCGGCCTCGCTCTGCGGCATCGTCGGCCTGAAGCCGACCTACGGCGCGATCTCCCGCTACGGGATGATCGCCTTCGCCTCCTCGCTGGACCAGTGCGGGCCGCTGACCCGCACGGTCGCCGACGCGGCGCTGCTGCTGGGGATCCTGCAGGGCCGCGACCCGCTCGACTCGACCTCGATCGGGATCGAGGGCGGGGTGGAGCTGCCCGAGCGCGAGGACCTCTCCGGCCTGCGCTTCGGCGTCCCGGGGGACCTCGCCCGCGAGGGGGTCGAGCCGGGCGTGCGCGAGGTCTTCGAGGCGACGCTGGGCCGGATCCAGGAGCTGGGGGGCGAGATCGCCGAGATCGCGCTGCCCAACGCCGAGCATGGGATCTCCGCCTACTACGTGATCGCCCCGGCCGAGGCCTCCTCGAACCTCTCGCGCTACGACGGGGTCCGCTACGGCGTCCGCGCCGGCGGCGGGCGGGACCTGATCGAGATGTACGAGTCGACCCGCTCGCAGGGCTTCGGAGCCGAGGTGAAGCGGCGGATCATGCTCGGGACCTACGCGCTGTCCTCCGGCTACTACGACGCCTACTACGGGCAGGCGCAGAAGGTGCGGACGCGGATCGCCGAGGACTTCGCCGCCGCCTTCGAGCAGGTCGACTTCGTCGTCACCCCGACCTCGCCCTCGGTCGCCTTCGGGCTCGGCGAGAAGACCGCCGACCCGCTCTCGATGTACCTCAACGACTTCTTCACCGTGCCGATGAGCCTCGCCGGCATCCCGGCGATCTCGATCCCCGGCGGCCTCGCCGAGCCAGCGGGGGGTGGCCCGAAGCTGCCGGTCGGCTTCCAGATCGCCGCCCCGGCCTTCGCCGAGCAGAGGCTGCTCGACGCAGCCCACGCGCTGGAGCGGGCGATCGGCTTCGACGCGCGCCAGGAGGGCCTCTGATGGCCGAGCTGGAAGCGGTCATCGGGCTGGAGATCCACGTCCAGCTGGCGACCCGGACGAAGATGTTCTGCGGCTGCGAGCTCTCCTTCGGCGAGGAGCCCAACGTCCACACCTGCCCGATCTGCCTCGCCCATCCCGGCGTGCTGCCGGTGCCCAACGAGCAGGCGATCCGCTACGCGCTGCAGATCGCCGCGGCGCTGGACTGCGAGGTCGCCCCGCGCTCGATCTTCCACCGCAAGAACTACTTCTATCCCGACAACCCGAAGGCCTACCAGATCAGCCAGTACGACATCCCGCTGGCCAGCAACGGCCGGCTCGGCGAGGTGCGGATCCACCGCGCCCACCTGGAGGAGGACGCGGCGAAGATGATCCACGTGGGCGAGTCCGGGCGGATCCACGGCTCCGGTGCCTCGCTGGTCGACTTCAACCGCGGTGGCACGCCGCTGGTCGAGATCGTCACCGAGCCCGACCTGCGCGGCGCCGCCGAAGCCGCCGAGTGGGCGCGGCTGCTGCGCGAGACGGTCCGCCAGCTCGGGGTCTCCGACGTCAACATGGAGGAGGGGAGCCTGCGCGTCGACGCCAACGTCTCGGTGCGGCCGGCCGGCTCCGAGCGGCTCGGCACCAAGACCGAGCTGAAGAACATGAACAGCTTCCGCTTCCTGCAGCGGGGGATCGAAGCCGAGCTGCAGCGCCAGCGCGAGCTGATCGAGGCGGGGGGGCGGATCGAGCAGGAGACGCTCCACTTCGACCCCCGCAGCGGCGACCTGACCCCGCTGCGCTCCAAGGAGGAGGCGCACGACTACCGCTACTTCCCCGAGCCCGACCTGGTGCCCCTGGCGCCGACCGAGGAGATGCTGCGCGAGGCCCGCGAGGCGCTGCCGGAGCTGCCGGCGGCGCGGATCGCCCGCTACGTGGCCGAGCTCGGCCTGCCGCAGGACGTCGCCATGGTGCTCGCCACCGACCCTGAGACGGCCGACTACTTCGAACGGGCGCTCGCCGCCGGGGGCGCCGGTGAGCCGCGGATCCTAGCCAACTGGGTGACCGGCGAGCTGGCCGCGGCTCTGCGCCAGGCCGAGGTCGAGGGCGGGGCGGCGGTCTCGAAGGTGACCCCCGAGGCCCTGGCGGCCCTGGTCGCGATGGTGGGGGAGAAGAAGATCTCCCACGGCAGCGGCAAGCAGGTGCTGGAGATGCTCGTCGCGGAGGGGGGCCAGCCGGCGCCGATTGTCGACCGCGAGGGCCTGGCCCAGATGTCGGACTCGGGTGAGCTGGAGGCGATCGTCGCCGCCGCGGTGGAGGCCAACCCCGACGCGGCCGAGAAGGTCAAAGCGGGGAACGAGAAGGCGATCGGCGCGATCGTCGGCCAAGTGATGCGCGAGACCAAGGGCCGCGCCGACGGCGGCGAGGTCAACCGCCTGATCAAGGCGCAATTGGGCCTGTAGGCTGCGCGACGTCGAAATCGATCGCGATTTTGACCACGCCTGAGTGGGGTCAATGTCGCGATCGCTGTGGAGCGGTCATCGAGGCGATCGGGACGCCGTGACCGGGAGCGGACCGTTAGGGATGGGCACGCCTGCGGCGGATCAGAGACGATTCGCCAGCACCCCGCTGGACGCCTTGTCCTGAATCAAGAGGTTTGCCGACCCATAGCCGCAACGCTCGCCAAACCGGCGATCGATTTCATGGCAAGCGTCACCATACGGCTCTTGAGAGGCGAACGAGGCTGCCTCTGAAAAGTGCGTTCTGGCACGTTTGTAACAAAATGTTACAAGCTTGCTAGGCTGGCTTCATGGCCTGGAACGTCGTGATCGCCGGTGGTGGCTTCGGGGGCGCGGCGGCGGCGCGCGAGCTGGAGCGGGTGATGCCGCGGCAGTCGGCCCGGCTGCAGCTGGTCAACGAGACCAACTTCATGCTCTACACGCCGTTCCTGCCCGAGGCCGCGGCCGGGACGCTGGAGCCGCGGCACGTGGTGACGCCGCTGCGCGACATCCTCGAGCGCACCTACCTGCGGCTCGGCTCGATCATCGGCCACGACCCCGGGGCGAAGACGGTCACCCTGGCGCCCAAGCACGGCCCGACCGAGACCGTGCCCTACGACCAGCTGCTGCTGGCGCTCGGCTCGGTCTCCCGGGTGCTGCCGGTGCCGGGGCTGGCCGAGCACGCGGTCGGGTTCAAGAGCCTGGCCGACGCGATCTACCTGCGCAACCGGGTCGTCGAGACGCTCGAGGAAGCCAACGCCACCGAGGACCCGGTGCGGCGCGACGAGCTGCTGACCTACGTCTTCGTCGGCGGCGGCTACGCCGGCCTCGAGGCGCTGGCCGAGCTGCAGGACTTCGCCGCCGATGCGATGGAGAGCTACCCCCGCGCGCGCCTGCACGGGATGCGCTGGGTCCTGGTCGAGGCGGCCGGGCGGGTGCTGCCGGAGATCGACCCCCAGCTCGCCGATTACGCGTTGCGGGAGCTGCGCGGGCGCGGCATCGACATCCGCCTGGAGACGACGCTGGAGGAGGTCACCGCGACCAGCGCCCGCCTCTCCAGCGGCGAGACGCTGCCGGCGCGGACCGTCGTCTGGACCGCCGGCGTCGCTCCGCAGCCGATCCTGCGCCAGCTCGCGGTACCACTCGACGAGCGCGGCCGGGTGCCGGTCGACCGCTTCCTGCGGGTCGAGGGCATGGACTCCGTCTGGGCGATCGGCGACTGCGCGGCGGCGCCCGACCCGCGCGGCGGCCTCTGCCCGCCGACCGCCCAGCACTCGGTGCGCCAGGGGCCGGTGGTGGCGCGAAACATCGCCGCCGAGCTCGGGGTCGGCAGCCCGCGGCCCTTCGAGTACCGCAGCGAGGCCTCCTTCGTCAACCTCGGTCGCTACAAGGCGGTGGGCAAGATCGGCGAGCGGACCTTCCGCGGCTTCCCGGCCTGGTGGCTGGCCCGGACCTACCACATGAGCCAGATCCCGGGCGCCGCTCGCAAGGCCCGCGCGGTGATCGACTGGACCGCCAGCCTGCCGTTCCGCCGCGACATCTCCGAGGTCGGCTCGATCGGCCATCCCAAGTCGCTGGTCTGACGCGCCGAGGGCCCTGACCGCCGGCAAGCGCAAGAATGTCCCCTGATGGCCGGCAACTACTACATCGTCATCGCCTTCCTCTTCGGGCTCTCGACGGCGATCATCGGCAAGTCCAAGGGCAGCTCGTTCTTCATCTGGTTTCTGATCGGCGCCGTGCTGCTCTTCCTCGGGCTCCTCACGGTGATCTTCTACCGGATCGACAAGGACGAACCGGAACGGCTCTGCCCGACCTGCCACAAGGCGCTGAAGCTCTACGTCCAGGTCTGCCCGCGCTGCGGGGCCGAGCTGTACCTGCCGGACCCGGCGGAGGTCCGCCACCCGGGCGTGCGCACCGGCTGAAGCGCGGGCCCGCTCACCTGACGACCAGCGTCGCGTGCATGCCTTTGCGCGCGTGGCCGGGAAGGCTGCACCACAGCCGGTAGGTCCCCGGCGGCAGCTCGAAGTGGGCCGCCTGGCGCTTCGAGGGTTCGACGTCGGGCAGCGAGAGCACCGGTCCGCCGGGATCGCCCTCGCGCTGGAGGTTGAGGTTGTGATGTTCGGCGCCCTGGTTCTGCAGCTGGACCGTCACCTCGCCGCTCTCGACGCTCGGGCGGGAGAGCGTGAACTGGTACTCGCGGGACCTCACGCCGAGGTAGTCGGCCCGTGCCGGTTCGTCCGTCCCTTCCGGGGCCGCCGCCGGACTGGGCTGGCCGGCCGGAACCGCCCGGAGCGGCGGTTCTCTCAGGGCGATGATCGGCTCGCAGGTCCAGTGCACGCGTCGGCCGGCGGTCGGCCGGGGCGAACCGTTCCGCTTGGGCACCCGTTCCAGGCGCCGGTGCCAGGCGCACTTGGGCGCGCCCGCCGCGCCGCGCAGCGGCGGCCCGAATCGGACCCCGGCCGCCGAGAGCAGGACCAGGACCACCGCGGTGGCCGCCCGGGCGGCGTGGGCGACGGCGGTCACGCCTCGACCAGGGTCGGACGGGCGAAGCCGGAGGCGCCGGGGATGATCGGCCCGGCGTCGACCCCGAGCCACTGCTCGAGCAGCGAGCAGTACATGGCGCGGAAATCGCTGGTAACCCGGAGGTTTTCCTCGGCGTCGAGCCTGCTCAAGCCAGGGAACTCGCCGACCATCTCGCCCTTCGCCCTGGAGCCGATCACGAAGGCGCAGCCGGCGGCGCCGTGGTCGGTCCCGGCCGAGCCGTTCTCTTCGGGCCGGCGCCCGAACTCGCTCCAGACCTCGACCAGGAACCGGTCGGCGAGCCCGCGAGCCTCCAGGTCCCGCTGGAAGGCGAGCAGGCTGTCGCAGGTCTGCTTGAGGTTGCTCGCGAGGTCGCCCGCCTCGCCGGAATGGGTGTCGTACCCGCCGACGGCGGAGATCGTCGTCACCCGGATCGGCAGCCCGGCGGCGACGTAGGCGGCGAGGCCGGCGAGCCGGTGGGCGAAGGCATTGTCGGGATAGGGGACGGGGCTGGCGAAACCGCTCGGAGTCGAGAGTTCCCGGCGCAGCTTGCTCGTCATCCCGGCGGCCCGCTGCACCTGGTCCATCGCCGGCGAGTCCGCCGGCAGGGCGGCGGCGCGGTCGAAGGTGCGGAACATCTCGGCGACCACCGGTTCGGCGACCGCGGACCACAGTTCGTAGGCGTCGACGCTGTCGAGCGCCGCAACCGGCTTGCGGGCGGTCGCGAGGGTGGGCGAGAGGCTGTCGTCCAGAGAGAGGCCCTGGATCGGGTTCTCCGCGTCGCCGACCGCGTCCACGTAGCGGCCCAGCCACCCGGTGCGGGGGCCGATCTCGAGCTGGCCGATCTCGTAGTAATGGCGGGAGGTGAAGTGCGACTGGTCGGGGTGGTCGTAGCCGATCGCCGGGAAGACGCTGACCTTGCCCTCGCCATGCAGGGTCGCGAGCGCAGCCGCCGCCGGGTGCCACTGCAGGCGCGGATCCTCCGTGAAGGCGGGCCCGTCGCCCGGTTTCGCGGCGAGGGTCGGTCGCAGCTTCGGGTAGCGCGGGTCGCCAACCGGGGCGAGCACGCTGAGCGCGTCGATGCCGCCGTCGAAGAAGACGGAGACGAGGATCCTCTCGCCCTGGGCGGCCTGGCCGATCCCCGCCTCGAAGGCCGAGAGGGGGATCTTCGAGGCGCCGTAGACGGCCAGCGCGAGGCCCGCGCCGCGGGCGAGGAACCGGCGCCGGGAGAGGCCGGTCCCCGCCGGCTCGGGCATCCCCGGCTCGACCGCCGGCAGCCCCCGGCCGGCCCGCGCGGCGGCGGCGCGCAGCAGCTGGGAGCGGGAGTAGTCGGAGCAGTGGCGGTGGCTCATCGTCGGCTGCCGGTCACTGGAGCATCATTTCCGGGCTGACCCCGATCAGCTGCAGGAGGGCGTTCTGGCGCAGAGCCCGGATCGTGCCCCGCTGCCAGTCGGCGGTGGCGAGGTTCTCGCAGCGCCGCGCCATTTCCAGCAGCTCCGCCCGGCGGTCGGCACGCAGGGTCGGCCCCGACCATGAGGCGAGCGCCCGGGACAGCGCTTCCTCGGCCGTCTCGGTCGGGCTGTAGGGGGCGCTCCACGGGTCGGCCGAGGTACCTTTGAGGACGTAGTAGACGAGGTTCCAGCGCCCGCGCATCCGCGAGGTGTCGAGCCAGCGGGTGTCGTCCCAGCCGGCGACGTTGGGCGGCCAGAACAGCCGCTGCCCCGCCTCTTCGCAGGTCCAGACCCAGTCTTCGGTGTCGATGTAGCGGCCGACCGCCCGCAGCATCGCCGCCAGGTAGACGACCGGCGGGCGGACCATCGGCGGGCCTTCGTAGAAATCGCGGCTGGTCAGGATCGCCTCCAGCACCGGCCGGATCTGCCAGCCGGAGCCGCGGTAGAGGTCGATCAGCGCCGATTCGGCAGCTTGGGACGGTGGCTCGGGGACGAAGTAGCTCCAGAGCTTCGTGACGAAGAAGGAGGGGTGGAGCCGGTTCTCGACGCAGAGCCGGCAGGCGTCTTCCCAACCCCAGTTGCCGCTTTGGCCGAACACCGTCTTCGTTCCGTAGTCGTGCCGCCGCGGGTCGAAGCGGAAGTTGTGATTGCCGAGCTCCGCGGACCAATCGCTGCGCCAGCCGGTCAGCGACCGCGCCTGTTCGCGGATGTCCTGCTCCGTGTAGGCGCCCCGGTCGGCGCCCAGCGAGAACAGCTCCATCATCTCGCGGCCGTAGTTCTCGTTCGGGTGGGACTTCACGTTCGCCTCGCCGCTCAGCCACTGCAGCATCGCCGGGTCGATCGTCACCGCCTTGAAGAGGTCGAGGAAGGAGCCGAAGCAGCGGGCGCGGAACAGGTTCGACTGGTCGATCATCTGCTGCTGCTTGGAGACGTGGGTGAGCGAGGTCGCGAACCAGTCGTGGAAGACGAGGGCCATGCGCTCGACCAGCGGCTGGTCGCTGCGCAGCATCCGGTCCAGCCACCAGAGGTGGTCATGGCCCCAGGCGTCGGCGGGGGAGATCGGGTTGCCGGCGTCTTCGACCGGCGGCGGGCCGAAGAGCCTCGCTTCGCCGACCGGCCTGGTCAGCGAGCGCACCGCTCCCAGCAGCCCCTTGGCCGCCAGCCGCTTCGCTTCTCCCGGTCGTGGTCCGAAGCCGGCGCGGCTCAGCAGCCGCGCTGCCTGAGTGACGCCGAACGGACCCCGATAGGAGAGGCTTGAATTGACCTCCCGCATCCCCATTTCATGACCTTCCGCCCCCTCACCGTAGCCAGGTCCGGACGATCGCGTTGGCGAAGCCGACGCCGTAGCGGAAGACGGCGGGCTTCTTGGAGTGCCCGTGGAGGCGCTGTTCGACGGTGATCGGCACCTCCTTGGCGGGGATGCCGCGCTTGATCGCCTCGATCATGAACTCGGAGGTGTGGAACTGCTCCTGGCGCAGCACGAGCTGTGGCAGGACGGTGGTGCGGACGGCCCGGTAGCCGTTGGAGCAGTCGGTGACGTGGGTGCGGGTGATGAAGGAGACGAGGCGGTTGAAGAAGACGATGCCCAGCTCGCGGGCGAAGTGGTTGCGGTCGGCGTGGCCGAGCACCCGGGAGCCGTGGGCCACGTCGACCTCGCGGTCGAGCACCGGCTTGACCAGCCGCTCCATCTCGTCGGGGCGGTGCTGGCCGTCGGCGTCGAGGGTGACCACCACCTCGGCGCCCGATTCGACCATCAGCCGGTAGCCGGTCCGCAGGGCGGCGCCGCCGCCGCGGTTGGTGACGTGGCGGGCGACCAGCGCCCCGTGCTCGGCGGCGACGTCGCCGGTCCCGTCGCGCGAGCCGTCGTCGACGACCAGCACCTGGGTGGGGACGCCGCAGACCTCCCGCGGCATCTGCTCGAGCACGTGGCCGATGTTCTCGGCCTCGTTGTAGGCGGGGATCAGGATCGCCACCTTGCCCCGGAAGCGCTCCGGCAGCCTGGCCTGGCGGAACTCCTCCCAGGCCAGCCCCTCCAGGGCGGCCGAGAGCTGGCGAGCGTTGCGGGCGGCGACCGAGAGCGCCCGCAGGATCAGCCCGAAGAGGATGAAGATCGCGAAGACCGCGAGGCCAAGGATGCGCCCGCCGTTGCCCTTTTCGAAGGAGAAGCGGGAGAGCAGGCCGTTGACGACTTCGGTCCCCGAGACGAGCATCAGCCCGAGCCCGGCGAGCAGCAGGATCAGCACCTCGGCGTTGCGCAGCGCCCGCCGGCGGGCGACCCCGTAGGCGATCAGCAGCACGCCCAGCAGCAGCCCGAGGCTGCGCAGGGCCGTCAGTTCGGCCGGGAAGATGCCTGCGGCGACCATTGGCGCCCGGAGGATACGGCCGCGGCCAGCCGGCTGACGGCCAGCGCGGCAAGCGGAAAGACCAGCGTCATCAGCACCTCGTTGCGCCGCGGCGCCGCCAGCGAGATCGCCCCGACCGCGGTCACGAGGACGATCGGCGTCGCCATCGCGACGAGCTCCCACCAGCGTCGCCGCAGGCCGAGCAGCGCGAAGCCGGCGAGGCCGAGGGCGACGAGGAGGATCTGCACGGCGCGGCCGATGCCGCTGCTCATCGCTTCGCCGACCCCGCTGCTCCACATCCGGCCGACCTTGCGCGCGGTCATCGCCAGGTATTCGAGCGGTTCTTCGCCGAAGTACTTGGAGAAGTTTTCCTTGCC
>DASVWP010000093.1:0-20798 GCA_036393155.1 Solirubrobacterales bacterium | reverse complement strand
CGCGGCTGGATCTCGATCTCCGGCGTCGTCAACACCCACTTCATCGGCTCCTACCTGCTGATGAAGTTCGGCACCGACGAGCAGAAGGAATACTTCCTGCCGAAGATGGCGACCGGCGAGATCCGCGCCGCCTTCTCGCTTTCGGAGCCCGAGGTCGGCTCCGACGTGCAGGGGATCAAGGCGACCGCCAAGCAGGCCGAGGACGGCAGCTGGGAGCTCAACGGCCAGAAGATGTGGGTGACCAACGGGCTCGGCTCCGGCGTCGTCTTCGTGCTGATGAAGACCGACCCGAAGGCGGAACCCGCCTACAAGGGCATGACCTGCTTCATCACCGAGAAGGAGCCCTGGAAGGAAGAGAACGAGGGCGACTTCAAGGGCCTCAACGTGCCGCCCAAGATCAAGAAGATGGGCTACAAGGGCGTCGAGTCCACCGAGCTCGTCTACGACGGCTACCGCTGCCCGCCCGAGCGCGTGCTCGGCGGCTCCGACGGGGTCGGTCAGGGCTTCGTGCAGATGATGGACGCGCTCGAGGTGGGCCGCGTCAACGTCGCCGCCCGCGGGGTCGGCATCGCCCAGCGGGCGCTGGAGCTCGCCCTCCGCTACAGCCAGGAACGGAAGACCTTCGGCAAGCCGATCGCCAGCCACCAGGCGATCCAGTTCAAGCTCGCCGACATGGCGACCAAGCTGGAGGCGGCGCGCCTGGTCACCCGCAAAGCGGCGCGGATGAAGGACGCCGGCGAGCGCTCCGACCTCGAGGCGGGGATGGCCAAGCTCCTGGCCTCGGAGACCGGAAAGTACTGCGTCGAAGAAAGCTTCCGCATCCACGGCGGCTACGGCTACTCGAAGGAGTACGAGATCGAGCGTCTGTACCGCGACGCGCCGCTGCTGTTGATCGGCGAGGGGACCTCGGAGATCCAGCGCATGGTGATCGGCAAAAAGCTCCTGCAGCGGAACAAGATCTAGATGGAGCGCGGCTAGCCGCATGGCCTCCACCGCCGAGCTGATCCGCACCGCCGTCGAGCGGTTCCAGGCGGAAGTGCCGGCCCTGGCCAAGCTGAAGCTGGTCTTCGGCCTGGAGCTGAAAGCCAAACACGACATCCAGCTCTACCGGGTGGAGCTGCCGGGGCCGAAGATCAGCAAGGAACTCGCCCAGGACGAGCGGGTGCTGGTGGAAATCGACCGCCCGCAGTTCAACGAGCTGGCCGAGAAAGGCACGCTGAAGAGCTACCGCCGGGCGGCGGAGACGGGTCACATCAAGGTGACCGGGGATTCCAACGTGGTCAAGCTGATCGTCCAGGTGGTCGAGAAGCAGGAGGAACGGGCGCGCCTGCGCAAAGTCCACTGACGTCCGGCGCGGCACCGCCGGATGCCCGCTGTCTTTGTCAAAGCCGTTCCAGGTTGGCCGCGTCGATGTCGCGGGTCACTCCGCGCAGGTCGATCACCTGCTTCGCCTTGGCGACGACGTCGGCGTAGTCGATCTCCTTGTGCGCGGTGACGATCACCACGAGGTCGGCCTCCGCCAGCGCCGGGTCCAGGTCGACCGAGCGCAGACCCTGTCCCGAGAGCTCCGGGACGTAGGGATCGTGGTAGGAGAGGTCTGCCTCGAGGACCTTCAGCAGCCGAATGATCTTCAGCGCCGGCGACTCGCGGATGTCGCCGCTGCCGGCCTTGTAGCTGGCGCCCAGCATCAGCACCTTCGACCCCTTGACCGGCTTTCCGGCCGCGTTCAGCGCGCGCTCGATCCGCTCCACGCAGAAGGCCGGCTGCGCCTGGTTGACTTTCCCCGCCAGCTCGATGAACTCCGGGTAGAAGTCGGCCTCGCGGGCCTTGAAGGCGAGGTAGAAGGGGTCGACCGGAAGGCAGTGGCCGCCCATTCCCGGCCCCGGCTCGAAACGCATGAAGCCGAAGGGCTTGGTCGAGGCGGCGTCGATCACCTCCCAGACGTCGATTGCCAGGCGGTCGCAGAGCTGGGCGAGCTCGTTGACGAGGGCGATGTTGACCGAGCGGAAGATGTTCTCCAGTAGCTTGGACAGCTCGGCGGCCTCCGGCGAAGAGAGGACGACCACGGTGTCGCAGATCTCGGCGTAGAGGGTGCGCGCCAGCTCGGTCGACTCTGGGGTCAGCCCTCCCACGAGCTTCGGGGTGGTCCGCACCGTGTAGTCGGTGCGGCCGGGGTCGATCCGCTCCGGGGAGAAGGCGAGGTGGAAGTCCTCTCCGGCCTTCAGTCCCGACCCTTCGAGGACCGGCGCCAGCCGTTCGCGGGTCGTTCCCGGGTAGGTCGTCGACTCGAGCACGACCAGGTGCCCGGGCCGCAGGATCTCGGCCAGGGATTCCGCCGCAGCCAGCAGATAGCTCAGGTCGGGCTCGCGGGAGCGGGTCAGCGGCGTCGGCACGCAGATCACGACCGACTCGCACGAGGCGAGGTCGGCGTTGCGCGAGGTGGGCTGCAGGCGCTCCGAGACGGCGGCCAGCGCACTGCCGGGGATGTCCTCCACGTAGCTCTCGCCCCGCGTCAGCGACGCCACCTTGGCCTCGTCGACGTCGAAGCAGACGACGTCGTGGCCCTCCTCGGCGAAGGCGACCGCCAGCGGGAGGCCGACGTAGCCCAGCCCGACGATTCCTATCCGCATCGCGCGAGTCTATTCGGCGGTCAGGTCCCGAGCAGCCAGCGAACCGCTCCCAGCAGGTCGTCCGCCTCGTGGTCGGACGGCGGCTCTCCGGCCGCGGCGGGGCCGATGCGGACCGTCGTCAGGCCGAGCCGGCGGCCCGCCTCGACGTCGAGGGCGCTGTCTCCGACCATCGCCGCTCCCTCCAGCCGCACGCCCGGGACCTCGCGGGCGGCGCGCTCGAACATCCCGGTCCCCGGCTTGCGGCAGTCACAGGCGTTCTTCTCGTGTGGGCAGTGGAAGATCGCGTCGACCGACGCGCCGGCGCGCCGGAGCTCGGCGCGCAGGCGCTCGTGCACTGCCGCGACGTCCCCCTCGCTCATCTTCCCGAGCGCCACCCCCCGCTGGTTGGTAACCACCACGACTCTCGCGGGCAGGGCGTTGAGCAGGCCGATCGCCTCCGCCGCGCCGGGCAGGAGCCGCAGCTCCGCGGGCCCGGTGATGTACTCGCCCTCAGGAGCGGACGCGTTGATCGTCCCGTCGCGGTCGAGGAATGCGGTCGCCCCCGGAGACAGGCGGGCTTCGGTCAACTTCCGCCGCTCGCCTCGAAGCGGCTCTCGACCCACTCGCAGATCGTGTGCGCGGCGAGCATCTGACCCTCCTGCACCCGCGGGGTGTCGCGGCTGGGAACGCTGATCGTCAGCTCGGCCGCCTCGCCCACCGGGCCGGGATCGGCACCGGTCATCGCGATCGTCGCGATGCCCATCTCGGCGGCGGCCTGGAGCCCCCGGACGACGTTGGCCGAACGGCCGCTCGTCGTCAGGCCCAGGGCGACGTCGCCGGCCACGCCGAGAGCGCGGACCTGCCGCGCGAAGACCTCCTCGTAGCCGTAGTCGTTGCCGATCGCGGTGACCGCCGAGTTGTTGGCGGCAAGCGCCAGAGCCGGCAGCGGTCGCCGCTCCACCAGATAGCGGCCGACGAACTCTGCGGCCACGTGCAGCGCGTCGGCGGCGCTGCCACCGTTGCCGAAGACCAGCAGCTTGTTGCCGTTGCCCATCGCCTCGGCAACCCTCTCCGCGGCCGCGGCGGTCTGCTCCAGACAGCGGTCGGAGGCCAGCATCGCCTCGACCAGCGCCAGCCCGTCGCCGAGCCGCCGCCGCACCAGATCGATCGCCGAGTCGTCAGTCAATCTGGTGGGACCAGGTCGTCAGGCCCTGCTGGTCGAACTGGAAGTCGACCGGCTGGGCACCCAGGGCGGACAGCGCGCTCCGCACCTTGTGCTTGGCGTCGTAACGGCAGTAGAGGAGCAGGTAGCCGCCACCACCGGCGCCGGTCACCTTGCCGCCGATCGCCCCCTGCCGCAGCGCCTCCTCGTAGAGCTCGTCGATCTGCGGGTTGGTGATCTTGGGCGACATCTGCTTCTTGTACTCCCAGGCCCGCCCGAGCAGCTCCCCGAAGTGCGTCAGGTGCCCCTGCAGGAGCGCGTTCTTCATCTCGACGGCGAGCTCCTTCTGCATCCGCAGGCCCTCGATGGTCGATTGCGCCTGCGAACGGTAGCGCTCGGTCTGGTCGTCGATGATGTGGTCGGAGACGCGGGTGCCGCCGGTGAAGCAGAGCAGGAGGTTGTACTCCAGCTCGAGGATCGACTCGGCGGGGATGCGGAGCGGGTTGACGATCACCTCGTCGGCTCGGAACTCCATGAAGTTGAAGCCGCCGAAGACCGCCGCGTACTGGTCCTGGGTGCCGCCCTTGAGGCCGAGGTCCTCCCGCTCGACCGTGTACGCGAGCCGGGCGCGCTCGTAATCGGTCAGCGGCACGCGCATGTAGTCCGAGAGCAGCCCGACCAGGGTGACGACGACGGCCGAGGAGGAGCCCAGGCCAGAGCCGGGGGGCGCCGCGCTGTGGAGGAAGAGGTCGAAGCCGGTCGGCGAATCGGCGGCGATCTTGTGAATCGCCGCCTTCACGAGATCGAGGCGGTCGCCGTCGGGGCGGGCGTCCTCGAGGGCGATCGACGCGACGGTGTCGAGGTCGAGCGACTGGATGCCGATCTGACGGTCGCTGCGCGGCCGCAGGGTGCCGTAGGCGTACATGTTGATCGTCGCGCTGAGCACCAGGCCGCCCATCTCGGCCGGGTAGGGGGGCACGTCGGTGCCCCCGCCGGCGAAGCTGACCCGCAGCGGCGCCCTTGCGCGCAGCAGTCGGGCCGGGCTTTCCTGGGTGGCCGGCATCGGGCCGAACCATACCCCGGTCGGCTAGCATCGGGCGCCGTCCAAACGACAGGAGAACAGGAGCCGATGAGCGAGAAGTACGAGCTGACCGTCGACCAGGCGGAGCGGGAGGCATCCGGAGCACACAGCTACGGGCGCTACCTCGAGGAGTTCGAGGTCGGGGCTGTCTACAAGCACTGGCCGGCGAAGACCGTGACCGAGGCGGACGACCACCTCTTCTGCCTGATCACGATGAACCATCACCCGCTGCACCTCAACGACGTCTACGCGAAGCAGTCCCAGCAGGGGCGCAACGTGGTCGTCGGGCCGCTGGTCTACTCGCTGGCGCTGGGCATGTCGGTCTCCGACGTCTCGGGCAAGGCGATCGCCAACCTGGCGACCGAAGAGCTGAGCCACCCCAACCCGGTCTTCCACGGCGACACGCTGTTCTGCGAGACCGAGGTCCTGGACGTCAAGCCCTCCAGCTCCAAGCCCGATCGCGGGGTCGTCAAGGTGCACACGCGGGTGCTCAACCAGGACGGCGTCCTGGTCGCCGAGTTCAAGCGGCTGGTGCTGGTGCCGCGGCGCGAACCCGGGTCCTAGCGGCGCCTGCGGTGACCGGCGATCTGCTTGTCCTCTGCTACCACGGGGTCAGCCCGGCCTGGCCGGCGGCGACCTCCGTTCGCCCCGGCGACCTGGAGCGGCAGCTGGAGTCCCTGCTCGCCCGCGGGTACCGGGGGGCGACGTTCGCCGAGGCGCTGACGACGCCGCCGCACGAGCGGACGCTGGTGGTCACCTTCGACGACGCTCACCGTTCCGTCTACGAGAGCGCGGCGCCGCTGATGGCGCGGCTGGGCGTGCCGGCGACCGTGTTCGTGCCGACCGACTACCCCGGCACCGAGCGCTTGATGGCCTGGGACGGGTACGACGAGTGGCTAGGGACCGAACACGAGGGGGAGCTCGCCTGCATGAGCTGGGAGCAGCTCGGCGAGCTGGCCGAGCGTGGCTGGGAGATCGGGTCGCACACCTGCTCCCATCCGCGCCTCTCGCGCCTCGCCGAGGAGGAGATCGCCGCGGAGCTGGTGGAGTCCCGCCGAGTTTGCGAACAGCGCATGCACGGCCCCTGCCGCTCGATCGCCTACCCGTACAGCGACTATGACCCGCGGGTGCTGCGCGCCGCGGTGAAGGCCGGGTACCAGTTCGGGGCCACGGTCCCGCGGGGGCCGGCCGCGCCGCTGCCGCTCGCCTGGCCCCGGGTGGGCGTCTACCATGGGGAGGACGCCCGCCGGGTGCGCCTGAGAGGGCGGGTCCGCAAGCTGATGCCATCCGTCTCCGCCAGGGCCGCCCTGGCGGTGCGAGGGTTGCGGCGCTAAACGCGCGCCCCTTTCCTGCCGAGAAGGTTCGTGTGACGCTACGTCGAAGGTCCATCCGTGAATAGCCAGGAAACCGGCCTCTTCGAGCAGGGCCTGCGGATCGTGCGTCAGCGCAAGTGGGTGATCCTGCAGGCGACGATCGCCGTGCCGCTGATCGCCTTCCTGTTCACCGTCTCGCAGGAAAAGCAGTACACCGCGAACGCGACCCTGCTTTTCCTCGAATCGCCGATCCAGCTGACCGAAAGCTCCAGCGCGGTCGACCCGACCAGGCAGGCGGCGACCAACAGCGCCCTGGCAACGCTTCCCGTGGTCGCCGATCGAGCCGCCAAAGCGCTTGAAGGGGTGAGCGGCGAAGAAGTCCTCGGCAGCGTCGAAGTGACCCCGAGCAACGAAGCCAACACGGCGACCATCGCCGCCGTCAACGGCGACCCGCAGCTGGCCGCCGAAATCGCCAACGCCTACGGGGAAGCGTATATCGCCTTCCGCCGCAACACCGACCGCGGCCAGGTGCAGGAAGCGATCCAGCTCGCCGAAGCGACGCTTGAAGAAATGACCCCCGCCGAACAGGAAGGGGAAGTCGGCCAGGAACTGCGGACGCAGCTGGATCAGCTGCGTCTCGAGCAGGCGCTGCAGACCGGCGGGGCCGAGCTAGTGCAGCCGGCCACCCCGCCTAGCGCGCCCTCCTCGCCCCACCCGACCCGCAACGTCGTCCTCGGCCTGGTGCTGGGGCTGCTGCTGGGCCTCGGCCTGGCGATGCTGCTCGACCGCTTCGACCGTCGCGTCCGCACCAGTGAGGAGATGGAGGAGCTGTACGGGCTCCCGGTGCTCGCCCAGATCCCGGCCAGCAACAAGCTCGCCAACGGCAAACCGGCCTCGCTCTCCACGCAGACCCCAGAGGGGGAGGCGTTCCGTGTCCTGCGCTCCAACCTGCGCTTCTTCAACATCGAAGAAGGCCTGCACACCGTGCTGCTGGTCAGCCCGGAGGAGGGCGACGGCAAGTCGACCGTGGCGCGCGGGCTGGCCCACACGATGGCGGCGATGGGGGACGACGTGGTGCTGGTGGAGGCCGACCTCCGCAAGGGCGGCGAGTTCCGCCAGGTCAACGGCTCGATGACCGCGGGCCTCTCCAACGTGCTGACGGGCACGCCGATCGAGAACGTCCTCATCAGGATCACCCCCCAGGGAGCGAAAGGGCGCGGCGACCGCACGCTCGCAGTCGTCCCCAGCGGCCCCGTCCCCCCGAACCCTTCCGAACTCCTGGACAGCGATCGCATGCGCAAGGTGATGGAGGAACTGCGCCAGATGTTCGACTTCGTGATCCTCGACAGCCCCGCGCTGGGCGCGGTGAGCGACGCGCTGACTCTGGTCCGGGGCGCCTCGGACGTCGTCGTCGTCGGCGGTCTGGGGAAGACGACGCGCGACGGCATCAACGAAGTTCGCAAGCAGTTCGCCCTGCTCGACAAGCGCCCGATCGGGATCATCGTCAACTTCGCCAAGACTCCGCGTGCCAAGTATTCCCACTACTACCGCCAGGTTCCGGCTTAGGGCAGTCCAGCCGGCGCCGGACCTCCTGCGCACGGTCGTCCTCGCGCTGGCGGTCCTGGCGCTGGAGCTGGTGCTGGCCCACAGCGCCGCCAGCCCGCAGACCTCGAAGCTGGTCATCCTCTTCGTCGGGGTCTTCGCGGTCGCCCTGCTGCTGCGCTTCCCCCTGGCCACCGCGCTGGCGCTGCTCGCCTTCACCGACTTCCTCTTCGTCGGGACCTACTTCGCCCACCAGGTCGGCCCGGTCAGCGTCCGCCCGCACGAGGTGGCCCTCGCCTGTCTCGTCGGGCTGGCGGTCCTGAAGCCGGTCAAGCGGACCTGGGGCGGGGCGACGGGAGCGGCGCTCGCCATCTTCCTCGCCCTGGTCACGATCTCGGCGATGATCGCGGTCAAATCGGGCCGCGCCTCGCTGACCGAAGCCTTCAACGCGGCCCGTCCCCTCGCCCTGCTGACCCTCTTCTGGGTCGTGATCCGGCTCTTCCCCGAGTCCCGGCAGCGCCGGCAGCTGCTGTTGGGAGCGGCCGTGATCGCCGCGGCGACCGGGATCGTCGCGGTCCTGGCCTCGGTCGGCGTCGGGTTCGCCCGCACGCTCTCCGAACAGGGCGAACAGGTGCTGCGCTCCGAAGCGAACCTCGGCTCGGTCGACCGGGTGCGCCTGCCGGGCCTCTCGCTCGGCTACGCGCTGTTCTGGTATTCGGCCGTCCAGATCGTCGCCCGGCGAAGCTGGGACCGGGCGCTCTGGTCGGCCCTGCTGGTCGGCATCGGCCTCGACATCGTCGTCAGCTTCAACCGCAACATGTGGATCGGCATCGTCCTCGGAATGATCCTCATGGTGGTCTTCGGGGGTGCCGCGGTGCGCAGCCGGATCACCCTGACGATCTCCCTCGCGGTCGCGGCGGTGGCGATGATCGTCATATTCGGCAACGCGGCGACCACCGACCGCGTCGTCGCGCCGGTCCTCAAACGGGGGGAAACGATCCTCAACCCGAGCAAGACGGCGAGCGAAAACTCGCTCCAGGACCGGGCAAAGGAGACCCGAACGGCCTGGGCGACCGCGCAGGAAAACCTCCTCTTCGGGGTGGGCGCGGGGGCGCCGTTCGGGGTGAACTCCCACGAAGCGGTGATCAGCGACGGCCAGACGGTCGGCTATGTGCTGCGACCGCAGCTCTTCCTCCACAACCAGTACCTCTACCTGCTGCTGATCGGCGGCATCGGCGCGCCGGTGGCCTTCGTCCTCTTCCTCGGCCGCCCGGTGGTGGAGGCGTTTCGGCGCCGACCACGGGACCCGGCGATACTCGCCTGCGGGATCGGCATCGCGCTGATCATGGTCAGCGCCGTCGTCGCCATCTACTTCACGGTCGAGGACATGACCGCTGTCCTCGGCGTCCTCGCCGGGGTGATCACCGCCGACACCACCGGCCCCGCCGCCGACGGCGAGCGATCCGGGCTGCTGCCGTGAGCCCGGCCGGCGGCAGCCCGAGGGTTCTCCTGGCCTGCGACTTCCACCTCCGCTACAGCACCAGGCTGGCCGCGGGGCTCGATCGGGCGGGAGCCGCAAGCGCGCTCCTCACCCGCGACCACGACCTCGAATTCGGCGGCGAACCGGGCGCCGCGCTGGCCTTCGTGCGGGAGACGGTCGGCCCGGGGGTCCCGGTCTCGACGATTCCCGGGCGGCTCCGCTCGCTCGCCGGCTGGCGGCAGGCTTTGGCCCTGCGACGCGCGCTGCGCCGCTGGGATCCCGCGGTCGTCCACGTGCAGGAGTCGATCGGAAACGATCCGCGCCTGCTCCTCGCGGCCGGGATCCGCCGCGGCCGCTACGCGGTGACGATCCACGATCCGGTGCGCCATCCCGGCGATCGCAACTCGGCGAGGATCGCCTGGCTCAACCGCACCCTGGCCCGGCAGGCCGGCCTGATCTTCGTCCACGGCGAGAGCCTGCGCGACGAGCTGGTCGAAATCGCCGCCCCGCGGGCGCCGATCGTCGTCGTCCCGCACGGGATCGAGGTCGGCGAGGCGACGCCCCTGCCGGCGGTGCCCTCGCTCCTCTTCTTCGGCCGGATCACTGAGTACAAGGGGCTGGAGACCCTCCTGGAGGCGATGCCGATCATCTGGGAGGAGCTCCCCGAGGCGCGGCTGACGATCGCCGGCGAGGGGGAGATCCCGCGGCGCCCGGCGCTGGCGGACCCGCGCGTCGTCGTGCGCGACGGCTACATCCCCGAGGGCGAGGTGCCCGACCTGATCAAGGCGTCGACCTGCGTCGTCCTGCCCTACCGCCAGGCCAGTCAGAGTGGTGTCGGCTCCCTGGTCAAGCCCTACGCGAGACCGCTCGTCGTCACCGAGGTGGGAGGCCTGCCGGAGCTGGTCGCCGACGGCTCCGGGCTCGCCGTGCCGGCGGGCGATCCGGCCGCCCTTGCAGCGGCCCTTCGCTCGGTGCTCACCGACCATGGGCTGGCCGAGCGCCTGGGCGGGGTGGGCGCCGCCACCGCGGCCCGCGAGGGCAGTTGGGACGCCGTTGCCGTCCGCACCCTGGGGGCCTATCGCGACCTCCTGGGGGTCGGCTGATGGCCTCAGGCGACAGTGCTCGGCGGCGTGCCGCTGACCGCGGCCCGGAACAGGGCCTCGTAGCGGTCGACCATCGCCGCGGCGTCGAAGTCGCGGGCCCGCTCGGACCCCGCGGCGGCCATCGCCGCCCGGCGCCCCTCGTCCTTCAGCAGGCTGACGCACTCGGCCGCCAGCGCGCGCGGCTCTTCGGCCGGGACGCAGAGCCCCGCGTCGCCCAGGGTCTCTCTGACGTCGCCGACGTCGGTGGCGAGGAGCGGGGTGCCGACAGCCATGCTCTCCAGCACGGTCATCGGCATCGCATCGGAGATCGAGGGCAGGATGCTGAGATCGGCGAGAGCCATGATGCTCGGCGCGTCCTTGCGGGATCCGAGGAAGTGAACCCACCCCGAGGCGCCCATCTCGGCCGCGCGCTCTTCGACCTCTGCCTGGGTGGGCCCGGCGCCGACGAACGCCAGCTGGGTGTTCGGCACCTGCTCCCGCACGGCGGCGAGGGCCTCCAGCGCCCCGAGCTGGTTCTTCTCGGGCCGGAAGAGCCCGACCTGCACGACCAGGGGGAAATCCTCGGGGATGCCCAGCATCTTGCGTGTCGTCGCGCCGCTGGCCGCGGCGGCGCGGATCTCCTCGACGCTGATCCCGTTGGGGATGTAGACGATTTTCAGCGGCGCGACACCTTCGCCGATCAGCACCGGGCGCTGGGACTGGGCGCAGGCGACCGTGGCGAAGGTGAAGCGGTCGAGCAGGCGGTTGTGCAGGGCGATCCAGCTCGCCCGCGGCGCGCCGCTGGCCGAGACCTGGACCTTGCGGTCGGTGGCGTGGTCGGCGACGATCGCCGGCCGACGCGCGATGATCGCGGCGATCCGGCCCCAGAGGCTTGGGTCCCACATCGTGCAGTGGACGACGTCCGCCTGTCGCGCGAGCTGCACCAGACGGGGCAGCGCCGCCGGCCGCTGCCCCCGCGTGCGGCGGCGCAGCTCGATCAGCTCGACGCCGTCGGACAGCAGTTCCTCCCGGGTGACCAGGGAGTGGTCCATGCAGCAGATCGTCACCTCGTGGCCTCGCTCGCTGAGGCCCCGGGCGAGATTGCCGAGTTGCACCTCGGCCCCGCCGAACGGCGCCAGCACGTTGATCACCATCAGGAGTCTCAGCGGGCGACCCTGGGGGGGCGGTTGCATGCGCGCACAATAGATATCGAGGGGGGGTAGCGGCCGAATGCTGTTCAGGAACACCCTCGCGCAGTCCGCTGGCGTCTTCGCCGGCTATGTCTTCAGCTTCATCCTGGCGCCGCTGATGATCTCGCGCCTCGGTCTCGACAAGTTCGGGGTCTGGTCGGTGACGGGGGCGTTCGCGACCTACGCCGGTCTGCTCGATCTCGGGGTCGGCCGCTCGCTGATCCGCTTCATCGCCATCTTCGACGCCGAAGACCGTCAGGAGCGGGTCGCGCGCACCGTCGGGCTCGGCCTGATCACCGTCACCGTGGTCGGAATCGTCGCCCTGGCCGTCGTCGCGGCGGCGGCGCCCCTGCTCAGCGACCAGCTCGGGGTCCTGACGACCGAACAGATGCGCGCCGTGGCGATGGCCTCGGTGGCGATCTGGAGCTTCAACGGCTACCAGGGGGTGCTCAATGCGGTCGGCCAGGGCAAGCGGCAGATGGTGCCGCCCAACATCGCGATCTCCGTCGCCCTGGCGATCAACTTCCTCTTCAGCGTCGTCGCCCTGCTGCTCAGCACGAGCCTCGTCGTCTACGCGCTTGCCAACGCGGCGGCCGGGCTGATCGGGGTGCTTCCCTGTTACGCGGCGATGCGGGGCCTGGCCGAGCGTCCCCACTGGCGGCGGCCCTCGAAGCCGCTGGTCAAGGAGGTCCTCGGGTACAGCATCAAGGACCAGGTCGGCTGGCTGGCCGACCTCGTCAACTTCCAGACCGACAAGCTCGTCATCGCCTTTGCCGTCGACATCAGGGCGGCGGCGATCTACGAGATCGCCTCGCGGGTGGTGATGGGGGTCCGCGGCGCCGCGATCCTCACCGTCTCCGCGATGGTGCCGACGGCGGCCGCCCGGATCGCCTCCGAGGGGCGCGAGGTGGTCGCCGAGATGTACCGGCGCTACACCCTGCGAGCCTGCTCGATCTCCTTCCCGCTCTTCATGCTCGCCAGTGTCACGGCGCCGTTCCTGCTCGTCGCCTGGCTCGGCGAGGCGCCCGGCGACTCGGCGGCGCTGGTCGCCTTCCTCACCTTCGCCTACATGTTCAACCTCAGCACCGGCGTCGGCTCGACGATCGCGCTGGCCGCCGGCCATCCCGGGGTTGTTTCCGTGAACGCGGTGATGATCGCGATCCTCAACGTGGCGCTGACCGTGGCGCTGGCGCCCCTCTTCGGCGTCTGGGGCGTGGTCGGCGGAACCTTCCTGGCGCTGACGATCGGCAGCTTCTGGTTCAGCTGGCGCTTTGTCAAGCTGTTCGAGCTCTCGATCTCCGACTTCCTCGCCGGCATCGTGCCGACCGGCGCCCTGGCGATCGGGCTGGCCGTGCCCCCGGCGCTGATCGCGATCGTGGTCGGCGTGCCCGGCGGCCGCCTCCTCGCCGTCGTCATGCTGGCGATCACCGTGCCCCTCTACGTGGTCCCGTACTGGTTCCTGGCCACCCGCTATGACCTGCTGCCGACCAGGCTGCGGCTGCCGCGGGTTCACCGGGTGCGCTCGGTGGAGGCGGCGTGATGCCGCGGCTCAGCATCCTCACCCCGGCCTATGACCGCGCGGACACGCTGCCGCGCCTGCACGAGAGCCTGCTCGAGCAGGACTACGCGGATTTCGAGTGGGTCCTCGTCGACGACGGCTCAAGCGACGGCACCGGCGAGCTGGTCCGCGGCTGGGCCGAGGAGTCCCCCTTCCCGATCCGCTACTGCTGGCAGGAGAACCAGGGCAAGCACGTCGCCGTCAATCGCTGCGTCGAGCTGGCCGCCGGCGAGCTCTGCGCGCTGATCGACTCCGACGACACCTATACGCCCGGCGCCCTGAGCGAGATGGTCGGCGTCTGGGACTCGATTCCCGCCGCAGCGCGGGATGGCTTCGCCAACGTCGAGGGGCTGCGGACGGATTTTGACGGCAACCCGGTCGGCGACCGCTTCCCGGCCGACGTCTTCGATTCCGACACGTTCGAGATCGAGGCGCTCCACGGCGTACGCGGCGACACGGTCGGCATGTACCGCACCGATGTCCTGCGGCGGTTCCCCTTCCCCGACGACCTCGGCTGGCACGTCACCCCGAGCCTGATCTGGAACCGGATCGCCGCCCGCTACCGAACCCGCTTCGTCAACCGGGTCTGGTCGCTCACCGGCTATGCCGGGGGCGGGCTGAGCGACCGCGAGACCGAGCTGCGGCTGCGCTACCCCGAGGCCCAGCTCATTTACTGGGACGAGTACGCGGCGATGCCGCGGCGGATGACCCCCCGCAACCGGCTGCGCGCCAACGCCAACCGCTGCCGCTACGCGCTGCACTCGCGCCGTTTCGCGCTCGCCGCGCCATGGCGCTCGCCGACCCCGCTCTGGGCGCTGGCGGCGCTCCCCGCGGGTTCGCTCCTCTTCCTGCGCGACCTCTGGCGCAGTCGCCGGCCTGGTGGCGCGGGACGATGAGCGGGATCGCCCCTCGGCTGGGAATCGTCATCCTCACCTACGGCGAGTCGGGCGTACACGCCGGGCTTCTGGAGTCGCTCTGGCGGGAGGGCGTGGAGCCCGAGCGCGTTCTCGTCGTCCACAATCCCGCCCGGCCGGGAGAGCCCGATCCGCAACTGTCGCGGGGATGCGAGCTCCTGCGGGCGCCCCGCAACCTCGGCTACGCCGGCGCGATGAACCTCGGGATCGCGCGGATGGCCGAGCGGGGCGCCGATCCCGTGCTCCTGCTCACGCACGACGCTCGGCTGCTGCCAGGTTCGCTGGGGAAGATGCTCGAGGCTGCCGCCGAGGGCGAGCGCTACGGCCTGCTCGGACCGGCGCTGGTCCTCGCCGGCAGCGGCGAGCCGTTCTCCTTCGGCGGCATCACCAGGAGCAACGGCACCAACGCCCACCGCCGCCAGCGGCCCACCGCCGACGCCGCCGGGGTCGCCGCCTGCGATTGGGTCGACGGCGGGACGATCCTGGTGCGCGCCGCGGCGCTGGCGGCGGCGGGCGGGTTCGACGAGCGATTCTGGAGCTACTGCGAGGAGGCCGATCTCTGCCTGCGCGTGCGACGCGCCGGCTTCGGAGTGGGGGTCGCGCTCGCCGCGGTCGCCGAGCAGGATCCGGGCGGCCCGAAGCGGCCCGGCGCCTGGACTTACCTGATCACCCGGAACGGCGCCGAGTACGCCCGCCGGGCGGTCGGCCTGCGCGGGGTCCTGACGATCGAGCTGCGGGCCGCCTGGTCGGTGCTCTACGGCCTGGCGCGGGTCGCGGCGCGGTTGGTGCGACGGCGTCCCGGGGGGCCCGGCGAGCCCTGGGCGATGGCCGTCGGCACCGCGCGCGGGGCGATCGACTTCCTCCGCGGTCGCTGGGGGCCGCCGCCCGCCGACCTCCCGGGGATGGGGGACCTGCACAATGCCTGAGCGTCCCCGCGTGCTGCAGATGGGTCCGGACCCGAGCCTCGGCGGGGGCATGGCGGCAGCGCTGCGGGCCCTGCTCGACTCGCCGCTCGCGGACGCCTACGAGCTCGAGGTCGTCCCCACCTACCGCACCGCCGCGCCGGCGCGGCGGGGGCTCGTCTTTCTCGGCGCGCTGGCTCGGCTCGCGGTCTGGAGCCTGCGCCGTCGGGGCCGCATCGTTCATGTCCACGCGACGGTCCGCGGCAGCACCTACCGCAAGTCGATCTGCGTCCTGGTGGCGAAGCTGCTGGGCCGGCGAGTCCTCCTGCAGGTCCACGCGGGCGCCAAGGAGGTCGCGGTCTTTCGCTCGCGCACCACGGGGCCGTTCCTGCGCCTGTTCCGCGCCGCCTTCGCCGCCGCCGATTCGGTGGTGGCCGTCTCCAGGGCGAGCGCCGCGGCGCTGGAATCGGCCTACGGCATCAGCGGGGTCGGCGTCGTCCCCAACGCGGCGCCCCGGATCCCCGCGTTCACGCGCCAACCCTCGGGGGGAAAGGGGCCGCTGGTCGCCTATCTCGGGGGTTTCGCCAACCCGGCGAAGGGAGGGGACGTGCTGGCCGGAGCCCTGGCCGAGGCGACGGCCGCGGAGCCGCGGCTTCGGGTCGCCCTCGCCGGCCCCGGCGAGCTTCCCCCCGAGGCGGCGGCGCTCGTCTCGGGTTCGGCTGACGTGCGCTGGTTGGGCTGGCTCGGGCCGGACGAGAAGGACGAGCTGATGCGCGAGGCGGAGATCTTCGCGATGCCGTCCCGCTCCGAGGGTCTGCCGATGGCGCTGCTGGAGGCGATGGCCTACGGAGCCGCCATCGTCGCGACCGAGGTCGGCGGCATTCCCGAGACCGTGCGGGACGGCCAGGACGTGCTGCTGGTGCCCGCCGAGAACCCGGGCGCCCTCGCCGCCGCGATCCTGCGCCTCGCCGCGGACCCCGAGCTCCGAGCCCGTCTGGGCGCCGCCGCCCGGGCGCGGGCCGAGCGACTGGACGACGTCGAGGTCGCCGGCCGGGTCGCGCGGATCTACGCGTCTTTGGTTTGAGCCGGTTCGCCCAGGAGGGCGGCGCGGACGCTGCCGCAGAGCGGCGGCACTGCCAGCTCGACCTCGCGGCGACGCGGTGGGAGCTCGGTCAGCTGCTCGGCCAGCCGCCCGGTGTCCCAGACCGCGACCACACTGCCCCGCGCCTCCAGCGCCCTGGTCAGTTCGGCCTGGTGGTCGTCGACGTGCTCGCCGAGCGCGTGCTGGCGGGGGACCACGAGCGGGGTGTGGCCCTCCCTGACGGCGCAGAGGATGCTGCCGACGCCGGCGTGGGTGATCACCGCGTCGGCCTCCCGGTAGTAATGCAGCATGCGGTCGAACGGCATGAACGGCTCCGCGACGGTCGCGTTCGGCGGGGGGGAGCCGGGGCCATGCTGGACCACGAGTTCCGCTCCCTCGATCGTGGCGACCGCGTCGAGCATCCGCTTGAACGGCTGGTGGTGGGTGCCGACGGTGACGAAGATCAAAGGATCCCGCCCGCGTACTCGGCTCGTCGCAGCCGCCGAGCCGCGCCCGGCCACTGGGCGAAGAAGCGGTCGGCGAGCGGATAGAGGAGACGCCCGCTGAGTGAGATCGACTCCGTGCGCGTGACGCTCTCGACGTAGACGAGTCGCACGCCCAGAAGCTTGCCGGCGATGAAGAAGGGCACGGCGATGCCGGCTCCGGTCGAGAGAATGGCGTCGGGTCGCCGGGCGCGAATCGTCCGCCAGGCGAGAGGCAGGTTGAGCAGCAGGTTCTTGGCGCTGCGGTTGGTCGGGCCGTGGGCGAACACGACCTCCTCCTCGGCCAGCAGCGATTCGGCGTCGGCGCCCGGTAACGTCGCCCAGGACCGTTCGAAACCGTCCCAGGCCGGGCGCAGGGCCAGCATCTGCTGCAGGTGACCGCCGGGTGAGCAGACCAGCATGACTTTCACGAAAAGCACTGTATTGCCCCCCTCGAACCGGACGCTCAGCAGTCCAAATACACTCGCCTGAATGTCTGGGATGGGGGACCTCAGGAACCGCTCCGGCGGTGCCATCTTCTTCTCCTACCACTCGGTGGCCGCGAGCGGGCCGCGTTACCTGACGGTCAGTCCGGAGCTCTTCGAGCGCCAGCTCGACCACTACGCTCGGCGCGGCCTGGGGACCGGGGGCCTCGAG
The DNA here is from genome assembly GCA_036393155.1 of Solirubrobacterales bacterium. Taxonomy (GTDB): domain Bacteria; phylum Actinomycetota; class Thermoleophilia; order Solirubrobacterales; family 70-9; genus VAYN01. The sequence continues at coordinate 3,745 of DASVWP010000093.1, read as the reverse complement.
GACCTGCGGGCCCTGGCTGGCGGCCGGCGTACCGAGGCGAACCTCTTCCTCACCTTCGACGACGGGTTCGTCGACAACTACGAGGTCGCGATGCCGCTGCTGCGCGAGCGCGGCTTTCGCGCCTTCGTCTTCGTCCTGCCGCCGGCCGTCGACGATGGGGGTTCCCTCGACTGGCCCGAGGTGGCAGGTCAGGCACCTGACCCCTCGACGATGCGCTCGGTCACCTGGCCGATGCTCGAAGAGATGAAGGAGGCCGGCTTCGAGGTCGGCAGCCACACTCTCAGCCACCCGTTCCTCTCCCGACTCGGCGACGAGGCCCTGCGGCAGGAGCTCTCGGACTCGCGTTCGCGGATCGTCGAGCGGCTCGGCAGCTGCAGCGTCCTCGCCTATCCCTTCGGCGACTGGGACCCGCGGGTGGCCGCGGCGGCGCGGGACTGCGGCTACGAGTTCGCCTTCACGCAGCCGACTCGGTGCGGGCAGCAGCACGCGACCCCGCTTTCGATTCCGCGCGTCAACATCGACTACCGCGACAGCGGCCACCGGCTCGACCTGAAGCTCTCGGCGCTCGGCAGGCGCCTGCTTCTCTCGCGCCGGATCACCGGCCTGCGGCGCGGGGCCGGGCGACTGCTCAGCGCCGGCGAGAGCTAGTAGGCGCCGCGACCGGACAGCACGACCGGGATGGTCGCCAGCAGGATCTCGATGTCCCGGGCGATCGACCAGCCCGAGACGTACTGGTAGTCGAACCGCACCATTTCCTGGAAGGGGATGTCGGAGCGGCCGGAGACCTGCCATAGCCCGGTGATGCCGGGGCGGAGGTCGAGCCGGCGGGCGTGCCAGTTGTGGGCCGCATGCTTGGCCTCGCTGGGGATCAGCGGCCGCGGGCCGACCAGGCTCATATGGCCGATCAGGACGTTGAGCAGCTGTGGCAGCTCGTCGAGGGAGGTGCGGCGCAGGAAGCGGCCGACGCGGGTGATCCGCGGGTCCTTCTTGATCTTGAACATGACGCCGTCTTCGGCCTCGTTCTCGGAGTCGTAGAGGCGCTTGCGCTCCTCGGCGTCGCGGTACATCGAGCGGAACTTGAAGAGCCGGAACTCGGTGCCGTTGCGACCCGCCCGCACCTGACGGAAGAAGACAGGGCCACGCGAATCGAGCTTGATCGCGATCGCGACCGCCACCAGCACCGGGCTGAGGACGATCAGGGCGAACAGCGAGACGACGACGTCGAGCAGGCGCTTGCCGAAGCGCGAGGCCCGGGTCAGCGGTGGCGCTCCTATCGAGAGGATCGGCAGGCCGCCGATCTGGTTCAGGGCCTGGCCGGTGTCGACCAGCTCGAACAGGCGCGGCACCATGTCGACCGCGACCCGGTGGTTACGGCAGGCGCGGATGCAGCTCAAGAGCTCCTCGTGGCTGGCCCGCGAGAACGCGATGATCACCCGGTCCACGGCGCCTTCTTCGATCACGTGTTCGAGGTCGCCGAGCGACCCGAGTTTCGGCAGCCGCTGGGTGCCGCCGACGGTGTAAACCTCGTCCTCGACCAGGCCGATCGGTTCGAGGCCGAACTCGGAATGGCGGTCGAGTCGCTCGGCCAGGCGGTCGGCGACCATGCCCGAGCCGACGATCACCGTGCGCTGGCGAAGCGGGGCGACCCGATGTGCGATCCCGCGGGTCAGCGCCCGCGCGATGCCGTCGAAGCTGGCGGTCGAAGCGACGGCCACCAGGGCGACGAGCGAGGGGTCGGAGACCCCGAGCAGGTTGGTGACGCCGATCAGGGGCCAGGAGAGGAGCAGCGCCGCGGCCGCCGTCCGGGGGGCGTCGGAGAGGCCGCTGGCCCAGGTCAGCAGACCGCCGTCGCTGTAGAGGCCGAAGACGAACGCCAGCAGGACCCAGGCGGCGACCAGGATCGCGGCCAGCATCACAGCCGTGCCGAGGGAGAGGGAGAAGACCAGGGCCGTGAGGATGCCGGCGAGGGCTGCCGAGGCGACGTCGGCGGCGAGGAGCAGCCGGTGCAGGAAGGCTGAGCGGCGGCTCGCGCGGGAGGCAGCGCGGCGCCGCCGTTTCGCCGACCCTTCCGAGGCCAGCGCCGCCTCGTAGTCGTAGTTGAACGGAATGCTGTCCATAGCAGGTGGTAGTTGTCTCGGCAGCTTCGCTTCCGAGCTTGAGGGCCGTTTCAAGGCATCCATCGGGGCGGGGTCGGACGGCACGTTTACGGTGGGAACACTTCGAGGATACCCATGATGCGTGGAAGCTTCGAGGGGGTTTTGTGCGAGGCACTCGGGGTTGCACACGGGCGCCGCGGTCAGACATCCGCGTACCCTGCGGCGCGCTAGGACGGGACGTGAATCTGGGCCCGCAGCGACGGGTCGACGAAGTCGGCAAGCCCGGTGATGTCGACTCCCGGCGGTCGCAGGCATCGGAGGATCCGTTCCGCCGCCGCCCGCCAGGTGAAGAGGGCGGAGTGGGCCTCGGCGAGCCGCCCCCGCTCCCGCGCCAGCTCGGGGTCGCAGAAGGCGAGCATCGCCGCGAGCAGCGCCTGGGGGTCGCGCGGGGGGACCAGGAAGCCCCCGGGCCCGACCGCGTCCGCGGCGCCTCCTTCGGTGGTGCCGATGCTTGGGACCCCGGCGGCGCCGGCGTCGACGTAGGAGATGCCGAAGGCCTCGAAGTCGGAGGGGAGGACCAGGCACGTCGCTCGTCCGAGCAGGTCGTGCAGCCGGTCCCGCTGCTCCGGTGAGCGCAGGGAGAGGCGGCCGTGGCCGGTGACGCCGGGGCGGTCGACCTCGGGGTGGCCCCCGATCAGGTCCAGGGTCGCATCCGGATGAGTCTCCCGAACGGCGGCGAAGGCGTCGAGCACCGCGGGGCCGTGCTTGCGTTCCCACTCGACGCCGATGAAGATGAAGCGCGGGATGGTCCAGCTGCGCTCGCGGTGCAGCGGCTCGAAGTTGCGACCGAAGCCGACGACGTGGATCTTGGCTGGGTCGATCGAGTAGTCCTCGGCGATCGAGGTCGCGGCCCAGTGACTGGCCGCGCAGCAGGCGGTAGCTCCCTCGTAGATCCGGCGCTGCCGCTCGATCCATCGGGCGACCTGCTTGGGAGGGACGTCATGGACCGGGGAGAACGGCTGGCGGGTTCCCTGGGCGACCGTCAGGTCGTCGTAGGTGGCGATCGGGGCCGGCCCTTTGAGCAGGTAGCCGCTGCCGATCGCGATCACCCCGTGGATCGGCGCCTGCCGGCGGATCTCGCGGTCGGCCCAGCGACCGGAGACCGCGGCGTAGGCCGGCGTCGTCGCTTCCCACGTCCAGTCGCGGCGCGCCAGTCGCTGGAAACGCGCGGCTCCCGGTGGTCTGGCGTTGATCGACGCCACCTCCGCGCCGGCGGCCTCCAGCCCCCGTCCGAGGCCGAACGGCACCCCGGACCAGAATCCCGGGTCCGCCGGGTTTCCCTGGGCGACGATGGCGATTCTGGGGCGCGCGCCCGGGGCCGGCATGGATCGCATCATCGCCGACGGCCCGGCCGTGGATTCTCCGCCGAACCCGGCGGAGCTCAGCCGGCCGCCACGGCGGCGGCGCTGGTGCCGAGCTTCGCGTCGTCGATGAAGAGTTCGGAGGTGCCGGGGTTGGTCCCGCCGTTGCGGTACAGGCCGTCCTTGATGTAGGCGTAGGAGTGGCCGGGGACGATCATGCTGACGTTGCTGCGGGCGTCGACCAGCTTGCCGTCGAGGAAGACTTCGTAGAAGCCGGCGCCCTGGCTC
>DASVWP010000092.1:0-13780 GCA_036393155.1 Solirubrobacterales bacterium | reverse complement strand
ACGGGCAGCGGCTGCGCGGCGACCTCGCCCCGGCGGTAGGCAGGCGCTTCCGCCTCGAGCTCGGCGCCGGGCACGGCCTGCGCTTCGGCCTCAACCGCCTGCGCCTGCTCACCTACGGCGAAGGGGGTGACTACGACGTGCAGACCACGAGCTTCCGCATCCCCGCGGATCGGCCGCTGGCCAGCGCCGGCCCCGACCGGGCGGCGCGGGTGGGCGAGACCGTTCGCCTCGACGGCGCCGACTCGATGCCGAGCCCCGGGCAGCGGGGCCTGGCCTTCAGCTGGCGCGTCCTCGGTTCGCCCAGCGGCCAGGTGGGGCAGGCGGCGCGGAGCGCGCTGCGCCAGGCGAGCAGCGCCGAGCCCACCTTCCGGCCGCCCTCCGCCGGCATCTGGACGCTCGAGGTGAGCGTGCGCGCCGGCTCGGGCGGGGTCTCCCGCGACACCGTCACGGTGAACGCCGCGCCCGCCGACCCGCCGATCGGGGCGTCGCTGGAAACCCTGGCCAGCGCCGGCGGGGCGATCAACGTCGCGGGCAAACCGCTCGAAGGGACGGGGGCCGGCGGGGTAACCCTCTCCTACGGCTTCCTCGACCGCAGTAACCGGATGCCGGCGACGAGCTGCCTGACGAGCGTCCCGCGAACCGGCAACGTCCCCGCGACCGCGGCCGGCGTGAAGACGCTGGAAAAACTGCTCGCCGACTGCCCCGAGGACCGCTACCTGCTGATCCTCGACTCCGCCCGCGGGGTGGGGGGCGTCGCCGACGCGGTCGCCGGCCTGCTGGCGAAGATCGGCTCGGGCCCGCTCTCCGCCGCGGATCGCAGCGCCCTCTCCGAACGGGCCTTCTCGGCGATCGGCGTGCCGGGCGCGCCGGCGGGTGGCGCCTTCCTCAACCTCGGTCAGCAGACCTCCACGAACGCCGCCAAGCCGCGCCGCGTGGGCGCCCTCTCCGGCTACCTGGAGCAGGGGACGGCGACCAAGGAATACGGCTTCGTCTTCCCGGATTACGTCTCCTACAACACGCACGCCAGCTCGACCGCGACCAGTAACACGATGACGATCGGCGCCAACAGCTACAGCGCCACGCTGCCGGAAGGCAGCGCCGGCTTCCACCTCGTCATCGTCGACCCCGCCTCGCTGCGGGTGCTGACCGAAGCGCCGCCGGCGCCCTGGGAAGAAGAAAGCGACGTCAACGTCGCCTGGCCGACCGCGACCGGCAACCCGGCCGAGGACCAGAAACTGCTGGAAGGGCTCGCCGGCTACATCCGCCAGAACGTCTTCGAGCGGCCGGGGCTGGTCTTCCTACAGAGCATCGGCAACCCGAAGCCGACGGCCCCCGCCTGGGACGAGGTCGCGAAGCTGATCGAAGAACTGGGGGGCTCGCGCACCGTCTTCGACGAACTCGACGGCAGCGGCGGTTACGCCTTCGTCGGCGGGGCCGGTGTCGCCGGGCCGCTGGTATCGAGCGTGCCTCTGACCCGCAACCCGAGCGAAGGCCAGCTCTCCGGGGTCCTGCTGCGGACCCGGCGTGCCGGCTTCACGCCCGGCCCGACCGAACAGGGCTCCGGCGCCGGGGCCGAACTGCTGCGCATCGCCTTCCAGCCGTCGCAGCCGTTCCCCGCCTTCGCCTCCGCGGGCGAAAAGGCGGCGGACGCCTACATCGCCCGCCAGCTGTTCGGCGAAACGGTCGACCCGGCCGACGTGCGGGCGCAGTACTACCTGCACTGGGGCGTCGACTGGGTGAACAAGAACCAGCAGATGAAGAGCGAAGTGCCCTACCCGGGCGAAGCGAAATGCGGCTGCAAGCAGGCCGAGTTCGACGCCGTGAAGGCGCGGCTGGGCCAGGAGATCACCAAGCTTGCCGACGTCAAGCAGTGGATCGGGCGGATGGAAGGGGCGCTCGACCCCTCCCAGTCGGCCTTCAACCTGGTGGAAATCAGCCGCAAAATCTCCGAACAGGTTCGCCCGCCGGACCGGCCGACCACGGCGCTCGGCTACGAAATGCTCGCGGGCGTCTTCCAGCTCGTCAGCAAGGCCAGTCCGGAGGCCAGCGGGCCGGCGAGCGCGGCGGCGGCGATGATGAACTTCTTCGCCGGGATCATGACCGCCGGGGACGGGGGGCCGGTGCTCGGCGAAATCTCCTCCAAGACCTCCGAACTCGGCAGCAAGCTCTTCGACCGCTTCGAACTCGCCCGCACCGGGCTCAACGGCGCCGGGATGATCGTCGCCAGCGACTGGGGCAAGCTGCAGGCGCTGGCCAAGCTCGCCACCGGCGCCTGGCGGATCGACGACCCGACGGTTATCCGCACGGTGGTCAACAAGAGCAGCAAGCGCTGGTTCTACGCCGAACTGATGAAAACCGCCTGGGTGATGTGGGAACTGCCGGTCGGCAACGCCCGCGAATGGGACTGCCTGGTCGGCAACGCCGACGCCTGGGCCACCAAGTACCCGTTCGCCAGCGAGCCCGAATCCGGCCAGTACCGGGCGGCGACGGGCATCCAGTCCAGCCTCAAGCCCTCGACGATCGTCCGGGCGCTGGGCGTGCGGACGACCTTCCAGTACCGCAAGAGCGTCGAGGACGACTCGGCCCGGCCGCCCGCCGCCGAACTCACCAACCCGCTGTTCGAAGCGGCCAACCTCAGCCCCGAGTCCCCGAAGCTCGGGCTCTACCCGCAGCAGTTCTACGAGCGGAACTTCGAACGGGCGAGCCCGCCGGTTTCTTCGGGGAAGTTCTGCGACTCCTGAGCCGGCTCAGGCGGCTCGGACCCGGCCCTGGGGAGCGCGCTCGCCGGCGCTCTCCACCAGCGCCGCCCGGTGCTCGGCCTGGTCGGCATCCTGGACCGCCCAGCGCACCCGCTCGACCAGCTGGCCGGAGAAGTGCTCGGAGCTGAGGTCGCTGGTGGCGACCCGCTCCCGGTACATGACCTCGCCCGTCGAAGAGGCGGAGTCGGTTACGACGATGATCTGCGGCATCTGTCTCTCCTCTCCTTGCTTTCCCGTGTGCGCCGAGGATGGCGGCCGGTTCTCAAGATCGCGTGAAAAGTGAGTAAAGAAAGCGCTTGTTCGAAGTCCTCGGCTCGTTGCGAGCGCCGGCCCTAATCCGCCGCGGCGGCGATCTGCTCGGCGACCAGCCGCGGTCGCTGCTGCGGCAGCATGTGGCCCGCCCCGGGTGCCTCGACCAGGCGGGCGCCGGGGATGCGCCGCGCCAGCTCGCGGCCGTGGGGCGGAGGCGAGACGCGGTCGCGGCTGCCGTGGAGGATCGTCGTCGGTGCCGCGATCGCGCCGAGGTGCGGCGCGAGGCCCGGCAGCTCAGCGAGAAGGGCGCGCTGCTCGGCGTGGAAGCTCCGCCAGACCGAGCCGCCGCGCCAGGCCGCCGCGGTCGCCGCGACCTGCTTTGGCGGCAGCGCCGGTACCGCCATCCGGGCCTTCCGGCGCACCGGTCCCAGGGCCAGGCCGAGGCCGGCGATCCCGAACCCGGCTCGGGTCGCCGCGGCGCCGATGAGGGGGCGGGCGAGCAGGCGGTCGAGCGGCCCGGCGGGGATCGTCGGCGCCACCGGGCTGACCAGCACGAGCGCCCGCACGCGCCCCGGGTGCTCGATCGCCAGGGTGAGGGCGACGCCGCTAGCCCAGCTGTGACCGACCACGACGGCGGAGTCGCCCCCGGCCTCGTCGAGCATCCCGATCACCGCCTCGGCGTTCTCGCGAAAGCCCGCGGCGCTGCCGCCGCTGCGCCCGTACCCCGGGCGGTCGGGCGCCAGCACCCGCATCCGCGGGGCGAGCAGGTCCGCCACCGAGTCCCAGTCGCCGCTGCTCCCCGGCTGGCCGTGCAGCAGCACGGCCGCCGGTCCCTCACCCAGCTCGGTCCCCGACAGCCTCACGCGGCGATCCTGCCAGCATCGCCTCCAGGCCGCGCGCCACCCGCGGCGCCCGCGGGATCGGCACCGGCAGCTGCCCCTCGGCCGACATCGCCGCCAGGCCGGTGCGGGCGAACCCGAGCGGGCGGCGCTCGTAAAGCAGGTAGCGCGGCTGCCAGCGGGGCGAGAACTTGGCGTTGAAGCGGTAGAGGCTCTCGATCTGGAAGTAGGGGTTGGCGAGCGCCACCAGCCGCCCGAGCGTCCGCTCCCAGGCGCCGCTGGGGCTGTGCAGGAGGCGGGCGAAGGCGGCGAAGTTGAGCGAGATCTCCTCGATCCCGCGCTCGCGCAGCAGCTCGATCGCGCTCACCACCATGTACTCGGTGAGGCCGTTGACCGTCTCGCGGTCGCGGCGCATCAGCCCCAGCGACATCGCCGGGCGCCCGTAGCAGGGGGCGAAGTGCAGGAAGCCGCGGGCGGCGCCGTCGGAGTCGCGGGCGACGAGGACCACGGTCGCGCCGAGGTGCTCGCCGCGCAGGCTGTCGATCGCCATCGAGAAGCCGCGCTCGGGCTCCTCGCCGCGCCAGCGCGCCGAGAGGTCCTCCAGCTCCTCGACCTCCGCCTCGCTCAGCTCGCCGACGCGCTGCAGCGAGGCGGTGTAGCCGGCTTTGCGCGCCCTGGTCACCGCCTGGCGGAGCTTGCGGATCGCCCGGCCCTCGAGCGAGAAGGAGCCGAGCTCGACGATCGCCTCGTCGCCGATGTAGAAGGAGCGCAGGCCCGCCTCGGCGGCCAGCGCCGCGAAGTCCTCGCTGGCCCCGACCACCCCGATCGCCAGCCCCCGCGCCTCGGCGAAGCCGCAGAGCTCGCGCAGCAGCCCCGGCAGCGCCTCGGCCGGACCGACCGGGTCGCCGGAGACCAGCAGCACGCCGGCCTCGATCCGGTAGCCGACGAAGGCGCGGTGCGAGCGGTCGAAGAAGTGGTGCTTGTCGGCGCGGAGCTTGAAGAAGCTGAGGGTGTCGCTGCCGTGGCGCTCGACCATTTCCTGCGCCAGCGGCCGCAGTTGCGGGCCCGGGACGCCGCGCGGGCCGGCCAGCGGGCGGAAGAGCAGCCAGGCGACGACCGTGGCGCCGCCGAGCCAGAGGGCGATGAGGGCGCCGGGCACCCACTCGAAGGCCTCGCGGTAGTGGATCGGCAGGGGGGAGAGGGTGAGCGCCGCTTCCAGCTCGGAGAGGCCGAGCGCGGGGGTCAGGTGCGGGCTCCCCCAGTGCGCGGCGGCGAGGAGGGTGAGGGCGCTGGTCAGCAGGACGCCGGCCAGGACTCCGGCGCTGAGCGCGAGCGGGCCGCGCCAGCCGTGGTCGGGGTGGCGGACGCAGAAGCCGTCGCGGCCCCAGAAGAGCAGCCCCGCCAGCCCCCAGCAGGCGAGCGCCTCCTCGACGTCGAGGCCCTTGAGCAGGTTGAGGGCGCCGGCGAAGAGCAGGACCGTCAGCCCCAGCGCCCAGGCGCGGCGCCGGCGGCGGATCAGGTAGAGGCCGAGGACGACCAGCGAGATCCCGGCCGAAAGGGCCAGGGCATGCGCGGCCACGGGGATCTCCCGGGGCACGAGTTCGAGCAGCAGTCGCATCCGCGAGTGGGTCTCCGGCGTCAGCGCCGAGGCGACGTTGACCACGCCCATCGCCACCGTGCAGGCCCCGGCGAGCGGCGCCAGCCCGTAGGCCCGCGCCCGTCGCCGCAGCGGCGTCGGCACGCGGTGGCGGCCGGTGCTCCAGGCGGCGGTGTCGCGCAGGTGGGGGAAGAGGTCGCGCCAGTCCTTCCAGAGGAACCAGGCCCCGAGGGCGAGGGTGGCCAGCAGCAGCAGCCGCGGCAGCGGCCAGCCGAGGACGAGGCCCAGGGCGGAGAGGACGAACAGGGCCAGGCCGGCGTGGCACTCGTGGATCCTGCGTCCGAGAACGTAGAGCCGCGGGCCGAGCTCATGACGATCGACTCGGAACAAAGCGGGCTAAATGATGACGGTTTTGTCTAAGCGTTTCCTCAGCGGCGCCGAAGGCCGGTCTCAGGCGCCGGGGATTCCGGCCCGGGCTCAGCTCCGCTCGACCGGAAGACCCTGGCGCTGCCAGGCGATCATCCCGCCGCTGACGTTGTGGGCATCGAGGCCGGCGGCGCGGGCCTGACGGGTCGCCACCGCGCTGCGCGAGCCGGAGCGGCAGAGGAAGGCCAGCGGCTTGCCCTCGGCGCCGAGGCGCTGGAGGTGGGAGGAGAGCCGGCCCAGGGGGACGTTGACCGCGCCGGCGCCGCGGACGGCCCGGTGCTCGTCGCTCTCGCGGACGTCGACGAGCAGCAGGGTGCCGTCCTGGGAGCCGGCGAGGGCGGCCGCGGGGTCGAGGCCGGGGCCGCCGATGAGGCGGGAGAGGAAGGTCGGGTTCATGGTCGCTCCTGGGGGGTTCGGGGTTCAGCGGGTGGCGCAGCTGTTGCCGCCGGCCTCCAGCTCGGGGTCGAAGGGGTGGGTCCCGGAGTTGACGGCGATCACCGCCTCGTAGTTGGCGGGGCGGGGTGGCATGTCGGCGACCAGGGAGGCCGCGAACTCGTCGGGATCGGCGATCGCCAGCTCCGGGACCGCCGCGCACACCTCGGCCAGTCGCGGCGCGATCGGCCCGGGGTGCACGCCGGGGTGGGTGTGGCAGGGCAGGAGGACCGTGTCGCCGTCGAGCGGCAGCAGGCGCTCGTGCAGGGTCGCGTGCAGCAGGCGCCCCATCTTTAGCGCCCCATCGGGGTCGCTGCGCTGCAGGTCAGGGCGGGCGATGCCGTCGGCGAACACCGAGTCGCCGGCGATCAGGGCCCGGTCGGCGACCAGGAAGCCGGTCATGTCGGTGGTGTGGCCGGGGAGGGCGATCGTCCGCACGCTCAGCGGCCCGAGGGCGATCTCCTCGCCGTCGGCGAGCGGCTCGACCGCGCTCGCGAAGGCGACCCCGCGCTCCAGCGAGGCCGCCGGGAGGCGCAGCGCCGCCCCGGTCCGGGAGGCCAGGGAGAGGGCGCCGGAGAGGTGGTCGGCGTGGATGTGGGTGTCGACGACGTACTTCACCCGGGCCCCGAGGCCCTCGGCCAGCCCGGCGTAGAAGTCGGCGTCGGGGGCGGGGTCGACGACCAGCACCTCGCCGCCGGCCGCGAGGACATAGGAGAGGCAGCCGCGTCCCGGCCGCTGGACCTGGATCACGTCCAGGCCGGGCACGTCGATCTCGACCCGGCGCGCCTGCAGCACGCCGAGCCAGCCGCGCATCCCGCCCTCCAGCACCGCGGCGTCGACCCCCTGTCCGCGCAGCACCTCCGCCACTCCGCGGGCGGTCATGCCGCGGTTGCAGACGACCGCCACCTGGCCCTCGAGGCCGGCCGCGGTGCCCGCCGGATCGGCGAGGACCTGTTCGGCGGGCAGGTGGACGGAGGTCGCCCCCGGCGCCTCGATCGGCGCGTCCACCTCGAGGCGGACGTCGAGCACCGTGATCTCCTGGCCCTGGGCCAGCCGCTCCGCCAGTTCCGCCGCCGGGATCGACCACGCGCCCGGCGAGGCGGTGGGAAGGTGGGGGATTGAGGCATCAGTGGGCATTCGCGCCAGCTCCATTCACAATTCCACAAATGTATAGTTGTAGTTAAGCAGATCGGGTGGGCCGGCCATCTCGTTCGAAGCGAGTTACGGCTCGCGGGCCTGCGAGGCGGCCAGGGCTACACCCCGACCCCAGCGAGGGTCGCGATCGCCACCCCGACGGCGACCAGGACGACGAGGACGGCAAACGAGCGGCCGAGGAGCCGGGTCGGGACGTGGTCGGCGAGCCGCGGGCCGGCCAGCGCGCCGATCACCGCCGTGGCGCCCATCGCCAGGGTGATCGGGACGTCGAGGCCGCTGCCGGTCGCCAGGTGGGCGAGCAGGCCGGTGGCGGAGACCATCGCCACCACCGCCATCGAGGTCGCCATCGCCTCGCGCATCCCGAAGCTGAGGCCGATCACCAGCGCCGGCACGATGACGAAGCCGCCGCCGACCCCGACCAGGCCGGTGAGGAAGCCGATCCCGGCCCCGGCCGTGATCAGCGCCAGCGGCGCCGCCTCCGGGCACCCCTGGGGAACCGCCGCGGTCGCGCTGGCCCGCTGCCAGGTCGCCCGCGCGGCCATCACCATGACCACGCTGAAGATCAGCAGCAGGGTGGCGCCGCCGACCGCGCGGTTGGCGAACGCGCCGGCGACGCCCCCGACCGCCGCCGCTGCGGAGAGCCAGCCGGCCGAGCTCCAGCAGACGGCGCCGCGTCGGTGCTGACCGACCGCGCCGGTCGCCGCCGCGGCGCCCACGACGGCGAGGCTGACCGTGGTCGCCTCGTGGACCCCCAACCCGACCGCGTAGACCAGGGCGGGGACGGCGAGCACAGCGCCGCCGCCCCCGACCATCCCCATGACGAGGCCGATCAGCAGGCCGAAGAGGAGGGCGCCGATCAGAAGGCCACCGCGCCCCGCCGGCGACCGGCCAGGAAGCAGCGCTCGAAGGCGAGCCTCGCCGGCGCCACGGCGCGCTGAGGGGAAGACGGGGGGGAAAGAATGGAAAACGCTCCTTCGAGAAAGGAAGACACTACTTCACAACTGTAAAGTAGTGTACTGAAACGGGCGAGGATGTCAAGCGGCCGTCCGCCTGGAACGCTCGCGACATTGACCACACTGGGGTGGGGACAATCTCGCGAGCGCCCTTTTCGCGCCGGCTCCTAGCTGCCGGGGACGCCGGCGCCGAGCAGGCCCAGCACGGCCCCGATGGCGCCGGCGCCCAGCAGGGTGGCGACCACGCCGCGGCGGGCGAGCAGCAGGGCGACCGCCGCCGCGGCCAGCACCGCCGCCTGCCAGGGCTCGCTGATCGCCAGCGCAAGCGGGACCGCCGAGCCGACGATGGCGCCGATCGCCGCCGGGCCGGCTCCGTCGAGGAAGGCGAGCACGCCGGGGTTGCGGCGTAGCTGGTCAAAGTGGCGGGCGCCGAGCAGGACGAAGGCGAAGGAGGGAAGGAAGGCGACGAAGGCGGCCAGCAGCGCGCCGCCGAGGCCATGGGCCGCGTAGCCGACGGCGGTGACGGTGTGGACGACCGGCCCCGGCGTCACCTGGCCGAGGGCAACCGCGTTGAGGAACTGGGCTTCGGTCATCCAGTGGTAGCGGTGGACGGCGTCGCCCTGCATCAACGGCACGATCACGAAGCCTCCGCCGTAGGAGAGGGCCCCGACCTTGAGCGCCGTCCAGGCCAGCGCCGCGAACCCGCCCGCGGCGCCGCCGGAGGCGGCCAGCAGGGGCCATCCCTGCAGGCTGAGGGCGCGCTGCCCGTCCCAGCGGCGGCGCAGCAGCACCTCGGCGAGCCCGCAGGCGAGCAGGACGAGGACCAGGAAGGCGCCGAGCAGCGCCCCGGCAAGGCCGCCGAGCAGCGCGTAGGCGACCCAGCGCCGGCGGGCGAAGGCCCGCGCCCAGCTCGCCGGGACGAGGCCGGCCCCGGCGTGGACGGCGACCGCGGCCACCGCCGCGCCGGCCCCGGCGCCGGCGCCCCGCACCCAGACCGGCGGCGAGCTGGCGAGGAAGAGCGCCGCGAGGGCGACGATCGCGACCATCCCGGGGAGGACGAATCCCAGGCCGCCGACCACCGCCCCGCGCCAGCCCCCGAGCCGCCAGGCGCAGAAGATCGCCAGCTGGGTCGAGGCGGGGCCGGGGAGGAGGTTGCAGGCGGCAATCGCGTCCTCGAACTCGTGCGCCGAGAGCCATCCCTCGCGCTCGACGCAGAGCCCGCGCAGCAGGGCGATGTGGGCGGGCGGGCCACCGAAGCCGACGCAGCCGATCCGGCCCCATTCCCTTCCTATCTCGGCGAGCCCGGGCCCGCCGCTCGCCGCCGCCACGGCGCGAACCTACAGCGCGTCCGAGAGCCCGCGGGTCGTCCGCTGGTGAAGGAGCCCGGACCGCTGGTCAGGAGCCCCGGGCGGCGGGCGAGGCGCCGGCGCCGCCGACGCAGGCGTGCAGGCCGAGCTGGGCGGCCAGCCGGTCGGAGCGGTGGTCGCCGCTGCGCGGCCTATTGATGAGTCGCTTGGCCAGTGCAAGGTCCCCGGCTTCCAGCGCCCGGGAGATGGCTTCCACCCGTTCGACCGAAAGGGCCGTCGCGGAGACGAAACGCCGGTAGGTGTCAGCCTTGCCCGCCGGGGACGCCAGGCGGCCGAGCTGTCGCACGAGCCGCGATCCGAGGCGGAGAACCGGGTTGAAGTAGCGCCCCGCCGCCACGCCGTAGACGCGCAGTGCCTGTTGCGGCGAGGCTCCGTGGGCTCGCGCTCGCGCGGCGTCCGCCTTGGCCGCCGCTACGACGCTGGGCTCCTTCCGCTTGAGGCCTCGGAGCCGCTGCTTCGCCTGGCGACAGATCGTCGACGCTTCGCGGTTGAACCTGGCGGCCGGGAGGGCGGGCCCGCTCGGCTGAGGGAGATTCGAGCTGCCGTTGCCCAGCAGGTGGAGTTCCGCCTTGACGATCGGCGTCGTGTCGAAGACCTCCTGGCTGTCCGGCAGCGAGATCTTCGGCGCGATGCCGAAGTCATAGAGGTCGAATCGCATGTCGACTTCGATCGGCGGGTGCCCCGGTTCGGACAGGGTCATCACCGTGCGATAGCGGCGCAGCATCCCCCGCTGGTCGATCCACGCTTCCACCGGGATCGGCCCCGGCATCTTGGTGGCCAGTCGCCGGTACAGGGTCGCCGAGTCCGCTTTGCCCTCGCGGCTCAGCAGGTCCGCGTAGCGGGCCAGGGAGACGGTGCCGCGATAGCGCTCGGTGCTCACCCCGCGCACCGTCGCCTGACCGAGCGATTCGATGCCTTCGCCGACCGCCCGCAGCATCTCCAGTTCGCTGCCCGTGCCGTGACTGGCCAGGGCCGAGGAAGCGCTGCGGCCGAGCCAGGGCTGGACCTCCATCCAGGGGCGCCCCGGCGGCAGGCCTTCGGCGATCCGCGGTGAGCGGAGGTAGTAGGACCGTTCGTTGCCGACCGTGACGATCCGTTCGCTGCTCAGTTCGCTCGGCACTTCCAGCTCGACCCGGCTGCGACCGCTCTGGGCGTTGTAGACGCCGTCACCGGTGGCGGTGATCGTCCGCGTGCTGGCGGGGGAGGAGTAGACGGCGACGATCGTCATCCGCGCCCCCGGGGCGTGCTGGGTGCGCGCCGCCGCCTCGGCGATCGGGTTCAGCGGGTCTTCGCTGCTGTGCAGGAGGGCGTTGAGGACGACGGCGATCAGCAGCAGCGAGAGCCCGGCGGCGACCCGCAGGAGGCTCCGCGAGAGCGGCTGTAGCGGACGGTCGAGGATGCGGTTCGCATCGGCACCGCCACGAGCCGACTTGAGCGATCCGACAATACCCATGCATTCGTAGATTGGCCAGGCGGCCAGGGCGCAGTAGTCTCGGCCCGGGATGGGTTTCTTCAGTCCGGCCGAGCCGCCGTTCGCCTACGAGGAGTGGCGCCGCCTGCCGCATCTCGAGCGGATCAAGCCGCTGGCCCAGGACTGGGCGGTGAACGGCTTCGGGACGCCGTACTTCGTCTACCTGCTCTACGTCGTCAAGCTCGTCGTCTACGCGCTCGGCGGGCTGCTGCTGATCTCGGCGACGAGCGGCGGCGTGGGCGGGATCGGCGACCTCGGCAGCTGGTGGACCCAGCCGATCGTCTTCGAGAAGGCGGTGGTCTGGACGATGCTCTGGGAGGCGCTCGGCCTGGGGGCCGGATCGCTGCCGCTGACCCTGCGCTTCTCGCCGATGATCGGCGGCGTCCTCTACTGGCTGCGGCCGGGGACGACCCGGATGCCGCCCTGGCCCGACCGGGTGCCGCTGACCCGCGGCACCCGCCGCACCTGGTTCGACGTCGCCCTCTACGCCGGCCTGATCGCCGCGGCGCTCAACCTGCTCCTCTCCGACGTCACCCGCCTCGATCCCGTCGCCGTCGGCGTCCTGCTGGCGATCCTCGTCGCGCTCGGCCTGCGCGACAAGGTGCCGTTCCTCGCCGCCCGGGCCGAGGTCTACGGGAACCTGATGATCGTCTTCCTCTTCCCACTGACCAACCTGGTCATTGCCGCGCAGCTGGTCTTCGTCTGCATCTGGTGGGGGGCGGCCTCCTCGAAGCTGAACCGCCACTTCCCCTTCGTCGTCACGGTGATGATCAGCAACACGCCCTGGAACCGCTCCCGGCGCTTCAAGCGCGAGCTCTACCGCGACCACCCCGAGGACCTGCTGCCCTCGCGGCTCGGCGAGGCCGACGCCCACCTCGGCACGCTGATCGAGTTCACCCTGCCGCTGATCCTGCTGGCCACCAGCGGCGGCCTCCTCGGCACCATCGCCGTCGCCGGGATGGTGATCTTCCACCTCCACATCCTCTCGACCTTCCCGCTGGCGGTGCCGCTGGAGTGGAACGTCTTCATGATCTTCGGCGTCCTCTTCCTCTTCGGCCACTACGGCGACGTGCCCTGGTCGACCCTGGAAGACCCGCTGCTGCTGGCGATCCTGGCGCTGACCTGCGTCTGCATCCCGGTGCTCGGGAACTTCCGCCCGGACCTGATCTCCTTCCTGCCCTCGATGCGCTACTACGCCGGCAACTGGGCGACCAGCCAGTGGCTGTTCCGGCGCGACACCCACGCCGAGGGCAAGCTCGACGAGTCGATCGTCAAGGCGGCGCCGATCGTCACCCGCCAGCTGCAGAAGTTCTACGACGACGAGCTGATCGACGTGCTGATCTACAAAGGCCTCGCCTTCCGCTCGATGCACTCCCACGGTCGGGCGCTGAACGCACTCGCCGGCCGCGCGGTCGAGGACCTCGAGGCCTACGACGTGCGCGAGGGCGAGCTCGTCTCCGGCGTGGTCCTCGGCTACAACTTCGGCGATGGCCACTTCCACAACGAGAAGCTGCTGGCGGCGGTGCAGGAGCGCTGCCGCTTCGCCCCCGGGGAAGTGCGAGTGGTGACGCTGGAGTCCCAGCCCGCGCACTCGACCAAGCAGCGCTACCGCATCTTCGACGCCGCCACCGGGCTCCTTGAGGAGGGCACGGTCGACGTCCGCGACATGGTCGTGCGCCAGCCCTGGCTGGGCGGGGAGCCGTTCCCGGTCGAGCCGCTGCCCGCGGCCCCCGCGGCGGCGCCGGAGGTCCCCGCGGCGCCCGCCGTATGAGCAGCGCCGTGATCGTCGGCGCGGGGCCCAACGGGCTGGCCTGCGCGGCGATCCTCGCCCGCCGCGGCTTCGCGGTGACGGTGATCGAGGCCGAGGAGCGGATCGGCGGCGGCACCCGCAGCGGCGAGCTCACCGTCCCCGGGCTGCTGCACGACGAGTGCAGCGCCTTCCACCCGATGGCGGTGGGGTCGCCCGCCTACACCGAGCTGGGGCTGGAGCGCCACGGCCTGGAGTGGGTCTGGCCGGAGGTCGACCTCGCCCACCCGCTCGACGGCGGCGACGGGGCCGCGATGCTGCGCTCGCTGGAGGCGACGGTGGCCGGCCTGGGCGCCGCCGGGCGCGATTGGGAGCGACTGTTCGGCCCCTCGGTCCGCGGCTTCGACGCCCTCGCCGAGGACATCTACGAGCCGCTCGTCCACCTGCCGCGGCACCCGCTGCGGCTCGCCCGCTTCGGCCTGCCGGCGCTGATGCCGGCGACCCTGCTGGCCCGCGGCCTGCGCACGCCGCAGGCCAGGGCGCTGTTCGGCGGCGTCGCCGGGCACGCGCTGGCGCCACTGGGGATGCCGGTCAGCGGGGCGATCGGGATGGCCCTGGTGACCACCGGCCACCGCTTCGGCTGGCCGGTCGCCCGGGGCGGCTCAGCGGCGATCGCGGCGGCGCTCGCCGCCTCGATCGAAGCCGACGGCGGTCGCATCGAGACCGGGCGGCGGGTGCGCTCGCTGGCCGAGCTGCCGGCGGCCGACGCCGTCGTCCTCGAC
>DASVWP010000091.1:0-12817 GCA_036393155.1 Solirubrobacterales bacterium | reverse complement strand
CGGGTTGCGGGCCGCGGCGGCCGGGTAGATGCCGAGCGCCTTGACCGTGGAGTCGATCCTGCTCGGGCATCTGGCCGCCCCGCCCGCCGGGTGGCGGCTGGATCCGTGGCTGCTCGCCGCGACCCTCCTCGTCGCCGCGCTCTACACGGGCCGGGTGCGGAGGCTCGCCCGCCGCGGCAGGGGGGTCCCGCTCTGGCGCCGGCTCTGCTTCTACGCCGGCCTCGCCGTCCTGTTCTGCGCCCTCGCCTCGCCGCTCGACGCGCTCGGCGAGAGCCGGCTCTTCTACGCCCACATGGCCCAGCACCTGACGATCGGCGAAGTGGCGCCGCTCCTCCTCCTGCTCGGGCTCAGCGGCGCGGTCCTGCGGCCGGTGCTGGCGCTGGGGCCGGTCGGTCGCCTGCGCTGGCTGATGCACCCGCTGGTGGCGCTGCCGCTGTGGGCGCTCAACCTGTACCTCTGGCACCTGCCGGCCTTCTACGAAGCGGCGCTCAGCCACCCCTTCCTGCACGCGGTCGAGCACGCCTGCTTCTTCACTGCCGGGATCCTGATGTGGGGGGCGCTGCTGGAGCCCATGCCGGGCCCGAGCTGGTTCGGCGCCGGCGCCAAGGCGACCTACGTCCTGGTCGTCCGCGCGCTCGGCTGCGCGATCCTCGGCAACATCCTGATCTGGGCCGGAACCCCGTTCTACTCCGTCTACGCCCCGGGCGAGCGGCTGGAAGGGATCGCCCCGCTCACCGACCAGCAGGTCGGCGGGGCGCTGATGTTCATCTGGGGGGCGCTGATCACCGTCACCCTCTTCTCCTGGGTCTTCCTGCGCTGGATCGGCGAGGCGGAGGCGCGCCAGACGCTGCTCGAAGGGGGCGCCGAGCCGGCGCTGGCTAGTCGGGCCGCGCGCTACGGACGGCGGCCTCCTGCTCGGCCTGCACCTCCTCCATCCCCCTGAGGCCGAGGCAGAAGCGCCAGGTGAGGAGGCCGAGCGCCACCGGCACGATCCACACCGCGACGCGGTAGAACCAGATCTGGCTGATGTAGCTGATCCCGAGGAAGACCAGCGCCCGGTCGGAGGCCCCGGCCATGAAGATCATCACCACCCAGGTGAGGAAGCCGACGCCGATCCCCGTCCGCACCGGGGCGTCGCGCGGGCGCTGCAGGATGTTGTGGGCGCGGCGGTCGCCGGTCACCCGGCGCTCGAGGAAGGGCCAGGCCACCAGCGCCCCCATCACGACCAGGGGGAAGAGCACGCCGCCCCAGAAAGGGTTCGGGACCAGGGTCCGGTTCCAGACCACGACGTCGAAGGCGGGCATCAGCCGCAGGGCGCCGATCAGCCAGCCGAGGTACCAGTCCGGCTGGGCGCCGTTGGTCCCCTCGTAGACGTGGTAGGGGCCCCAGAGCCAGATCGGGTTGATCTGCACCAGGCCGCCGAGCAGCAGCAGCACGCCGGCCACCGCCAGCATCAGGCCGAGCGAGCGCGGCGCCTGGCCGGGGAAGGTGGGGATGCCGATCAGCTTGCGCTCGCTGTTGACCCTGCGGCGCCGGAACTGGGTGTGGTGGCGGGAGGCGACGAGCGCCAGGTGGGCGGTCAGCAGGCCGCCGATCAGCAGCGGCATCAGGAAGACGTGGGCGATGTACATCCGCGACCAGAAGCTCGGGTCGCCCGGGAAGGGGTGGCCGAAGATCAGCAGCGCCAGGTTGGCGCCGACGAAGGGAACCGAGAGCAGCACGCCGTAGCCGATCGCCAGCCCCATCCCCGACAGCAGGTCGTCGACCATCGAGTAGCCGAGGTAGCCCTCGAGCAGGGCCGCGAACAGCATCAGGATGCCGATCAGGTAGGTGAGCTCGCGCGGTTTGCGGTAGGCGCCGGTGAAGAAGACGCGGATCAGGTGCAGGACGATCGCGGCGACGAAGACGTCGGCGGCCCAGTGGTGCGTCTGGCGGATCAGCAGGCCCGCCTTGACGTCGAAGGAGATGTTCACGACCGATTCGTAGGCCCTGCTCATCTCCATCCCGCGCAGGGGCAAGTAGCTGCCGTGGTAGACGGTTTTCGCGGTGCTCGGCTCGAAGAAGAAGGTGAGGTAGATGCCGGTGGCGACGAGGACGACGAAGGCGTAGAGGGCGACCTCGCCGAGCAGGAAGGACCAGTGGTCCGGGAAGGCGTAGCGCAGCGTCTTGCGCAGCAGCGGCGCCGCCCCGCTGCGGGCGTCGAGGAAGCGGACGGCGCGGCGGATCACGCCGAGGGCCTCCGCGTCCGCACGCCCCAGAACCCCGGCCCGACCGGTCCCGAGAACTGGCCGGCGGCCCGCAGGTCGCCGGCGGAGTCGATCAGCAGCGGCAGCTGCGGCAGGGCGCGCCCTGCCGGGCCGAAGGTCACCTGGCCGCCGTCGGCGGGGTTGAAGGTCGAGTAATGGCAGGGGCAGACCAGGGCCGGCGAGGGCTCGGCCGGGGGGAAGCGCGGCTTGCGGTACAGGGCGATCGCGCAGCCGGCGTGGGTGCAGATCTTCGAGTAGGCGAGGATGCCCTGCGGCGCCCAGTGCTCGCGGCCCGCGGGCAGTTCCAGTTCGGAGGGGTCGAGCCGGACGACGACCAGCGGCGCCGCCAGTTCCTCCCGGTAGGCGCCCTCGGGAAAGGCGGTGTAGAAGGTTTCCGGCTCGATCTCGTCGGCCCTGTAGGGCTTGCCTTCCTCGTCGACCAGGCGCCGGTCGCGGCTCCAGGGGGAGTAGTAGAAGGGGGCGGTGTCGAGGAGCGGGCCGAAGGAGGCGGCGGGGACCACCAGAGCGGCGCCGAGCGCCGCGCCGGCCGCCCCGGCGGCGCCGATCAGCAGCCGCTTGCGGGTGATGCCCTGGCCGCTTTCGCGGACGATCTGGTCGACCGCCATCTGCTCTTCGGGGTGCTCGATCGCCGGGTAGTCCTCTTCCAGCTCCTCGGTGGGGATGAAGGTCTCCCCGGCGTAGATCGCCGCCGCGGCGAGCAGCAGCAGCGAGACGCCGAGGCTGAGGCCGAGCCACTGGGTCTCGTTGTGCCAGTCGAGGGCGTAGATGACGACGAAGGCGACCGCGCAGGCGGCCGCGGCCAGGAGCAGGAGCGCGACCACGAGCTCGGCCCGCGGGTCGCCGCCCTCCTCCTCGACGATCGGCTCGGGCTTGCGCTCGCGGCCGCCGCCGCGCAGGAAGCCGAGGGCGACGAGCGCGGCGAGGCGGAGCTTGGAGCGGAACCTCACGAGGACAGCCTCCTTCCGATCACGGCGCAGAGCCCGGTGAGGACGAACGCGGCGACGAGCCAGGCGACCATGCCCTCCGGGACCGGGCCGATGTGGCCGAGCCCGAACCCCCCCGCGTCTTCGGGGTGATGGGTGCGCATCACGTAGGCGATGATCTTGTTCAGGTCCGCGTCGCTGATCTGGCTCTTGGGGAATTTCGGCATCAGGAAGGGGCCGATCCGCACCGCCTCGGCGATCTCGGTCGGGTTGGCGTGCCGCAGGACCGGCACCTTGGCGCCGGTCACGTAGCCGCCTTCGCCGAGGATCTGGTGGCAGCCGGCGCAGTGCTCGGTGAACAGCGACATCCCCTCGGTCATCGAGCCGTAGTCGGGATGCGGTTCGGGGACCGCCGGGCCGCCGCCGAAGCTGCGTGAGACGTAGGCGCTGATCGCTTCGATCTCGTGCGAGTTGAAGAACGGGCGCTGGCGTTCGGGCTCTTCGCCGGCGTGGTTCAGCGGCATCCGCCCGGTCCGCAGGTAGAAGTCGGGAGCCAGCTCGCCGACCCCGCGCAGCGAGGGCCCCTGGGCGGTGATGTCGCCGGCGCCGCGGTCGCTCGGCGCCGCGACGCCTTCGCCGAGCGCGCCGTGGCAGCTGGCGCAGTTGGCGGCGAAGAGGCCGGCGCCGAGCTGCAGCAGGCGCTGCTTGGAGCCGCCCGGCTGGTGGACGATGCCGCTCGGCGGCTCGGCCCGCGCGAGCGCCGCCGCGCTCAGACCGGCGGCGAGCGCCACCGCCAGGAGGGCTTTCCGGCGGCGTCTCATGACTGGTTGCAGACCCGGAAGGCGACGATGCCGACGGTGCTCATCACGATCAGGGCGATGAACAGGGTGGAGACGGTCATCCCGACCACGGCGAGGAAGTTGATCCGCCCCGGCGGCGGCGCCTCGCCCGCCTCCTGGGTGCGCCGGAAGAGGACGACCGAGGTGACCGCGGCGCCGATCGCGATCGCCAGCGAGACGGCGCCGACGACGATCCCCCAGACGTCGAGCGAGATGCCCCACTGTTCGCCGGTCGGGCTGCACTGCGCCTCGGCGAGCCAGTAGCCGACTCCCAGCTGCAGCACGTAGGCGCCCGGGGCGCCGAGCACTGCGAACCAGAGGACCGGCGAGACCGGCGACTCCGGCGGGATCCGCTCGAGTATCGGCCTCAGCACGCTCATAGCGACGGGTAGAGCTGGGTGAGGGTGACGGCGACTGCCGCGGCGCAGACGAAGTACCAGTAATAGGCGGCGGCGCGCAGGCCGATCAGCCGGTAGTTGGTGATCCCGCGCGCCAGTTTCCACAGCAGCCAGGCGTCGATCGCCAGGCCGACGGCGACGTGGGCGTGGTGGACGGTGATCAGCGTGTAGTAGATCGAGCCGTAGGCGTTGGCCTGGGGGGTGAAGGAGTGCAGGTCGTCGACCATCTGGTTGATCTGCAGGCCCAGGTAGGTCGCCTGGACGACGGCGGCGAGGGCGAGCAGCCACCAGGCCCAGCGCACCGCCCCGCGCTTCGCCGCTTTGACCGAGAGGAAGATCGGCACCGCGGTGAGCACGAGCATCCCGGTGAAGAGGAGGGGCAGGGTCACCGAGGGCTTCTCGATGCCCCCGAGCGGCCATTCGCTGGTCCGGAAGCGCAGGTAGAAGTAGGTGGCGATCAGGCAGGCGAAGAGCGTCGCCTCGGTGGCGATCAGCAGCACCATGCCCCACCAGCCGCTGGGCTGGGCGCGGCGCTCGCGGACCACCTCCTTCACCGGCCCGGGGCCGGTGGCTTCCATGCTGCGCGGCGGCTCGCTCACCTCAGGCCTCCTCCGGCTCCTTGAGGTGGAAGCCGGCGATCGCCAGCGCGGTGAGGACGACGAAGACCGCCGCCGCGAACCACTGCTGGAGGATGACCATCGCGAAGATCCCCGACATCGCCAGGGCGAGCAGTGGCGGCCAGGCGGAGTGGGAGGGCATCTCCAGCGTCTCGTCCCACTCCGCGTCGACGGCGGTGCTGGCCGGCGTCTCGTGCCCCTGTTCGAGCGTTTTGCGCCCGAGCTCGAGGTTGCGCTCGTCCTCTTCGCGGTCCTCCTTGTCCCACATCGCGTAGGGGCTGGAGACCTTGGGGATGACGGCGTAGTTGTACGCCGGCGGCGGCGAGGTGGTCGACCACTCCAGGGTGTCTCCTTCCCAGGGGTCGTTGCCCGCCGGCTCGCCCTTGAACAGGCTGACCGCGAGGTTGACGAAGACCGAGAGCAGGCCCATCGCCAGCAGGTAGGCACCCAGGGTCTCGATCAGGTTCAGCCCCGTCCAGCCCATTTCCGGGCCGTAGGTGTAGTCCCGCCGCGGCATCCCGTCGAGGCCGAGGATGTGCATCGGGAAGAAGGTGATGTTGGTGCCGACGAAGGTCAGCCAGAAGCTGGCCTTGCCCCAGCGTTCGTAGTACATCCTCCCGGTGACCTTCGGGAACCAGTAGTACATGCCGCCGAGCAGCGGGAAGACGGCGGCGCCGAAGATCACGTAGTGGAAATGGGCGACGACGTAGTAGGTGTCGGTCGTCTGCTGGTCGAAGGGGATCGCCGCGAAGGTGACGCCGGAGAGGCCGCCCATGATGAAGAGAACGATGAAGCCGATGATCCACAGCAGCGGCGTCTTGAACCGGGGCGTGCCGGTGACGATCGTGGTGATCCAGGAGAACAGCTGGATCGCGCTGGGGATCACGATCACCAGGCTGGCGGCGGCGAAGTAGATCGCCGTCGCGCTGGCCAGGCCGACCGCGAACATGTGGTGCGCCCAGACCCCGAAGCCGAGGAAGGCGACGAGGATCTCCGCCAGCGCCACCATCGGGAAGGCGACCATCTTGCGCCGCACGAAGGTCGGGATGATCGAGGTGGCGATCCCGAAGGCGGGGAGGATGATGATGTAGACCTCGGGGTGGCCGAAGATCCAGAACAGGTTCTGCCAGAGGATCGGCGCCCCGCCCGAGGCCGGGATGAAGAAGTGGAAGCCGAGCAGCCGTTCCAGCTCCAGCAGGATCAGCGCCGTGCTCAGCGCCGGCAGGGCGAAGATCAGGGCGAAGGAGACGGCGAGGAAGGCGAAGCAGAACAGGGGCATCCGGTTCAGCGACATGCCTGGGGCGCGCAGCTTGAAGATCGTCACGATCACGTTGACCGCGCCGGTGGTGGTGGAGACGGTGATGAACAGCAGCGAGAGGGCGTAGAAGTCGATCCCCGGCCCGGGGCTGTAGGCCTTGGAGGCCAGCGGCACGTAGTTGAACCAGCCGGCGCTGGGGGCGTTGCCGCTGAACACGCCGACGTAGAGAAAGGCGCCGGCGCAGAGGAAGATCCAGTAGGAGAGCGCGTTGAGCCGCGGGAAGGCCATGTCGCGGGCGCCGATCATCAGCGGCAGCAGGTAGTTGCCGAAGGCGCCGAGGGACATCGGCACGACGAAGAAGAAGATCATCGTCGTCCCGTGGGTCGACATCATTTCGTTGAAGGCCTGCGGACTCAGGGTGGCTTCGTTGGGGCCGATCAGCTGCGTGCGCATGAGCAGCGCCTCGACCCCGCCGGCGCCGAAGAAGAACAGCGAGGTGAAGAAGTAGAGGATCCCGATCCGCTTGTGGTCGGTGGTGGTCAGCCAGCCGAGGAAGCCCGGGGTCTCCTTCCAGATCGCCTCCAGCCGCTTCAGCCGCACCGGGGTCGCGGGTTTCGCCGTGACCGCCATCTAGCGCAGCCCCGCGAGGTAGGCGACGATCGCGTGGTACCTGGCGGCGCCGAGCCCGAGCCCGGGCATCTTGGCGCCCGGCTTGACGCTCTGGGGGTTGCGGATCCAGCGGAAGAGGTTGGGCGGGGTGTTTCCGAGCGTGTCGGCGGCGATGGTCTGGCGGCTCGCCAGGTGGGTGAGGTTCGGTCCCACGGTGCCCTGCGCTTCGGTGCCGGCGATGGTGTGGCAGCTGGCACAGGCGTCTTCCATGAAGTAACGCTGGCCGAGCTTCGATTCCGGGCTGGTCGGTTCGACCGCCGGGCGTTCCATGTTCGCCAGCCAGGCGCGGAACCTGGCCGGCGGTTCGGCGTAGACGCGGAACGCCATGTGGGCGTGCTGCAGGCCGCAGAACTCGGCGCACTGGCCGCGGTAGACACCGGCCTTTTCGGCGTACAGTTCGATCGCGTTGGCCTGCCCCGGGATCGTGTCGATCTTGCGGTTCAGTTCGGGCACCCAGAAGGAGTGGATGACGTCGGCGCTGCGGACCACGAGGTTGACCGAGGTGCGGACCGGGATGTGGATCTCGTTCGCGGTTTCGGCGCCGGTGCCGTCGTAACGCACCTGCCAGAACCACTGATGCCCGGTAACGGTCACGGTCATCGCCGTGCTGTCGGCGTTCGGGGCGTCGGTTTCTTTCAGCAGGACGAGGTCGGAGACGATGAACAGCGCCACCAGGATGACCAGCGGGATCGCGATCCCGAACAGCACCACCAGCATGGTGTTGGCCTTCTCGCTGCTGCCGAGGATCGGCAGCCCAGGGGTATCCCGGCGCACCCAGCCGACCACCAGCATCGCCACGGCGCCGAGGAAGACGATCCCCGCGACGACCAGCATCCACCACCAGAGGGTGGCTATGTGATGGGAGTCGGGGCTGTGGGGGTCTAGCGGCGACAATTCTCGCGACCGCGTGCCGGCACGGCACGGCGCGCTGCGGATACCCCGGGGGAGTGCGGACAAACCGCTGGTCAGACCTGAGACCGTTCGTTTGAAAGCGCGCGGAGCGGGGGAATCGCCCCGGATGCCCGGCGCTCCCGTGAACGCGGAGGTGAGGATCGGCCTGCGGCCGATCGGCAACCCGATGCCACTCGGCTTCCTCGCCCTCGCGGCGGGCACCCTGACCCTCAGCGGCCTGCAGCTCGGCTGGATCCCGGCCGGCGAAGGCGACGCGGTGGCGCTGGCGCTGGTCGCCTTCGTCTTCCCGCTGCAGCTCCTCGCCTCGATCTTCGCCTTCCTCGGCCGCGACGGCGCCGCCGCCGAGGGGCTCGGCCTGCTCGCCGGCGGCTGGCTGACGATCGGGCTGGTGACCCTCGCCTCGCCGCCGGGGTCGACCAGCAACGCGCTCGGCGTCTTCCTCCTGGCGCTCGCCTTCGTGCTGCTGGCGCCGGTGCTCTCCGCCTGGCCGAGCAAGGCGGTCGCCGCCGCCGTGATCGGCGGCGCTGCGCTGCGCTTCCTCGCCACCGCGGTCTACGAGCTGAGCGCCAGCGGCAGCTGGGAGAACGTCGCCGGCATCGTCGGCGTCGCGCTCTTCGTCCTCGCCGCTTACGCCGGCCTGGCGATGACCCTGGCCGACGCCAACCACGGCGAGGGCCCGCTGCCGCTCGGTCGCGCCGAGGGCGGGGCCCCGGTCGGCTCCGACCCGACCCGCAAGGTCGAGCAGGAGCCCGGCGTGCGCCCGCAGCTCTGAGCGCGGGCGACGGTCAGCTCTCCGACCGGCCGCGGCAGTTTTGCGCCGCCCCCCGGGGGTACCGTCCCTTCATGGAACTGCCCGCCCTGCTGCGCCAGCTGCGCGAGGACCCGACCGGGCGCGGCGCGGCGGCCCGCTCGAAGCGCTCCCGCGAGCTGAAGCCGCGCACCGCGGAGGCCGATCGGATGGTCAAGTCGATCTGCCCCTACTGCGCCGTCGGCTGCGGGCAGCGGGTCTGGGCCAAGGACGGCAGGGTGACCCAGATCGAGGGCGACCCCGACAGCCCGATCTCCCGCGGCCGCCTCTGTCCGAAGGGCAGCGCCTCCGAGCAGTTGGTCAACAACCCCTCGCGGCTGAAGAAGGTCAAATACCGCCGGCCGCACGCGGCCGAGTGGGAGGAGCTCGACCTCGAGCAGGCGATGGCGATGATCGTCGACCGCGTGCTGGAGGCCCGCGAGGCGGGCTGGCAGGACGAACGCGACGGGGCCAAGCTCAACCGCACCCTCGGCTTCGCCCACCTCGGCGGGGCGACGCTGGACAACGAGGAGAACTACCTGATCAAGAAGCTGTTCACGGCGATGGGAGCCGTGCAGATCGAGAACCAGGCCCGCATATGACACTCCTCCACGGTCCCCGGTCTGGGGGCCTCGTTCGGCCGCGGTGGGGCAACCACCTTCCAGCAGGACCTGCAGAACTCCGACTGCATCGTGATCATGGGGTCGAACATGGCCGAGTGCCACCCGGTCGGCTTCCAGTGGGTGGTCGAGGCGCGCGAACGCGGGGCCAAGGTGATCCACGTCGACCCGCGCTTCACCCGCACCAGCGCGCTCGCCGACCTGCACGTGCCGCTGCGCGCCGGCACTGACATCGCCTTCCTCGGCGGCATCGTCAACTACATCCTCGAGAACGGGCGCGAGTTCCGCGAGTACGTGCAGGCCTACACCAACGCCCGCACGATCGTCAGCGACGACTTCCGCGACGCCGAGGACCTCGACGGGATCTTCTCCGGGCTGGACCGCGAGGGCCACGTCTACGACCGCGAGTCCTGGCAGTACAAGGGGATGGAGGTCGGCGCCTCGGCCGGCGAACGCGAGTACGGCGAGGCCGAAGGCGAGCAGGCCCACGGCGCCCACGGCGGCGAACTGCACCACGGCGAGCCGCCGCACGAGGACGAGACCCTGGAGGACCCGCGCTGCGTCTTCCAGCTGCTGCGCCACCACTACCGCCGCTACACGCCGGAGATGGTCGAGCGGGTCTGCGGGGTGCCGCGGGAGACCTTCCTGGAGGTGGCGCGGACGCTCTGCGACAACTCCGGCCGCGAGCGCACCAGCGCCTTCTGCTACGCGGTCGGCTGGACCCAGCACACGGTCGGCGTGCAGTACATCCGCACGGCGGCGATCGTGCAGCTGCTGCTCGGCAACATCGGCCGCCCGGGCGGCGGCATCCTCGCCCTGCGCGGCCACGCCTCGATCCAGGGCTCGACCGACATCCCGACGCTCTACAACATCCTCCCCGGCTACCTGCCGATGCCGCACGCGCACGAGAAGACCAGCCTCGACCTCTACGTCGACCGCAACGCGCCGCCGACCGGTTTCTGGGGCAACACCCGCTCCTACCTGGTCAGCCTGCTGAAGGCCTGGTGGCGCTCGGCGGCGACCGCGGAGAACGACTTCTGCTTCGCCTACCTGCCGCGGATCGACAAAGACCACTCCCACTACCGCACGGTCATGGACATGGAGGACAACAAGCTCCAGGGCTACTTCGTGATGGGCGAGAACCCGGCCGTCGGCTCCTCCAACTCGAAGCTGCAGCGGCTGGCCCTGGCGAAGCTGAAATGGCTGGTGGTCCGCGACTTCAGCGAAATCGAGACCGCGAGCTTCTGGAAGGACGCGCCGGAGATCGAGACCGGCGAGCTGGCGACCGAGGAGATCGCGACCGAGGTCTTCCTGATGCCGGCCGCCGCCCACACCGAGAAGGACGGCAGCTTCACCAACACCCAGCGGCTGCTGCAGTGGCACCACAAGGCGGTCGAGCCGGAAGAGGACTGCCGCTCGGAGCTGTGGTTCATGTACCACCTCGGGCGCAAGGTGAAGGAGCGGCTGGAAGGCTCCGAAGACCCGCGCGACCGGCCGATCCTCGACCTCACCTGGGACTACCCGACGGTCGGGCCCGACATGGAGCCCTCGGCCGAGGCGGTGCTGAAGGAGATCAACGGCTACGACTCCGACGGCGATCCGCTGCCCGACTACCTGCCGCTGAAAGACGACGGTTCGACCGCGTGCGGCTGCTGGATCTACGCCGGCTGCTTCGCCGAAGGGGTCAACCAGACGGCGCGGCGCAAACCGGGCGGCGAGCAGAGCTGGGTGGCGCCGGAATGGGCCTGGGCCTGGCCGATGAACCGGCGGATCATCTACAACCGCGCCTCCGCAGACCCCGCCGGGAAGCCCTGGTCGGAGCGCAAGCGCTACGTCTGGTGGGACGAGGAAGAGGAAGAATGGACCGGGGAGGACGTGCCGGACTTCACCCCCGACAAGCGCCCCGACTACATCCCGCCCGAAGACGCCGAAGCCCAGGAGGCGCTGCGCGGCGACGAGCCGTTCATCATGCAGGGCGACGGGCGGGCCTGGCTGTTCGCGCCGAACGGGATCGTCGACGGGCCCTTCCCGACCCACTACGAGCCGCACGAGTCGCCCTTCGCCAACCCGCTCTACGCCCAGCAGGCCAACCCGGTCCGCGAGGAGTACCGCCGCCCCGACAACCCCTACAACCCGACCGGCGGCGAGGCGGGCGCGGGCGTCTTCCCCTTCGTGATGACCACCTACCGGCTGACCGAGCACCACACCGCCGGCGGGATGAGCCGCACGGTGCCGGTGCTGGCCGAGCTGCAGCCGGAGATGTTCTGCGAGGTCAGCCCCGAGCTGGCACGGCTGCGCGGCCTGCAGCACGGCGACTGGGCGACGATCGTCAGCTCCCGCACCGCGATCGAGGCGCGGGTCCTGGTCACCGAGCGGGTGAAGCCGCTACGGGTCGAGGGCCGCACGCTGCATCAGGTCGGCCTGCCCTACCACTGGGGCAACAAGGGGATCGCCACCGGCGACGCGGCCAACGACCTCTTCCCCTTCGCCCTGGACCCCAACGTCCACATCCAGGAGGTCAAGGCGGCGACCTGCGACGTCGTCCCCGGGCGGCGGCCGCGGGGGCCCGAGCTGCTGCGCTTCGTCGAGGAGTACCGCGAGCGCGCGGGGTCGGGTCCGGCGAAGGCCGTGGGGAGCGAGGCGCCGCGATGAGCGAGCGGGTCGGCTTCTTCACCGACACCTCGGTCTGCATCGGCTGCAAGGCCTGCGAGGTCGCCTGCAAGGAGTGGAACCGGGTGCCCTCCGACAACCAGGGCTTCACCGGCAGCTCCTACGACAACAGCGGCGAACTGGGCGCCGACCGCTGGCGCCACGTCGCCTTCATCGAGCAGCGGCTGCCGGTCGGGGTCGAGGAGGCGGCGCCGGAGTCCTGGGTCCAGGAGGCGGCCAAGCAGAGCCTGCTCGAGGAGGGCCTGGAGGCCCACGACGAGGACGGCTTCCGCTGGCTGATGAGCTCCGACGTCTGCAAGCACTGCACCCACGCCGGCTGCCTCGACGCCTGCCCGACCGGCTCGCTGTTCCGCACCGAGTTCGGCACCGTGGTCGTCCAGGAGGACATCTGCAACGGCTGCGGCTACTGCGTCGTCGCCTGCCCCTTCGGGGTGCTCGACCAGCGCTCCGAAGACGGCCGGGTCTGGAAGTGCACCCTCTGCTACGACCGGCTCAAGGACGACATGGAACCGGCCTGCGCCCAGGCCTGCCCGACCGACTCGATCCAGTTCGGCGACCTCGCCGAGCTGCGCGAGCGGGCCGAGAAGCGGGTCGAGCGCCTGCACGAGCGGGGCCGCACCGAGGCCCGGCTCTACGGCGAGTCCGAGGAGGACGGAGTCGGCGGCTTCGGCGCCTTCTTCCTCCTGCTCGACGACCCCGAGGTCCACGGCCTGCCGCCGGACCCGGTCGTGACGACGCGCGACCTGCCTGAGATGTGGACGAACATGCTCGCCGCCGCGGGCGCGCTGCTCGCGGGCGTGACCGCACTGACCCTGCTCGGAGGCCGACGCTGACGGAGACGACCTTCCATCTGGACG
>DASVWP010000090.1:0-3585 GCA_036393155.1 Solirubrobacterales bacterium | reverse complement strand
CTAGACTCCGCGGGGCATGAGATTGGATGAGCTTGTCGCGGGGCTTCCTGGGGCGCGGATTGCCGGTGACGGGGCCGTCGAGGTGCGGGATCTGGCTTTTGACTCGCGGAAGGCAGGGACGGGGACGTTGTTCTTCTGCGTGCCGGGGGAGAAGGTCGACGGGCATCAGTTCGCCGAGCAGGTGGTCGAGGCGGGGGCGGTGGGGCTGGTCGTCGAGCGGGAGCTGGGGGTGGGGGTGACGCAGGTGGTCGTCGAGGACGCGCGGGCGGCGATGGCGCCGCTGGCGGCGCGGTTCTGCGGCGACCCGACGGCGGAGCTGCAGGTGGTCGGGGTGACCGGGACCAACGGCAAGACGACGACGGCCTTCCTGGTGCGGGAGATCCTCGAGGCGGCGGGCACGCGGTGCGGCCTGCTGGGAACGGTGAAGCAGGTGGTCGGCGCGGCCGAGGAGCCGGTCGAGCGGACGACGCCGGAGGCGATCGACCTGCAGGCGACCTTCCGGCGCATGCTCGACGGCGGCGACCGCGCCTGCGCGATGGAGGTTTCCTCCCACGCGATGGTCCTGCACCGGGCCGACGCGATCCACTTCGACGTCGCCCTCTTCACCAACCTGACCCAGGACCACCTCGACTTCCACGGCACGATGGAGGAGTACTTCCTCGCCAAGCGCAAGCTCTTCGAGGCGAACCCGGGGACCGCGGTGGTCAACGTCGACGACCCCTACGGCCGCCGCCTGGCGGAGGAATTCGAGTGCGTGACCTTCTCCACCGCGGGCCGGGAGGCCGACTATTCGGCCCAAGGCGTCAGCTTCGACGCCCGCGGCGCCGAGTTCACGGTGGGCGGGATGGTGGTGCGGACCCGCCTGCCGGGGGAGTTCAACGTCGCCAACGCGCTCGGGGCGCTGGCGGCGGCGCTGGCGCTCGGCGTCGAGCCGGAGGCCGCGGTGGCCGGGCTGGCCGAGGCGGCCCGGGTGCCGGGGCGCTTCGAGCCGGTCGACGAGGGGCAGGGGTTCGCGGTGCTGGTCGACTACGCCCACACGCCCGACTCGCTGGAGAACGTGCTGGGCGCCGCGCGGCGGGTCACCGAGGGCCGCCTGATCGCGGTCTTCGGCGCCGGCGGCGACCGCGACCGGGAGAAGCGGCCCATGATGGGCCGGGCGGGCGCGGAGCTCGCCGACCTGGCGGTCGTCACCTCCGACAACCCGCGCTCCGAGGATCCGGCGGAGATCGTCGCCGAAGTCGCCGCCGGCGCGCCCGCCGGAACCGAGGTGGAGACGGAGATCGACCGCCGGGCGGGGATCGCCCGCGCGCTGCGCCTGGCCGGGCCGGGCGACACCGTGGTGATCGCCGGCAAGGGCCACGAGGGGTATCAGGAATTCGAGTCCGGCCGGCGAATCGACTTCGACGATCGCGAGGTGGCGCGGGAGGAGCTGCGCAAGCTGGGGAGCGCGGCGTGAGGCTCCCGCCGCGGGAGATCGCCGCCGCGCTGGGCGCCGAGGTGGTGGCCGAAGGCGACGCCTCCCCGCCGCATCGGGCGGCGATCGCCTCCGGAGATGTCGCCGCCGGGGACCTGTTCTTCGGCCTGCGGGGCGCCAGGCGCGACGGCGGCGAGTTCGCCGCCGCCGCCCTCGATGCTGGCGCCTGGGGCGCGGTCGTCGGGCCCGCCTTCCGCGACCGCTTTTCGGGCACGGAGGGGCGGCCCTACGGCTGGGTCTTCGTCGTCGAGGACCCGCTGGCGGCGATGCACTCGCTGGCCCGGGCCTGGCGGCGGGCGCTCGGCGCCCGCGTCGTCGGCGTCACCGGCTCGGTCGGCAAGACCTCGGTCAAGGACATCGCCCGCGCCCTGCTGTCCGGTCGGGTCCACGCCAATCGCGAGAACCTCAATACCGAGATCGGGCTGCCGCTGACGCTGCTGGAAGCGCCCGACGACACCGACATCCTGGTCCTCGAGATGGCGATGCGCGGCGCCGGCCAGATCGCCGAACTCGCCGAGATCGCCGAGCCCGACGTCGCGGTGATCACCAACGTCGGGCCGGTCCACGTCGAGCTATTGGGCTCGATCGAGGCGATCGCCGCCGCCAAGGCGGAGATCCTCGACGCCCTGCACCCCGGTGGCACCGCGGTCGCGCCGGTCGAGGCCGGGCACCTGGAGCCGCACCTGGAGCGGGCGGGGCGGCTGCTGCGCTTCGGCCCCGGCGGCGACGTCGAGGCGCGCGAGTCGCGCCTGGTGGAGGGGGTGACCGAGGCGCTGGTCGCGACCCCGCTGGGCGAGCAGAGCTTCCACTTCCCCTTCGCCGAGGCGCACAACCTGACCAATGCCCTGGCCGCGATCGCCGCTGGCGTCGCCCTCGGGGTCCCGCCCGCGGAGATGGCCGATCGCGCTGCGAACATAGGATTCTCCCGTTTCCGCGGCGAGCGGCTCGTGCTCGGCGACGGGATCGTCCTCGTGAACGACTGCTACAACGCCAACCCGGTGTCGATGCGCGCGGCGCTCGACCATCTCGCCAGCCTCCGGGCGCGCCGCACCGTCGCGGTGCTGGGCGAGATGGGCGAGCTCGGGCCCGAGGCTGCCGGCTACCACCGCGGGGTCGGCGAGCACGCCCGCGCCGCCGGCGTCGACCTGCTGATCGGGGTGGGCCTGCCGGCCCGCGACTACGACCCCGACGAGCTGGTGGCCGACCCCGGCGAGGCCGCCGTGCTGTTGGCCGCGCGGCTGGAGCCAGGGGACGCGGTGCTGGTCAAGGGATCGCGGTCGGCCGGCCTGGAGGCGGTCGCCGAGCAGCTGCCGGAGCTGATCGGATGAGCCGAACACGCGACGGGGGCAGCTGATGGGCGAAGTCCTGATCGCGGCGATGGCCTCGATGCTGATCTGCATCTTCCTCGGCCCGAAATTCATCGAGTTCCTCCGTGTCCGCGAGTTCGGGCAGCACATCCGCGAGGACGGCCCGCAGGAGCACCACACCAAGGCCGGCACGCCGACGATGGGCGGGCTGATCGTCTTCGCCTCGATCTGCGTGCCCTTCCTCGTCCTCTCCGAGCGCGATCCCCAGAGCCTCGCGGTCTTCGGCGTCGCCATGGGATGCGCGGCGCTCGGCTTCGCCGACGACTACATCAAGATCGTCAAACGCCGCTCGCTCGGGCTCTCGGGGCGCTGGAAGCTGCTCGGCCAGCTGATCCTCGCCTTCGGCCTCTGGTGGGTGGCCCGCCACTCGGTCGGCCTGCAGCCGGTCCTCTACTTCCGGATCGGCGACGGCAGCATCGACCTCGGCCCGGTGCTCTACTTCGTCCTCGTCTTCCTGGTCATCGCCGGCACCTCCAACGGGGTCAACCTGACCGACGGGCTCGACGGCCTCGCGGCCGGCTCCTGCGCGATCGTTCTCCTCACCTACACGGCGATCGCCTTCATCGCCGGCGAGCAGCAGGACCTGGCGCTGCTCTCCGCCTGTCTGGTCGGCGCCTGCATCGGCTTCCTCTGGTACAACGCCTTCCCGGCCACGATCTTCATGGGCGACACGGGCTCGCTGGGCCTCGGCGGAGCGATCGCGGGGTTGGCGGTGATGACGAAAACCGAGGTGCTGCTGATCCT
>DASVWP010000089.1:0-29332 GCA_036393155.1 Solirubrobacterales bacterium | reverse complement strand
GGAAGGGAGCGATGAAGATCCACCAGATGCCGGCGCCGGTGATGGTTTGCTGGGTGACCAAGCAGGCCTGAACGACTGAGCTACGGCGACCGGCCGCTACGCAGCGGCGTCCAGCAACTCCAGCCGGGAGGCCAGTGGACCGCCACCCCGCCGACCCCGGAGGCTTCGATGGCCAGCACGGCCGGAATGCGCTCGTCGTAGTAGTCGCCGTGGCGAAGGACGCCAAGTTGGTGCTCGGGTTCTAGCACGGTTTCCGGGTGCCTCAATTCTGGTCGATCGACGACCGAGCAGCGCTCACGCAGCTGAGCCCATGCCCCGGCTCCGGGAGGGTCATCGTCGGCTGCCGGGTACGACGCCTGGGCGACCGGATAACCACGGCTCCTCACCCTCCGGCCTCGGCCGCCTTGGCAAGAAGCCGGATGCCGCGATCGATTGCCGGCTCGGCGAGGTAGGCGTGGCCGAGGACGAGGCCGGGTGGGGCCTCGCCGGTATAGCTGTGCAGCGATAGGCCCTCGAGGGCGACGCGGTGGCGGGCGGCGGCGGCGAGGAGGGCCGGCTCGTCGATCTCTGTTGGGAGGCCGACCGTCAGGTACAGGCCGCCGCCGGACGGCGACGGTCGCCAATCAGGGAGCTCGCGGGCCAGGGCGGCGAGCAGCGTCTCTCGGCGCGCCGAGTAGCGCAGGCGCATGCGTCGCAGGTGGCGCTCGAGCTCGCCCCGGCTGATGAAGTCGGCGAGGGCGAGCTGGCCGGCGATCTCCGAGCCGGCGTCCTCGATCGCCTTGGCGGCGATCAGAGCCCATGACAGCCAGGACGGAGGCAGCATCCAGCCGAGGCGCATGCCCGGCGTCAGGCGCTTGCTGGCCGAGCCGATGTACAGCACCCGGTCGGGAGCGAGGCCCTGCAGGGCGCCGACCCGCTCCTCGCACAGCTCGGCGTCGTAGTCGTCCTCAACGATCAGCCGGTCGCCCCGCTCCACCCAGTCGATCAGCGCGGCGCGGCGGCGGGCGCTCAGCACGGCGCCGGTCGGGAACTGGTGCGCCGGAGTGACGACGACCGCGTCGGCGCCGCTGCTCCCGAGCGCCTCGACGTCGATGCCCTCCTCGTCGACGGGGATCGGCGCCACGGCGAGGCCGGCCTCCTCGGCGATCAGCCGTTGCGCGTGCCAGCCGGGGTCCTCCAGCGCGACCCGGTCGATCCCGTTCGCTCGCAGCCAGCGGCAGGTCAGCGAGAAGCCTTGGCGGAAGCCGGTGCAGACGACCATGTGCTCCGGATCGGGCGCGGCGCCGCGCACCCGGCCGAGGTAATCGGCCAGCGCCTCGCGCAGTTCGGGCGCGCCGTGCGGATCGCCGTAGCCGACAGCGTCGAGCGGCGCCTCGCGCCACGCCCCGCGCAGCGAGCGCAGCCAGCGCTCGCGCGGAAAGCCGGCGAGGTCTGGAAGCCCGGGGCTGAAGTCGTAGGCGTGCCTCTCCAGGAGCGAGGGGGCAGGGGAGCGCGGCGGCTGCGCGCGCACGCCGCTCGCCACCCGCACGGGCGCGCCCTGCCGCGTCTCCAGGTAGCCCTCCGCGACCAGCTGCTCGTAGGCGCCGGTGACCACCCCGCGGGAGATCCCCAGCTGGTCGGCCAGCCCTCGGCTTGAGGGCAAACGGGCCCCGGCGCGCAATCGCCCGGCCCGGACCGCCTCGCGCAGCGCCTGCTCGAGCTGCTCGTGCAGCGGTGCGTCCCCGCGGCGGTCGAGCTCGATCAGCAGATCAACTGGCCCGCTCCGATCTGCCATTACTGGAACTGTACAGAGGGCCAGCGTGGTTTTACTGTGGCTCCCATGAACCAGATAACGGTTATCGGAGGCGGGCTGGCGGGACTCACCGCGGCGATCACCTGTGCCGAGGGAGGCGCCGACGTGCGCCTCCTCGAGGCGCACGACACCCTGGGCGGGCGGGCGCGCTCGACCGACGGCGCCTACAAGGCGAACCTCGGGCCCCACGCGATCTACGCCGGCGGCGTGCTCTGGAACTGGCTGCGGGCGCGAGGCCTGATGCCACCCCTCGCCCGGCCGCCGCTGACCGGTGTCCGCTTCCACTTCGGCGGCGCCGTGCACCGCACTCCGCCGCTCAGCCTGATTCCACCGGGCCTGCGACTGCGCGGCCGCATGGCGCCGGTCGACCAGGACTTCCGCTCCTGGGTCCGCGATCACGCCGACGAGCGCACCGCGGACTTCCTCTCGGCCCTGGCCGGCGTCTACACCTTCCACCACGATCCCGGGGAGCTCTCGGCCGCCTTCGTCTGGGAGCGAACCCAGCGGCTGCTGCTGACGCCGCGTCCGCCGGCGCGGTTCGTCATCGGCGGCTGGGGCAACCTCGTCGCCGCGCTGGAGCGGCGGGCGCGCGAGCTGGGGGTCGAGATCGCAACCGGCCAGCGCGTCGACACGCTCCCCCCGGCGCCCGCGATCGTCGCCCTTGAGCTCTGCGACGCCCGCGCGCTGCTGGCCGATGACACGCTGCGCTGGCCCAGCGGCCGGACGGTCTGCCTCGACCTCGCGCTGCGCGAGCGTCGCGGCGACCCCTGGGTCGTCTCCGATCTGCAGAGCGCCGGCTGGCTCGAGCGCTACACGGCGCAGGACGCCACGCTCGCCCCGGAGGGCGAGCAGCTGGTCCAGGGGCAGATGCCGAT
The DNA here is from genome assembly GCA_036393155.1 of Solirubrobacterales bacterium. Taxonomy (GTDB): domain Bacteria; phylum Actinomycetota; class Thermoleophilia; order Solirubrobacterales; family 70-9; genus VAYN01. The sequence continues at coordinate 26,665 of DASVWP010000089.1, read as the reverse complement.
CCGCCCGCAGGAGAGCGTCGAGGTCGCGGAGGCGCGCCTGGAGGCGCTGCTCGACGCCTCCTTGGAGAGTTGGCGCGAGCGGGTCACCTGGAGGCGGCGGCAGGTGATGGACGGCCGCAGCGGAGCGCTCGACCTCCCCGGCACGACCTGGCGCGACCGCCCCGCGATCGACCGCGGCGAAGGGGTCTTCCTCTGCGGCGACCAGGTGGCCGCGGACGGCTGCCTGGCCGAGGTCTCGTTCGCCAGCGCGATCGAGGCGGGGCGGCAGGCGCTCCAGCGGGTGGGGTCGCCGGCTCTGGACCGCGCCGCCTGACTCCACCCGACCCTCCCCTCGGCGCTTCGACTGCCGAGGCGCAGGACCGCGCCGGCGCGGGGCGCACCGCGGTCAGCCGGCGCTCAGGAGTCGCGGCGCGAGGAGCCCCGCGGCAGCTCGCCGTCGCCGCTCGCCGGCATCTCTTCGGCGCTGGCGTCGAAGTCGTAGGGACGCGCGCCCGGCCCGTCAGGCCCGCCCGGACCTTCCGGACCCCGGCCGCCACCGCCCCCGCCGCGCCCGAACATCCCGCCGCCGCCCGGAAATCCGACCACGGTGAACCGGCCGACCGTCCAGCGCCGCAACAGCCGCCGGGCGAGCGCCCGGGTGGGCGGGATCAGCAGCAGCGCGCCGAAGACGTCGGTGATGAAGCCGGGGGTCAGCAGCAGGGTGCCGCCGATGACGATCAGGACCCCGTCGGCGACCTCCTTGCCGGGGAAGCGCCGCTGGGCGAGCGCTTCGTTGAAGCGGCGCCAGGCACCGCGGCCCTGATGGCGCAGCAGCCAGGACCCCGCCAGGGCGTCGGCCAGCAGCAGGGCCAGGGTCGGCCAGACGCCGATCAGCTCGCCGACCTTGATGATCACGTACAGCTCGGCGATCGGGACGACGATGAAGAGGCCGATCAGAATCAGCATCGGCCAAGCCTAGCCAGGCGGCTAGGCGGGCTGGGCCCGGGCCGGGGCGCTGCCCGCTTCCCCGGCCGCGGCGGCGAGCTCGGCCAGGGACTCGTCGATCCCCTCGGCGACGGCTTCGATGTCCTCCATCGTGTCGTAGTCGCCGAGCAGCCCGAAGCCGACCTTGCCGTGGTAGCTCATGATCGCCACCGCGAGGGCGTGGTTGGGCGGCAGGAAGGCGACCGGGAAGACCTCTTCCAGTTCGCGGCCCAGCACGTAGAGGGGGATCTGCGGCCCGGGCACGTTGGTGACGATCAGGTTGAAGAGCCGGGTCGTGAAGTTGATCCGCGAGGCCTGGGCGAGCAGGGTCGGCGGGGCGAAGTCGTTGAAGCGGGAGATCACCTCGGCGCCGAGCGCCTGCTTGGAGCGCTTCAGCCCCTCCATCTCCTCGCTGATCACCCGCAGCCGCCGCACCGGGTCGGCGACGTAGACGGGCAGCGGCCCGCGCATCAGGGCGATCCGGTTGCCGAGGTTCCCGCGCTCGTCTTCGGCCCGGATCGAGACCGGGACCAGCGCCCGCAGCTCCAGCCCCTCGGTCCGCACGCCGCGCCCGTGCAGCCAACTGCGCAGCGAGCCGGTCACCACGGCGAGGACGACGTCGTTGACGGTGCCGCCGAAGGTGTTCTTGATCGCTTTGAAGGTCGAGAGGTCAGAGCGCGACCAGACGTAGCGCCGGTGCGGCCCGATCTCCTCGTTCAGCGGCACGTCGGGCGCCGGGTCGGCGAAGGCGGTCAGCACCTCGGTCAGCCCCTCCAGCGCCTCGACCGCCTTGCGCGCGGTGGTCTCCGGCCGCCGCACCGCCTCGACCGCCCGCTCGGCGATCCTCACCGGCAGCCGCACGCCGTCGCTTATCCCACGCGCCACCAGCTCGGTGGTCCCCGGCTCCGGCTGGGGGATCCAGTCGTCCTGCACGCGCGCCGGCTCGGGGACCGGCTCGAAGTCGAACAGCACGGTCCCGATGTCCACGCCGCTGATCCCGTCGACCATCGCGTGGTGGGTCTTGGTGAGGATCGCGAAGCGGTCGCGCTCCAGGCCCTGGGCCAGCCAGAGCTCCCAGCGCGGCTTGGAGCGGTCGAGCTGCTGGGTGAAGATCCGCCCGGCGAGCCTCTTCAGCTGCTCCTCGCCCCCCGGGTCGGGCAGCGCGGTGTGGCGGATGTGGTAGGTGAGGTTGAAGTTGACGTCGTCGACCCACAGCGGCCGGCCGGCCTCCAGCGGTGGCGTCACCAGCTTCTGCCGGAAGCGGGGGACCCGCGAGAGCCGTCCCCGCACGTGCTCGACCAGATCGACGTACTTCGGCGGCGGGCCCTCGAAGACCAGGATGGCGCCGATGTGCATGTGGCTGGAGGACGTCTCGTTCGTCAGGAACGAGGCGTCGAGCGCCGTCAACCGATCGAGGTGTCTCCCGTCCGTGCTCATCAGTGCAAGGAAGGCTAGCTTCGCTCGCGCCGCCTGGCCATTCAGGCGCGCTGCCGCAACCGCGCCACCGGTACCCTCCTGTCATGTCTTCAACCGCTCTCGCCGCCCCCCGGCGCGTCCTGCTGGCCGCGCCGCGCGGCTACTGCGCCGGGGTCGACCGCGCCGTGCAGACCGTCGAGCGCGCCCTCGAGCTGCACGGGGCGCCGGTCTACGTCCGCAAGGAGATCGTCCACAACAAGCACGTGGTCGAGGAGCTGGCCAAGCGCGGGGCGATCTTCGTCGAGGAGGAGAACGAGGTCCCGGGGGGCGCGATCGTCGTCTTCTCCGCCCACGGGGTCGCCCCCTCGGTGCACGAGAACGCCGCCGCCCGCGACCTGCAGACGATCGACGCCACCTGCCCGCTGGTCACCAAGGTCCACGTCTCCGCCCGCCGTTTCGCCGCCCAGGGCTACACGATCGTGATGATCGGCCACCAGGGCCACGAGGAGGTCGAAGGGACGACCGGCGAGGCGCCCGAGAGCATCGTCCTGATCGAAACCGCCGACGAAGTCGAGACCCTGGAGGTCCCCGATCCCGACAAGGTCGCCTTCATCACCCAGACGACGCTCTCGGTCGACGAGACGGCCGAGGTGATCGCCGCCCTGCGGGCTAAGTTCCCCGGCATCGTCAGCTCCAAGTCCGACGACATCTGTTACGCGACCACCAACCGCCAGATCGCCGTCAAGCAGCTGGCCCGCGAATGCGAGCTGGTGCTGGTGATCGGCTCGACCAACTCCTCCAACTCCAACCGCCTGGTCGAGGTGGCCCGCGAACACGGCGCCGCCTCGCACCTGATCGACAACCACACCCAGGTCCAGGAGGAGTGGCTGGAGGGCGTGGAGACGGTCGGCATCACCTCCGGCGCCAGCGCCCCCGAGGAGCTGGTCGAGCGCCTGGTCGCCTTCTTCCGCGACCGCGGGGCCTCCGAGGTCTCCGAGCTGCGGACCGTCCACGAGGACGTCCGCTTCATGCTCCCGAAGGAGATCCGCGAGGAGCTCGCGGGGCGAACGTAGCTTCCGTTCGCTGTTTGTCGCGCATGGGGCGACAAACAGCGAACTGAATGCCGGTCAGCTCTCCCGCGGCTTGTAGCGGTGGTGCAGCATCAGGTCGTTGCCGTCGGGGTCGGTGAAGAAGGCCATGTGGCAGACGCCGGTGTCGAAGGTGTCGCCGAGGAACTCGATGCCCTTGCCTTCGAGGTCGGCGCGGGCGGCGGCGACGTCCTCGACGTGGATCGCCAGGTGGCCGTTCTTCTGCGGCGCGAAGCTCTGACCGAGTTTTTTGGGCTCCCAGATGGCGAAGCAGGTATCGCCGATCCAGAACTCGAATTCCGCCTGGTCGTCGGGCCGCTGGCCCAGCGTCTCGACGTAGAAGGCGCGGGTGCGGGCGGCGTCGGTCGACGGCACGGCGACGAAATCGAGCTTGGACATCGGATCCTCCCTTGATTGCGATCGTGTCCTCGGGGTCTATCGAGGATTCGGCCGCCGTTCAAGTGGCGCTGCGGCGTGTCGGCGCTACGGCAGGCCGGCGGCGAAGCTGAGCGACCAGATCCGCACGCCGGGGCTGGGGCGCAGGACGAGGCTGTGGGCCTCGTGGCCGGGGTGCTCGGCGAGCGTGCGCAGGCCTGGATGGGGGCCGGCTGGGATCGGGTCCCGCCAGACGCCGTCGATCTCGATCTCGATCTCGCCCTCGCCCTCGACGGTCGCGAAGGCCCCGCCCGCCTGGTAGTCGAGCGCCAGGTCCTCGCCGTCCTCACCCGCCGTCCAGGGCCGCTCCCAGGAGCCGCCGGGGAAGACCTCGGGGGTGGGGGGCATCACCTTGACGCCCGGGGCGTCGGTCGCCCGCAGCGGCGCCATCGGCTCCGGCAGCTCCCGCAGGGCGTCGATCTCGCGCAGCTCCTCCTGGATCGCTTCCTCGGTGGCCCGGTATTCGCCCTCGCCGAAGTGCGCCCAGGCGAGGGCGCCGCCCAGGCTCCAGAGGAAGAGGCTGGGCCAGCCTTCGCAGCCGTAGGACGTCCACAGCCGGTGGTCGGCATCGATCGCCACCGGGAAGTCGACGCCGAGCTCGGCGAGCCCGGGCCCGACGTGCTCGGGCCGGGCGGCGAAGGGGAAGCGCGGCGCCTGGATCCCGATCACGCTTAGGCCGGCCTCGCGGTAGCGGCGCGACCACTCGACCAGGTATGGGAGGGTGCGGACGCTGTTCAGCTGGGCGTATTCGATGAAGTGGACGATCGCCGGCCCGTCCGCGGTGAGCATCGGCATCGAGCGCGGTTCGGTGCCGATCCACTCCAGTCCCTTGGGCAGGTCCGGCGAGGCGATGTCGTCGCGTCCTGGGCGCATTCGCGGCACGTTATTGCGGCCGCCGTGATCGCGCTCGGCGCCTTCCTGCTCCCGGCCGTCCCGCTGCTGGCGCTGCTCGCCTTCCTGCTGTGCGGCCGCTACCCCGGCTGCGAGGCGATCGTCCGCCGCTCGGAGTGGATCGCCGGCCACCGTCGGGCCTCCCGGCCCCGCGCCGAGCGGTCCGGACTACCCAAGCCCCCGCGCTCCTTCGCCCGCGCGGCGGCCCGCTGATCTCCCTCGGCGCGCCCAGCGCCCGCCGCCGCTCCCGGTTTGGCCGAACCGCGAGGACAGCTAGGCGCATTTGTTCGGCCGATCCGAACAAATGCGCCTCAGACCAGCAAGAGGAGCGAGATGAACGCGCGGACGAAGCGCGCCCTCATGGGCGCCGCGGCGATCGCCGTCGCCGTCGTCCTGCTGATCGTGCTCAGCAACCGCAGCAGCTAGAGGAGATCGATGACCGCCGCCACGCTCATACCGCTGGCTCACATCGGCCACTGGCTCTGGGTCTTCTACGTGCTGCCGGTGCTGATCGTCGTCAGCGGGATCGTCGCCTCGACGCTCGCCGCGAGGCGGCGCGAGGCCCAGGGAGAAGGGGAGGAGCGGAACCGAGAGGTCTAGAGGATCTCGCCGAGGCGCCGTTCCAGCGCGGCGGAGATCTCGTCGCGCACCGGGCCCGCGGCCAGCCGTTCGACCAGCGACTCGAGGAAGCCTTCGATGATCAGCGTCTTCGCCTCCGCCGCGGAGAGGCCGCGGGAGGTCAGGTAGAAGAGCTGCTCCTTGTCGATCTGGGCGACCGCGGCGGCGTGGGTGCAGCGGACGTCGTCGGCGAGGATCTCCAGCCCGGGGATCGCGTCGGCGTGGGCCTCGGGCGAGAGCAGCAGGTTGCGGCTCTCCTGGAAGGCGTCGGTCTGCTGGGCGCCGGGGTCGACCTTGATCATCCCGCGCCAGACTGAGGTCGAGCCGGCGGCGAGGACGCCGCGGAAGGCGAGGTCGGAGGTCGTGTTGGGCGCCGCGTGCTCCTGCGTGGTGTCGTAGTCGAGGTGCTGGCCCGGGCCGCCGGCGTAGCCGCCGGTCACCCGCGCCTCGGAGCCCGGGCCGGCGAGCTTGGTCTCCATCCGCACCTTGCCGCGCATCGAGCCGAAGCCCAGGGCGGCCCAGTCGAGGCGACCGTCGCGCTCGACCTGCGCCCGCTGGGTGGCGAAGATCCACGACTTCTCGGAGATGTCCTGAGTGTTGACGTAGCGCAGCGTCGCCCCCTGGCCGACGCTCAGCTCGACCACCGAGTTGAGCAGCGCCTCGGTCCCGTCCCCCTGCGAGGACCAGTGCTCCCAGACCTCCGCCTCGGCGCCCTCCTCGAGCACGATCAGGGTGCGCCAGCCGATCGCCGTGCCGTCGGCGTCGACCGGGACCTCGATCCGGATCGGCTCGACGACGGCGACACCGCGCGGCACGTGCACCAGCACGCCGTCGCGCCAGCTCGCCTCGTTGCGGGCGACGAAGGGGTCGGCGCCGTCGACCAGGGCGCGGAGCCGGTCGCCGACCAGCTCGGGGCGCGACTCGACCGCCTCGGCCAGCGACATCACGGTTGCGCCCTCGCCGCCCTGCAGGGTCGGGACGGCCGTCCCGGGCGAGTAGGAGTCGATGTCGAGGCTCGAGAGGTCGGTGAATTCCCACCCCTTCTCCTTCTGGTCGGGAAGGGGCGGGAGCGTCGCCAGCTCAGCCAATGGAGCCCTCCATCTGCAGCTCGATCAGCCGGTTCAGCTCGACCGCGTACTCCATCGGCAGCTCCTTGGTCACCGGCTCGATGAACCCGTTGACGATCATCTTCGAGGCCTCCTCCTCGTCAAGGCCGCGGCTCTGCAGGTAGAAGAGCTGCTCGTCGCCGATCTTCGAGACCGTCGCCTCGTGGCCGACGTCGGCGTCGTTCTCGTCGATGCGGATCGTCGGGTAGGTGTCCGAGCGCGAGTCCTCGTCCAGCAGCAAAGCGTCGCAGACCACCTTGGAGCGCGCTTCGCTCGCCCCGTCGGCGATCTCCAGCAGGCCGCGGTAGGTCGAGCGCCCGCCGTCCTTGGAGATCGACTTCGAGAAGATCGAGGACGAGGTCCTCGGCGCCCCGTGGATGATCTTGCCGCCGGCGTCCTGGTGCGGGCCGTCGCCGGCGAAGGCGATCGAGAGGATCTCGCCGTGGGCTTCGGGGCCCAGCAGGTAGATCGACGGGTACTTCATCGTCAGTTTCGAACCGAGGTTGCAGTCGACCCACTCCATCGTCGCCTTCTCGTGCGCGACCGCGCGCTTGGTGACGAGGTTGTAGACGTTCTGCGACCAGTTCTGGACGGTCGTGTAGCGGACCCGCGAGCTCGGCTTGCAGACGATCTCCACCACCGCGGAGTGCAGCGAGTCGGTCGAGTAGACCGGCGCCGTGCAGCCCTCGATGTAGTGGACGTCGGCGCCCTCCTCGCAGATGATCAGGGTGCGCTCGAACTGGCCCATGTTCTCGGTGTTGATCCGGAAGTAGGCCTGCAGCGGCATCTCCACCTTGACCCCGGCGGGCACGTAGACGAAGGAGCCGCCCGACCAGACCGCGCTGTTCAGTGCCGCCAGTTTGTTGTCGTTGGGCGGGATCACCGTCGCCCAGTACTCGCGCACCAGGTCCTCGTGCTCGCGCAGCGCCGTGTCCATGTCGGTGAAGATCACGCCCTGGGCCTCGAGCTTCTCGTTCACCTGGTGGTAGACGACCTCGGACTCGTACTGGGCGCCGACCCCGGCGAGGAATTTGCGCTCCGCCTCGGGGATCCCGAGCCGGTCGAAGGTGTTTTTGATGTCCTCCGGGACCTCGCTCCAGTCGCGGCTGTTCTTGTCGGAGGCGCGGACGAAGTAGTGGATGTCTTCGAAGTCGATCTGGTCGAGGTCGCCGCCCCATTTCGGCGTCGGTCGCTGTTCGAAGTGCTCGAGCGCCTTCAGCCGGAACTCCCGCATCCACTGCGGCTCGTCCTTGTAGTCGGAGATCGTTTCGACGACCTCGCGGGTCAGCCCCTTCGGGGCTTTGTAGGCGTAGCCGGTCTCCGGGTCGTTGAAGCCGAACTTCTCCTTGTAGTCGGCGTTGATGCCGGCCAGCTCGCGTTTCTCGGCGAGTACCTCGGGCGTTGCCATGTCAGTCGACCTCCAGGTGGATGGTGTCGTTCTCGACGGCGATCGGGAACGTGCGCACCGGCTGGAAAGCTGGGAGCGTCTTCGGCCTGCCGGTGCTGAGGTCGAAGAGGGAGCCGTGCCGCGGGCACTCGACCGTGCAGTTGCGCGCGTCGAACTCGCCCTCGGCGAGCGGCCCGTTGTCGTGCGAGCAGCGATCCTCGATCGCGTACAGCGTGCCGTCGCAGTTGAAGACGCCGATCTTCTGCCCGTCGTGCTCGACAAGGCGCATCTGGCCGGGCGAGAGCTCGGCGAGCGGGCAGACGGCGATCCTGTTTCCTGCGGTCTCGGTCAAGGGGTGGTTGCTCCGGTGTGGCTAGTGCGGGATGAGACTTAATCCTACTTCTCTGGTCGGATTTTAGCGGGGCGGCATGCCGGGGCTTCACGAGAAAACGATGACTTTGGGCTCTGACTCTGGTCTTATCCGAAGGGACCCACGAGGAGAGGAGCTGCAATGAGTGAGAGGACGAGTTACGCGCCCGGGACCCCGTGCTGGGTGGAACTGAGCCAGACCCCCGACGTCGCGGCCAGCGAGGCCTTCTACCGCGAGCTTTTCGGCTGGGAGATGCCGGAGCTGCCGAACTCGGCCGAACTCGGCGGCTACCGGCGGGCGAAACTCCGCGACCGCGACGTCGCCGGCGTCTCGCCGCGGATGCAGGAGGGCGCGCCGACGGTCTGGGCCACCTATGTCTCGGTCGCCGACGCCGCGGCGACGATGGCGAAGGTCGGCGAGAGCGGGGGAGAGGCGATCGTCGAGCCGATGGACGTGATGGGCCTGGGCACGATGGCGGTCTTCAGCGATCCGGGCGGAGCCGTCTGCGGGATCTGGCAGCCCGGCACCTTCGCCGGCGCCGAGCTGGTCAACGAGCCGGGGGCGGTCGGCTGGAACGAGCTCAGCACCCGCGAGCCGGAGGGCGCCAAGGCGTTCTACGGCGCCGTCTTCGACTGGGAGGCCAACGACCTCGAGATGGGGGACGGCAGCACCTACACCGAGTGGCGGGTCGAGGGCCGGCCGGTCGGCGGCATGCTCGACATGCGCGGCCGCATGCCCGACGAGGTGCCCGCGCACTGGGGCGTCTACTTCGGCACCGAGGACGTCGACGCGACGGTCGAGAAGGTCAGGGCGGGAGGCGGTGAGCTCCTCTTCGGCCCGATGGACATCGAGCCCGGCCGCTTCGCCACCGTCCGCGATCCCTTCGGCGCCTTCCTCAACGTGATGCAGCCCAGCGAGCAGCTGCTGGCGCGGATGGCCGAAGAAGGCCTCTGAAGAACGAATGCGACTTTGACCCCACCAGGGTGGGGTCAAAGTCGCGAGCGGCTCAGAGCGCCGCCGCTTCGGTCGGGTCGCCGGCCTCGCCCTCGTCCTCCCATTCGGCGGACTGGCCGAGGCTGGCGCTCTTGACCACCTTGAGGCCGAGCATCGCGCACTTCATGCGGGTCGCGGAGATGTCGATTCCCAGCAGCTCGAGGACGAACTCTTTCGGCAGCCGCAGCAGCTCCTCGCGCGATTTGCCGACCAGCTCGTCGGTCAGCAGCGAGGTCGCCGCGGTGGAGATCGCGCAGCCCTTGCCCTCGAAGGCGATTTCGGCGACCCGGTCGTCCTCGTCGAGGCGAATCGTCACGTGCTGCTCGTCGCCGCAGAACGGGTTCGTGTCCTCGAACTCGAGGTCCGGGTGGTCGAGGTGGCCGAAGTTGTGCGGCCGCTTGTAGTGCTCGAGGATCTGGTCGCGGTAGAGCTCGTCCATCGCTTCCCGAGGCTAGCGCAGGGGGCCCGCGAACCCGCCCGGTTTACGAACCGCAATGTAATTAGAGTGGTCGGGCAACTTTCCAACGGGAGGATCCATGTCTGCATTTCGTCGTGCCGTCTTCGTTGCCCTGGCCGCCTGCGCGGTCGCCGCGATGCTTGTGCTGCCGGCCACCGCGTCGAGCGCCGGCAAGAACTCGACGAAGATCGTCGTCAGCCTCAAGCTGCCGGCCTTTCACGGCAAGCTGAGCTCGCCGCGCCGTGCCTGCCTCGGCAGCCGCAAGGTGAAGATGTACCGGGAAAAGAACGGCAAGAAGACCCTGCTGGGCACGGACAAGAGCGAGGACAGCGGCAGGTGGCAGGTCCTCGCCGGCAAGCATCTGGTCCCCGGCAACTACTTCGCCACGGTTGCCAAGCGCGGCAAGTGCCAGGCCGCGAAATCGAACGTGCTGCCGGTCGCCTGAGCCGCTCGGCGGATCCTGCCGGCTATAGCCGGCAGGATCCGCCAGTAGTTCAGAGCTCGAAGACGCGGCGGGCGTCTTCGAGGGCTTCGACGAGGCGGTCGATCTCCTCGGGGGTCGTGTGCACCGCGAAGCTGGCGCGCGCGGTCGCCGCGACCCCGAGGCGGTCCATCAGCACCTGGGCGCAGTGGTGCCCGGCGCGGACCGCGATCGCGTGGCGGTCGAGGATCTCGGAGACGTCGTGGGCGTGGATCCCCTCGATCTCGAAGGAGACGGGACCGATCCGCCCCGGCCCCCGCGGCGGGCCGAAGACCCGCAGCCCCGGCACCTCCGCCAGGCTGGCCAGCGCGTAGTCGGCGATCTGCCGCTCGTGCTCCAGCACCGCCTCCATGCCGAGGCCGTCGAGCCAGCGCAGCGCCGAGGCCATCCCGATCGCCTGGGCGATCGCCGGCGTCCCCGCCTCGAAGCGGGCGGGCGGGTCGGCGTAGGTCGTGCCCTCCCTGGTCACCTTGCGGATCATCGAGCCGCCGCCGAGGAAGGGCGGCATCTGCCGCAGCAGGTCCAGCCGCGCCCACAGCGCCCCGATGCCGGTCGGGCCGTAGAGCTTGTGGCCGGTGATGGCGTAGAAGTCGACGCCCAGCTCGCCGACGTCCACCGGCATCTTCGGCGCCGCCTGCGCCCCGTCGGCGAGGACCAGCGCCCCGGCCTCGTGCGCCAGTCGGGCGATCTCCGCCACCGGGTTCTCGGTCCCCAGGACGTTGGAGACGTGGGCGACCGCGACCAGCTTCGGCTGCCGTTCCAGCAGCTTCCCAAGCGCCGCCATGTCGAGCAGCCCCTCGTCGTCGACCGGCACCCAGTCGATCTCCGCCCCGACCCGCTCGGCCAGCTGCTGCCAGGGGACGATGTTGGAGTGGTGCTCCATCTCGGTCAGCAGCACCCGGTCGCCGGGGCCGACGTTGGCGTCGCCCCAGGCGCGGGCGACGAGGTTGATCGCCTCGGTCGCGTTGCGGACGAAGATCACCTCCCGCCGGTCCGCCGCCCCGATGTGGTCGGCGACCGTGGCGCGGGCCCCCTCGTAGGCTTCGGTCGCCTCGGCCGAGAGGGTGTGGGAGCCCCGGTGGACGTTGGAGTGGTGGCGCCGCTCGTAGCGGTCGACCGCCTGGATCGAGGCCAGCACCCGCTGGGCGCTGGCGCCGCTGTCGAGGTAGGCGAGCGGCTGCCCGTGGACCTCGCGCTCCAGCGCCGGGAAGGCGGCGCGGACCCTCTCGATCGGGAAGGGTGGGGTGGAGCTCTTCGCGGCGACCGGCTCCATCGTCCCCGCGGCTAGGCGCCGGCGCCCGCCGCGACCTCCTCGCGGATCCAGCCGTAGCCTTTCTCCTCCAGCACGCCGACCAGCTCCGGGCCGCCCTCCTTGACGATCCGGCCCTCGAACATCACGTGGACGAAGTCGGGTTTCACCATGTGGAGGATGCGCTGGTAGTGGGTGATGATCAGCACGCCCATGTCGGGCCCGGCGAATTTGTTGACGCCTTCGGCGACCACCCGCAGGGCGTCGATGTCGAGGCCGGAGTCGGTCTCGTCGAGGACCGCGATCTCCGGCCGCAGCAGCGCCAGCTGCAGCAGCTCCATCCGCTTCTTCTCGCCGCCGGAGAAGCCGTCGTTGAGGTAGCGGCTGGAGAACTCTTTGGGGATGCTCGCCAGCTCCATCGCCTCCTGCGCGGTCTTGGCGAAGTCTTTGATCTTGATCTGGTCTTCGCCCCGCGCCTCGCGGTGGGCGTTGATGATCATCCGCAGGTACTTGCTGACCGAGACGCCGGGGATCGCCACCGGGTACTGGAAGGCCATGAAGAGGCCCGCCTGCGAGCGGGTCTCGGGGTCTGCCTCGGTGATGTCCTCGCCCTTGAAGGTGATCGTCCCCTCGGTCACCTCGAGCGCCGGGTGGCCCATGATCACGTTGGCGAGCGTCGACTTGCCGGAGCCGTTGGGGCCCATCAGGGCGTGGACCTTGCCCTTCTCGACGTCGAGGTCGAGGCCTTTGAGGATTTCCTTCTCCTCGGCCTTGACGTGCAGGTTGCGGATCTCCAGCTCAGCCAATTTCGCTCCGTTTCTGGGTTTTGGTGGGGACTAGGCGGCGCTGCCGAGCGCCGTCCGGCGCTCCTCGCTGGGAGTAGAGAACTCGACCAGCTCCGCCAGCGTCGTGCCGGCGAGCGCCTTGGTGACGCCGCCCTGCACGCGCGTCCACAGCAGCTTCGTCGAGCAGGCCCGGTCGCCGTCGCTTTCGTGCGAGCAGAGGACTTTGCCCTCCGGCGTGTCGTGGAAGCACTCCATCGGGGCGATCTGCCCTTCCAGAGCCTCGACGACCGCGTCCATCGTGATCTCCTCGGCCGGCATCGCCAGCCGGTAGCCACCGTGGGCGCCGCGGGTCGAGGTGACGAGGCCCGCCTTGCGCAGTTTCGCGACCAGGTGCTCGAGATAGGAGAGCGGCAGCCGCTCGGCTTCGGCGACCGAGTTCAGCGAGATCGGCCGCGAGCCGGGCTGCCTGCCCAGCTCGACCATCAGGCGGACTCCGTACTCGGCTTTGGTCGAGAACAGCACGGGCTAAATCCTACCGAAGCGGTCGGTTATGGCTCGATCAGCCCGCGGCGGATCGCGTAGCGGACCAGCTCCACGCGGTCGCGCATCCCCAGCTTGCGCATCGCGTTGGCGCGGTGGTTCTCGACCGTCTTCTCGGAGAGGTGGAGGATCGCGGCGATCTGCCTGGTCGTGTTGGCCTCGGCGACCAGCTTGACGATCTCCTCCTCGCGCGGCGTCAGCTCCTCCTCGCCGCTCGAGCCGCGCTCCAGCACGTCCTTGATCAGCGTCCGCTGCGCCTCCGGCGTGAGGAACGGCTCGCCGCGCTCGACCGCCCGGATCGCCGCCAGCAGGTCGGTGTCGGCCTGCGCCTTCAGCACGTAACCGGAGGCCCCCGCCTTCAGCGCCTCGAACAGATAGCGCTCGTCGTCGTGCATCGAGAGGATCAGGACCGCGGTCTCGGGTAGCTGCTGCTTGATCTCCCGCGTCGCCTGCAGCCCGGTCAGCTTCGGCATTTTCACGTCGAGGATCGCCAGGTCGGGGCGCTCGCGCAGTGCCAGGTCGCGGGCCTCGGCGCCGTCGGCCGCCTCGGCGACCACCTCGATGTCGGGCTGGCGCTCCAGCAGCAGCCGCAGCCCCGAGCGGACGATCCCGTGGTCGTCGGCGATCAGCACCCTCATCGCGCCGATTCTCCCGGCACCGTCAGCCGCACCGTGGTCCCGTGCCCCGGGCGCGACTCGATCGTCAGCTCGCCGCCGACCAGCAGCGCCCGCTCCCGCATGCCGGCGATCCCCAGGCCGCGCTCGGAGGCCTCGAAGGCGAAGCCGCGCCCGTCGTCCGTCACCTCGAGGTCGACGCCGCCGCCCGCCTGGCGAGCGAGCCGGACGCGGATCCGCTCGGCGCCGCTGTGGCGGGCGGCGTTGGAGAGCGCCTCCTGGGCAACCCGGTAGACGACCAGCTGGGCGTCGTCGCCGAGGTCGGAGAAGTCGCCCTCGACCGAGACCTGGGCGTCGAGGTCTCCGCGCGCCAGCTGCTCCACCTGACCGGCGAGGGCAGCTGCCAGGCCGAGGTCATCGAGCGCCGTCGGCCGCAGCTGCCGGGCCAGCGAGAGCAGCTCCCGCATCGCCTGGTTGGCGAGCGCCTTCGTTTCGGCCAGCTCGGGCTCGAGCTCGGGCGGCGCCGCCTCGCGGAGCGCCTCCAGTCGCAGCAGCAGGCCGGTCAGCGACTGGTTGACCTCGTCGTGCAGGTCCCGCGCCACGCGCGCCCGCTCCTCCTCCTGGGCCCGCAGGGCCGCCGAGCCGGCGCGCCGGCGCTCGGCTTCCAGGCGCCGCAGCATGCGCAGGAAGGCGAGCTCCAGTCGCGCCACCTCCTCGGTCTCGGCGATCCCGTCGATCGAGCTCGGCAGGGCCGAGCCCGGCCGGCCGAGGTCCACCTTCTCCATGTCCTCGATCAGCTGCTCCAGCGGGGCGAAGCGGCGCCGCAGGCGCAGCAGCGCCGTCGCCAGCGCGACCACCGCGAGCGCCAGCACGATCGCCGCCAGGGTCATCGCCCTAGCCTAGAAGCGATGCGTCCTGCATTTCCCTCCGTATGGGTGGGAATGCAGGGCGGGTTATTCGGCCGGCGCCAGGTTGACGCCGTGCTTGAGGTGCGGTTCCAGCTCCTTGGTGATGCTGGTGACGACCTGCTGGTATTCCTGCGGGCAGGTCGCCAGCCGCGATTCCGGCAGCACTTCCAGTTCGGCGACTTCTTCGAAGGACTTTTCGCTCGAGCCGGCGACCCAGCAGAGGATGTCGAAGGCGCGCTGCAGGTCGAGGGAGTGCTGGTCGGCGTAGTCGGCGATCGCCGGCGGTTCCTGGCGGCCGGAGAAGTCGGCCCAGAAGGCCGCCGCCGCGGCCGCGTAGCCGGCCCCGCCTTCGGCTTTCAGCAGCAGCGCGGTGGCGATCGCGTCGGCGGCGTCCTCTTCCTTGCCGAGGATCGGCAGTTCGTAGTCGGCGATCAGCGCGTGGCCGAACTCGTGCTCGAGGATGAAGCTGTTGACGGCGCCGATCCGTTCTCCCAGTTCGGTTTCGCTGGCTTCCGGGTTGCCGCTGGCGAGCACTTCGACGACCAGCGCCGCGAAGCCGTAGGGGAGGGTGATCGAGTTGTCCTGCGGCTGGTAGAAGGGGCCGCCGCCGATCCCGTTGACGCCCTTGACAGTCAGCGGATGGGGAAGGGAGAACGCTTCGGCGAGCGCCTTGGCGAGCGCCCGGGTTTCGCTCGCTTTCAGCATTTCGTAGCCGAGGCGGTTCTTGGCGCTGCTCGGTTCCTGCCATTCGACGTTGATCTGGCCAGTCGCGGTCACGGCCTTCTTCGCTTCGGAGCTGCCGCTCGACGACGAGCTCGAGCCGCCGCAGCCGGCGATCGAGGCGAGCAGAGCGACCAGCGCGATGGCGAGGACGGGGAGGCGGGCGCTGCCGGGGGACGAGAGCACGTCGGGCTTATCGGTAGGCACGGGGGCCGGCTCAAGTCCTGCAATCCGGCGGCTGGACGGCACCGGGGCGTAGGGGGCGTCCCGGGGCGCGACAGGGGCTGGCCCCTATGGCCCGAATCCGCTTTCGCCGCAATACTCGGAGGACCACACGACCCAGGAGCGACATCGAACGATGACCACCACCAAGCAATCGACCTTCGGCGCCACGCTGCGGACCACGATCCTGATGGCGTCCCTCTCGGGGCTGCTTGTCGTGATCGGGTTCCTGGTCGGCGGCGCCGGCACCGCGGCCCTCTTCCTCGGGCTCGCGCTGCTGATCAACTTCTTCTCCTACTTCTTCAGCGACAAACTCGCGCTGGGGATGAGCGGGGCCAAACCGATCGAGGAGTCCGAAGCGCCGCGGCTCTACCAGATCGTGCGGGAACTGACGACGCGCGCCGGCCTGCCGATGCCGCGTCTCTACATGATCCCGCAGGACCAGCCGAACGCCTTCGCCACCGGCCGCAACCCCAAGCACTCGGCGGTCGCCGTCACCCGCGGGATCACCAAGCTGCTCTCCGAGGACGAGCTGCGCGGCGTCCTCGCCCACGAGCTCACGCACATCCGCAACCGCGACATCCTGATCCAGTCGGTCGCCTCCAGCATCGGCGCGGCGATCACCTATATCGCCTACATGCTGCTCTGGTTCGGCGAAGACGACAACTCGCCGCTGGCCCTGGTCGGGCAGCTCGCCACCTTCCTGCTGGCGCCACTCGCCGCCTCGATCATCCAGCTGGCGATCTCGCGCCAGCGCGAGTACGCGGCCGACGCCGGCGGGGCGGAAATCTGCGGCAACCCGGAGTCGCTGGCCAGCGCCCTGCTGCGGCTCGAGCAGGGTGCGGCGGCGATGCCGATGCAGGTGAACCAGGCGGCCGAGCCGCTGTACATCGTCAAGCCGTTCTCCAGCAAGGGCCTGGCCGGTCTCTTCTCGACCCACCCCCCGATCGAGGAGCGGGTCCGGCGCCTGCGCCAGATGCGTCCCTCGATGTAGTCGGTCTCCTGCCCCCGAGACGCGAGAAACCCGCTTGCATGGCGGGTTTTTCGCGTTTTTATGGAAGGTCGCTATACTTTTTGAAGTAAAAGCTGATCCGGATTTAGGAGATTCAGGCGATGGCCAGTGGCGTTGATACTCAGGCGGTGACGATCGAGGAGATCCAGCCCTTCGAGGCTGCGCAGGAGATCGAGGGCGGCGACGTCGTCCTGGTCGACACCCGCGAGCCGCACGAGTACCAGGAGGCCCACCTGGAGAACGGCAGGCTGGTGCCACCCGGTCTGCTCGCCGACGAAATCCCGACCGCCGCGCCCGACAAGTCGGCTCGCATCATCCTCTACTGCCGCTCCGGCAACCGCTCGGCGATCGCCGCCGCGCAGATGCAGCGGCTCGGCTACGAGAACGTCGCCTCGATGGAGGGCGGCATCCTCGCCTGGCAGGAGCAGGGGCTGCCGGTCATCGCGGTCTGCGGGATGACCGCCGAGCAGCGCGACCGTTACTCGCGCCACATCCTGCTGCCCGAGGTCGGGGTCGACGGCCAGCTGCGGCTGCTCAACTCCAAGGTCCTCCTACTCGGCGCCGGCGGGTTGGGCGCGCCGACCGCGCTCTACCTCGCCGCGGCGGGGGTCGGGACGATCGGCCTGGTGGACGACGACGTCGTCGACGCCTCCAACCTGCAGCGCCAGGTGATCCACAACACCGAGCGCATCGGGATGCCCAAGACCACCTCGGCCCGGATCTTCATCGAACAGCTGAACCCCGACGTCACCGTGGTCGAGCACAACGGCCGCCTCGACGCCTCCAACATCCTCGGGGTGATCGAGGACTACGACATCATCGTCGACGGCGCCGACAACTTCCCCACCCGCTACCTGCTCAACGACGCCTCGGTGCGGTTGCGCAAGCCGGTGGTCTCGGCCTCGATCCTCGGCTTCGACGGTCAGATCTCGACCTTCATGCCCTACGAGGGACCCTGCTACCGCTGCCTCTACCCGACCCCGCCGCCGGCCGAGCTGGCGCCGAGCTGCTCGGCCAACGGCGTCCTCGGTGTGATGGCCGGGACGATGGGCACGCTGCAGGCCAACGAGGTGATCAAGCTCGTGCTCGGCGCCGGTGAGCCGCTGGTCGGCCGCCTGCTCCTCTACGAGGCGCTGGGCACCCGGTTCACCGAGCTGAAGGTCCGCCGCGACCCCAACTGCCCGATCTGCGGCGAGCACGCCGAGGAGATCCCGGAGTCGGAGATGGGCAAGTTCCCCGACTACGACGCCTTCTGCGCCGGAGCGGGTGGCGACCGCCAGTCGATCGCCTAGGTAGGATCCCCGCTCTCATGGCGACCGTTCGAATCCCCCCAGTCCTGCGGCCGAAGACCGGCGGCCAGGCCGAGGTTGAGGCGGGCGGCAGCTCCGTGGGCGAGGTGCTGCGCTCGCTGACCGAGGCGCACCCCGAGACCGCCGAGCAGCTGTTCGGCGCCGACGGCGAGCTCAACCGCTACGTCAACGTCTACCTCAACGACGAGGACGTCCGGGTGCTCGACGGGCTCGACACCGCGGTCAAGGACGGCGACACGGTTGTCATCCTGCCGGCGATGGCCGGCGGCGCCGCCTAGCAGCGGCTAGCGCTCCAGGACCAGCCCGAGGAATTTCTGCGTCCGCGCCTCGCGCGGGTTGTCGAGGACGTCGGCCGGCTTGCCCTGCTCGACGATCACCCCGCCGTCCATGAAGACGACCTGGTCGCCGACCTCGCGGGCGAAGCCCATCTCGTGGGTGACGACCAGCATCGTCATCCCTTCTTCGGCCAGCTCGCGCATCACGTCGAGGACCTCCTTGACGAGCTCGGGGTCGAGCGCGCTCGTCACCTCGTCGAACAGCATCACGTGCGGTTCCATTGCCAGCGAGCGGGCGATCGCCACCCGCTGCTGCTGGCCGCCGGAGAGGCGTTCGGGGTACTGGTCGAGTTTGTCGCCGAGGCCGACCCGCTCGAGCAGGCGCCTGGCGGTCGCCTCGCACTCCGCCTTCGGCTTGCCGAGGACGGTCCGCGGGGCGAGGGTGACGTTCTGCATCACCGTCTTGTGCGGGAAGAGGTTGAACTGCTGGAAGACCATGCCGACCCGCTGGCGGACGAAGTCGAGCTCCCAGCTTTCCTCTCCGGTGCCCGACCCGGGCCCGCGGCAGATGTCGTGCCCTTCGACGAAGATCTCGCCCTCCTCGGGCGGCTCGAGGAGGTTGACGCAGCGCAGCAGCGTGCTCTTCCCGGAGCCGCTGGGGCCGAGGATGCAGACGACTTCGCCCTTGGCGACGTCGAGGTCGACGCCTTTGAGCACCTCGAGCTGACCGAAGTTTTTGCGGACGCCCTGGAGCTTGACCATGGCGTCCGCCATCAGGCCACCTCGATGTGGGAGCCGCGGGTGATCTTCAACTGACTGCGGGCAATCAGTTTGTCGACCACGCGGGCCAGAGGAAGGATGATGATCAGGAAGAAGACCGCGGTCAGCGTCAGGGCCGAGCTGTTCAGCCGTTCGGCGAGGACTTCACGACTGACCAAGACGGCCTCCGAAAGGGAGATGACGCTGATCAGGGTCGTGTCCTTCAGGAGCGAGATGAGTTCGTTCAGCATCGGGGCGGGGATCTTGGTTATCCCCTGGGGGATGACGACATGGCGCATGGCCTGGAAATGGCTCATTCCCAGTGACCTTGCGGCTTCCACCTGTCCACGGGGAACCGCTTCGATGCCCGCCCTGTAGACCTCGGCGGTGAACGCTCCGTAGACGATCACCAGCGCGGCCACCCCGTACCAGAATGGGTCCGGTCGGCCAAACCACTCCGGGATCCGGACGCTGTGCGGCAGGAAGGTGAGGAAGGGCACGCCGCCCGAGATCATCAGGATCAGGATCAGGATGGGCACGGCGCGAAAGACGTCGATGTAGGCGATCGTCACAAACCGGACCGGCATCAGCTTGCGACCTGGCAGCTGGCGCAGGAATGCCAGCACCAGCCCCCAGATCAACGCCAGAAACGCCGCTACGGCGAAGAGCAGCAGGTTCTGGAGGAAGTGGACGAGGACTTCGCCGAAGTGTTCCCCCATCACGTTGAAGTTGAAGTACTGGTTGAAGAACTGGCTCATCGCCGTCTCCTGTCGGCCGTCTCAGAAGGAAAAGGGGGCGCCGAAGTCGGCGCCCCCTTGCTCGAATCGAACTGCAGGCCCAAGCGCAACCTTTGTTGCGCCTAGCCGCGGAATTGCTTGGGCGGTTCGAGGTGGAACCACTTTTCGTAGATCTTCGTGTAGGTGCCGTCGGAGATCACTTCTTCGAGGCCCTTGTTGACTTCTTCGAGGAGTTCGGTGTTGCTCTTCGCCAGAGCGAATCCGTACTCTTCTTCGGTCGGGACTTTTTCGGCTATTTCGATCCCGCCTTCTTCTTCGATCGCGTTCTGCGCGACCGGCGCGTCGATGATCACCGCTTCGACCGTCCCGGCCTTCAGCGCGTTGATCGCGTCGGGGCCTTCGGGGAAGGGCCGCAATTCGCTGGCGTTGGCTTTTTCCTTGCCGAGTGCCAGGCCCGTCGTCCCCTGCTGCGCGGCGACGACCTTGCCTTCGAGGTCGGACAGCCCCTTGATTTCGCTGCCTTCCTTGACCACGATCGCCTGTTCGGAGAGGTAGTACGGATCGGAGAAGGCGACTTCCTTTTCCCGTTCCGGCGTGATCGTGGCCGCCGAGGCGACCATTTCGAACTTGCCCTGGCCGACGTCGCGGAAGATCGTTTCGAACGAGGTGTCCTGGAATTCCGCCGTCCGGCCGATCTTTTCGGCGATCGCTTCCACGAGTTCCACGTCGAAGCCGGTGTAGTTCCCTGGTTTGCCCTGCTCGAAGGGCGGATACGGGATGTCGGAGCCGACCGTGAGCTTTTCGCCGCCGCCTTCACCGCCTCCGCCGCCGGAGCTGCTGCCCCCGCCTCCGCAGGCTGCCAAGAGGGAGACGACTCCCACCGCCAGGACCGCGAAGAGGGCGGTCCGCAAAGTCTTGCTCATTAGGTACGGCCTCCGATCCAAAGATTGCTGGACCCGCGCGAAGATACACCGCGCGTCAACGGGATGTGAAGCCCCTCCGATTCGCGGCCCCGGAGCGATCTTGGCGCGACAAAGCGGGATGGGCGCTCCAAGCATGCTCAAATTCTTGCTTTGTATTGACGGGCACCGCTATACTTTTTGAAGTACCGGGGACGGCGATGCTGCACGACGAACTTCTCAACAGACCTTGCGGGGGACGCTTCGGCGACGTAATCGAGTCGATCGGCCATACGCCGCTGGTCGAGCTCTCGCGGCTGACGCCGAACCCCGACGTCCGCATCTACGCCAAGCTCGAGGGGCGCAACCCGACCGGCTCGGTCAAGGACCGGGTGGCGAAGTCGATGATCGAGACCGCCGAGGCCGAAGGGGCGATCGAACCCGGCCAGACGATCCTCGAGCCCACCTCGGGCAACACGGGGATCTCGCTCTCGATGATCTGCCGCCGCAAGGGCTACCCGCTGAAGGTCGTGATGCCAGACAACGTGACCGAGGAGCGGACGCAGTTGCTGAGCATGTACGGGGCCGAGATCGTCTACTCGGAGGGGGCCAAGGGCTCCAACGGCGCCGTCGAGGTGGCGCTGGAGATGGCGCAGGACTCGCGCTACTACATGCCCTACCAGTACGGCAACGAGGCCAACCCGATGGCCCACTACAACGGCACCGCGGTGGAGATCCTCGACGAGCTCGACGAGGTGACCGCGTTCGTCGCCGGGCTCGGCACCGGCGGCACGCTGATGGGCAACGGGCGGCGACTGAAGGAGGAGAACCCCGAGACGCTGATCGTCGCCGCCGAGCCGATGCAGGGGGAGTTGGTCCAGGGCCTGCGCTCCCTGGACGACGGCTTCATCCCGCCGATCATCGACCTCTCGATCCTCGACCGCAAGATCATGGTCTCCAACCGCGACGCGATCGTCTGGACCAAGCGGCTGCTCGACGAGGAGGGCATCTTCGCCGGCGTCTCCGCCGGGGCGATCGCCGCGATCGCCGCCCGCATCGCCGGCGAGCTGGAGAGCGGCAACGTCGTCTTCCTGATCCCCGATGACGGCTGGAAGTACCTCTCCTCTGGCGTCTACACGAAGCCGATCGAGGAGCTTGAAGACATCGACTCCACCATCTGGTGGTAGTCGCCTCATCCTCGTTAGGCTCGCGGCGATGAAGATCTCGCAGGCCCTGATCGACGAGATGGTCGCCCACGCGCGGGAGGATTTGCCGAACGAGTGCTGCGGGATGATCGGCGGCCGCGACGGCGAGGCGACCGGGGTGGTGCGGGTGGAGAACGCGGCGGCCAGCCCGCTGCGCTACGAGATGGACCCGCAGGGCCAGTACAACGCGCTGAAGTCGATCGAAGAGGACGGCGGCGAGCTGCTGGCGATCTACCACTCGCACACCAAGAGCGCCGCCTATCCGTCCCAGACCGACGTGAACCAGGCGCTGGCCTGGCCCGAACAGATCTACGTGATCGTCTCCCTCGCCGATTCCGAGGCCCCCGACGTCAAGGCCTTCTGGCTGAAGGACCTGAAGATCTCCGATGCGGAGCTCGACGTCACATAGGGACAGGCGCGGCTCCCACTCGCGGGGCGCGCACGGCGGGGGCGACGGCTCCCGGGGCGGCGAGGGCGGCGGTGGCGGAGGCGGCGGCGGCCCGCTGGTCAAGGTGGCCTTCGCCCGCAACCAGGCCGAGGCGGAAATGCTCCAGGGGCTGCTCCTGGAGGCCGGCATTCCCAGCGTCCTCAAACGCAGTGGCGGCTTCGACAACCCCGACTTCCTCTCCGCCGGCCCGCACGACGTCTACGTCAACTCCGCCCACGCGAAGGAGGCTCGCGAGCTGCTCGCCGAGACGTTGGTCGAGAGCGAGGGGGAAGAGCGGGTTGAGCTGGAAGAGCAGCAGCGCCTGGCCCGGGGAGAAGGGCAGACCTCGCCCCTGAAGTTCGCCTTCTGGTTCGGCGTCGCCGTCCTCGGCGCCGTGGCGCTCATATGGATCCTGTACCAGGTCAGCTGATCGCGGTCGCCTACGCCGGCGACCCGATCCAGGCCGAGCTGATCCAGGGCCTGCTCGAGAATGCGGGCATCCGCAGCCTGCGCCGCGCGGCGGGCGTCAACGGGCCACCGCGCGGGTTTCCCTCCGTGGAAGCGGGGTTCGGCCACCAGGGGCAAAAGGTGCTGGTGCGCGCCTCCCAGGCGGAGAGGGCACGCGAGGTGTTGGCGGAAACCCTGGTCGAAGACGAGGGAGCCGACTGGTCGGAGATCGCCAACGCGAAGCACCTGGAAGGGGGAGGCCGCAGGTCGCGCGACTATGGGCCGGCGGGCGCCTACGCGCGGATCTATCTCTGGTCGTTGCTCGGGTTCGCGGCCGTCTTCGGCGTCTTCCTGCTGCTGCGGGCGATCTGAGCCGGTTCAGCTGACGCCGGCGGGGCGGGTCATCGAGCGCAGGTAGTCGCGCCAGGCGTCCTCGATGTCGCGGAAGCGGGCGTCGAAGGCGTCTTCGAGGGTGACCGCCGGGCCGCCCGGGAGGAGACCGTCGACGAGGCGGTCGCAGGCCTCCGGGCCGCGTTCTTCCTCGAGCAGGTCGAAGATCGTGCCGCCGAGGATCACCGCGTCGCGGCGCGAGGGGGGGAAGGAGGGACGGGAGCCCTCGCGCAGGCGCCGCAGCACGGCGGCCCGGTAGAGGCCGACCTGGCGGGCGTAGTACTGGGCGCCGCCTTCGACCAACCAGGCCCACTTCAGGTAGCGGGCGAAACGGCGCGGCGTCCACGATGGGGGGAGGGCTGGGTTGTTGGCGGCGATCACCAGCTGGGCGTAGAGCCGCTCGGCGGTGCCGCGCAGCGCCTCCAGCGAGTCGTCGCCGGCGGCGCGCTTTTCCAGGTGCGGGTCGTTGAGCACGTGCAGCTCGGTCGCCATCGCCCAGCCGGCGAGGTAGCGCCGGCCGGCCGCCGCGGCCGACCAGCGGGCGGCGGGGAGGAAGGGATGGGCCAGGGTCAGCCAGGCCGGGCTGGTGTGGATGACCACCGTGACCTCATCGGGCACGCGGTCGAACCGATCTTCCAGCCGCAACCGCAGGTCCTCGAGTCGGTCCAGCGTCCGCTCGGCAAAGGCCGAGTCGTCCGAGTCATGCCGAGCCGTGAACGACAGCGACTCGGTCTCGATCCAAGACATCGAGTTCGAGACTAGCGGGGCAACCCGATGGTCAGACCAGCGCGGGCTCGGCGTCGCCGCATACTGCGCGGATCTCGTTGCGCGCGCGGTCGAACTCTTCGTCGGCCATCACCGGGGTGCCCTCGAAGGGCAGTTCGCGGTCGATCTCGACCCAGGAGCGGCAGCCGTGGTACTCGTCGCGGACCCGCACCGTGACCGGGCGGGGGATGCGATGGACCCGCAGCAGCAGGATGTGCAGCGGGTGGCGGCGCTTCCAGTTGAGGCGCTTCTCCGCGTAGTCCGGAGTCCAGATGTAGTACGGCGAGAGCGAGTCGAGCGTGCGGCGATCGTTGATCGTCACGTGGTCGGTCACTTCAGCCCAGGCGCGCAGGCGCACCCGGTCGGGCTGGGGGATGCCGCCGTCCTGCAGCAGCGCTTTCGGCGGCGGCTCCTCGTCCGGCCAGACGCCCTCCTCGAGGGCCCGGCGCAGCTCGGGGTGATGGGATTCGCGCACCAGGTCGTTCCGCTGGTGGTCGAAGGTCGGGTAGAGGAAGAAGCGCTCGTGCTCGAGCTCGAAGTGCTTGTTGTCCTCCCTGATCCCGCCCTTGCGCAGGGTCAGGAGCTGCTCACCCTCGGCGAGCGCGCGTACGGTTACAGCCCATTCCTTGAGAGCGATCGGCATGTTGAGTCAGTACCTTCAGAAACGTCGTGTCGAGGTGGGGCTGGGCTGAGAATCAAGGCCGCGAAAAGCCGTCGAGCCCGCCCGGGACGCCGCATTCTAGACGAGCGCGGCCGAATCTCAAGCCCTCAGGACTTAAATTTTCCCCCACCGCCCGGGGTTTCGACCCGCAGGACGTCCCCGGCGGCCATCTCCCCGGCGCACTTCCCGGGCAGCCGCTCGCCGTTCAGGAAGTTCGCTCCGGGAGCCCCGTCGGCCCCTCCGTCGCGGCCCCGCGGCGGGTGCCGCCGCCGCTCGGTGATCAGCGTGAAGCGCATCGGCGCCAGGGCCTCGATCTCGCGCGCCAGGCCCTCGCCGCCCGCGAAGCGGCCCGCGCCGCCGCTGCCCGTTCGCAGCGACAGCTCGCGGACCCGCAGCGGGAACTCGGTCTCCAGCGCCTCGACCGGCGTGTTGAGCGTGTTCGACATCGCCACGTGGACGGCACTCGGCCCGGGGGCGTCCGGGCAGCCACCCTGGCCGCCACCGAGGGTCTCGTAGTAGGTGAACTCCTCGTTGGCGAAGGTCAGGTTGTTCATCGTCCCCTGCCCCTGGGCGGGGACCGGGCAGGCGCCGGCGAGGGCGGAGAGGACGAGGTCGGCGACGCGGCTGGAGGTCTCGACGTTGCCGGCGGCGACGGCGGCCGGAGGGCGGGCGTTGAGCAGGCAGCCGGACGGGGCGATGACCTCGATCGGCCGGTGGGCACCCGCCGAGGGCGGCGCGTCGGGGTCGGTGAGGACCCGGACCGCGAAGAAGGCGGCCGATTTGGTCACCGACAGCGGGCAGTTGAGGTTGCCGGCGACCTGCGGGTCGGTTCCGGTGAAGTCGAGGCGCAGCCGCTCGCCCTCGATCGTCGCGCGGAGGCGCAGGGTGACGTCGCGCTCGCCCTCGGGCGAGTCGTCCTCGAGCACGTCGGCGGCCTCGTAGGAGCCGTCGGGCAGGGCGGCGAGCGCGGCCCGGGTCCGGCGCTCGCTGTAAGCGAGGATCTCCTCCATCCCCCGGCGCAGCAGCGTGGCGCCGTGGCGTTCGGCGAGCTCGGCGAGCCGGATCTCGCCGATCCGGTTGGCGGCCTGCTGGGCACGCAGGTCGGCGAGGCGCTGGCGCGGGGCGCGCATCTGGCCGGCCAGGCGCTCGAGCACCTCCGGGGTGGCCCGGGTCGGCTCGATCACCACGCCCTCCTCGGCCAGGGTGGTGGAGCGGGCCGGCATGCTGCCGGGCGTCGGCCCGCCGACGTCGGCGTGGTGGGCGCGGCTGGCGGCGAAGCCGAGCAGCTCGCCCTCGACGAAGACGGGGGAGATCAGGGTGATGTCGGGGAGGTGGGTGCCGCCGCGATAGGGGTCGTTGAGCAGCCAGGCGACTCCGGGCCGCTGCTCCTCGTCGAGGACCGCCGCCACCGCGTCGGGCATCGATCCGAGGTGAACCGGGATGTGCTCGGCCTGCATCACCAGCTCGCCGCCGGCGTCGAAGAGGGCGGTCGAGCAGTCGTGGCGCTCCTTGATGTTGGCCGAGTAGGCGGAGCGGATCAGCGTCGCGCCCATCTCGTCGCAGGCCGCGCGCAGGCCGCCGACCAGCACCTGCAGGGTGATCGCGTCGAGGCTGCTCACCGCGCGCTTCCTCCTCGGTCCGCATGGCCCGCGAGGAACCGCGCCCGGATCGTGCCGGCGTCGTCGACCGCCGCGCTCCAGCCGGGGGGCAGCACCAGCGTCGCCTCGGGCAGCTCGAAGACCACTGGCCCCGCCGCCTCGGTGCCGACCGCCGGCTCGCCGCGCAGGAC
The DNA here is from genome assembly GCA_036393155.1 of Solirubrobacterales bacterium. GTDB lineage: Bacteria > Actinomycetota > Thermoleophilia > Solirubrobacterales > 70-9 > VAYN01. Next base: position 746 of record DASVWP010000089.1, on the reverse strand, counting down.
CGGGGTCTGGACCCACTCGCCGCCGAACCAGACCCGCCGCGAGCCGCGCTGCAGCCGGCCCGCCGCGGCTGCCGCGGGACGCGGCTCGGGGCCCGGCGCGACCATCGCCAGGCGGATGTCGACGAGGACCACCTGGCCGCCGGGGTCGCGATGGCCGTAGCGCTGCTCGTGCGCCTGCTCGAAGCGGGCCACGAGGTCGGCGGGGTCGGGGTCGACCGGCCCCGGGACCGGCAGCTCGAAGGCCTGCCCGGCGTAGCGCAGCTCGTAGACGACCTCGGGGCGGGCGTCGGGGTCGCCGTCGGCCACCTCGACCAGCTCGGCGACCTCGGCGGCGATCCGCGCCGCGCTCAGCTCCTCGCCGCTCAGCATCACCGTGCGGGCGGTGTCGCGGCGGCGCTCCGAGGCGCAGAGGCCGAGCGCCGAGAGGACGCCGCTGGCCCGCGGGCAGAGGATCTCCTCGATCCCCAGCTCGGCGGCGATCGCCGCCGCGTGCATCGGCCCGGCGCCGCCGAACGGCAGCAGGGCGAAGGCCCGGGGGTCGACGCCGCGCTCAACCGTCACCACGCGCAGCGCCCGCACCATCTCCTGGTTGGCGATCCGCAGGATGCCGTCCGCGGCTTCGATCGGGCTGAGGCCGAGGCTGGTGGCCAGGCCCTGCAGCGCGCGCTCGGCAGCGGCGGAGTCGAGCGCGACGTCGCCGGCGAGGCGCGAGTCGGCGGCCAGGCGGCCCAGCAGAAGATTGGCGT
>DASVWP010000088.1:0-6994 GCA_036393155.1 Solirubrobacterales bacterium | reverse complement strand
GTGGCCCTCTCCGGAAAGCTCAGGGGACCACGCCTGGACTCTTCGAGGCGTGGCAGCTGCGCGACGGCTTTCCGGAGGGGGCCACCGGACCCCCCACCGCCCCAAGGTGAACGCACCACCCACCCCCCATCGGCGATACCGTGTCGGCACTGGCCGTCGAGACCTTGGAGGGGAGCTTAGATGCCGACTTATCTGATGTTGACCAACCTGACCGCGGAGGGCGTACGGACGCTGAAGAACAACCCCGGCCGCGTCGCCGAGGTGAACCACGAGGTCGAACAGATCGGCGCCAAGGTGGTGGCGCAATACGCGACGCTCGGACAGTTCGACTTCGTGACGGTGATCGAGGCGCCCGACGAGAAGACGATGGCGAAGATCTCCGTCGAGCTCGGATCGCGGGGGACGATGACCAGCCAGACGCTGACTGCGATGCCGGCCGAGGACCTGGCCTCCTCGCTCTGAGCCGCCGTTGACGCTCGTCCCCGGAGTCCGCAGTTGAAGGTCCTCGTCGTTGGCGGTGGCGGTCGCGAGCACGCGATCGTGCGGGCGCTGCGCCGCTCCGTCCACGCCCCCGAGGTGCTGTGCGCGCCCGGCAACGCCGGGATCGCCGCCGAGGCCGAGTGCCTGCCCGAGGTCGCCGCCGACGACGTGCCCGCGATCGTCGCCGCGGCCACCGAGCACCGGGTCGACCTGGTGGCGATCGGCCCGGAGGCGGCGCTGGTGGCCGGCGCCGTGGACGCGCTCGAGGAGGCCGGCGTGCGGGCCTTCGGGCCGAGCCGAGCCGCCGCCGAGCTGGAGGGCTCCAAGGCCTTCGCCAAGGAGCTGATGCGCGAGGCAGGGGTGCCGACCGCCGGCCACGTCCTGCTGCGCGGCCACGAGGAGGCGCTCGCCGAGCTCACCCGCGCCACCTACCCGACGGTGCTGAAGGCCGACGGCCTGGCGGCCGGCAAGGGAGTGATCCTCTGCGCCGACGAAGCCGAGGCCCGGGCGGCGATCGACGTCTTCTTCACCGAGCGGCGCTTCGGCGAGACGACGGTGGTGCTGGAGGAGTTCCTCGAGGGCGAGGAGCTCTCGCTGCTGGCGCTCTGCGACGGCGAAAACGTCGTCCCGCTCGCCCCCGCCCAGGACTACAAGCGGATCTTCGACGGCGATCGCGGCCCGAACACCGGCGGCATGGGCAGCTACTCGCCGGTCCCCGGCTTCGGCGCCGAGGAGGTGGCGGAGATCGTCGAGCGCGTCCACCGGTCGGTCGTCGCCGCGATGGCCGCGCGGGGCACGCCGTTCCACGGCGTCCTCTACGCCGGGCTGATGATCGGGGCCGAGGGGCCGAAGGTGCTCGAGTTCAACGCCCGCTTCGGCGACCCCGAGACGCAGGCGGTGCTGCCGCGGATGCGCTCGGACCTGCTCGACCTCTTCCTCGCCGCGCGCGAGCCCGGCGGCCTGACCGGCGCCGTCGCCGAGTTCGACCCCGATTGGGCGGTGACCCTGGTCCTCGCCTCGGCCGGCTACCCCGAGAGCTCCTCGAAGGGCGACGTGATCCACGGCCTCGCCGAGGCCGCCGAGCTGGCCGAGATCACCCACGCCGGCACCGCCGAGCGCGACGGCGAGATCGTTACCGCCGGCGGCCGGGTACTCAACGTCACCGGCCTCGGGCCGACGCCGGCCGCGGCCCGCGATCGTGCGTACGATGCGGCCAGGCGGATCTCCTTCGAGGGGATGCAGATCCGCACCGACATCGCCGCCCGGGCCATCGAGCGAGTACCCAGCTAATCCAGAGAGGAACAGATGAGCGAGATCTCAGACCCGCAGCCGACCGAGTCAAGCGGCGAGCCCACCCCGACCGCCCCCGCCACGATGCCCGCCGTGGAGGAGGCGTTCAACGAAATCGACGTCGACGAGCCGCACGTCGGGATCATCATGGGCTCCAAGAACGACAAGCCGAAGATGCAGCCGGCCGGCACCGCCCTCGAGGAAGCGGGGATCCGCTACGAGGTGCGAGTGATGAGCGCCCACCGCGACCCGGAGCTGGTCCGCGAGTACTGCCAGAACGCGCGCATGCGCGGCCTCAAGGTGATCATCGCCGGCGCCGGGATGTCGGCCGCGCTTCCCGGGGTCGCCGCCGCCCACACCGACCTGCCGGTGATCGGCGTGCCGATCCTCGGCAAGTCGCTCGGCGGGCTCGACGCGCTGCTCTCCGCGGTGCAGATGCCGCCGGGGATCCCGGTCGCCTGCGTGGCGATCGACGGGGCGAAGAACGCCGGCGTGCTGGCGGCGCGGATAATCAACGCGTGATCGGTCGCTACACCCGTCCCGAGATCGGGGCGGTCTGGACCCAGCAGCGCAAGCTCGAGTGCTGGCTCGAGGTGGAGCTGGCGGCGACGGAGGCCTGGGCCGAGGAGGGCGCGGTACCGAGCGAGGCCGCGGCGGCGGCCCGCGCCCATGCCGCCTTCACGGTCGAGGCGGTGAACGAGCGCGAGAAGGTGACCGACCACGACGTCGCCGCCTTCGTCGACGTCGTCGCCGCCTCGGTCGGCGAGCACGGCCGCTGGATCCACTACGGCCTCACCTCCTCCGACGTCCTCGACACGGCGCTGGCGCTGCAGCTGCGAGCGGCCGGCGAGATCGTCGTCCCCGGCGCCCGCGCCTACCGCGACGCGCTGATCGAGCGGGCGCTGGAGCACCGCGACACGCTCTGCGTCGGTCGCACCCACGGCGTCCACGCCGAGCCGACGACCTTCGGCCTGCGGCTCGCCGGCTTCGCCTTCGAGGCCGACCGCAACCTGCGGCGCCTCGAAGAGAGCTTCGAGGCGGTGCGGGTCGGCAAGCTCTCCGGCGCGGTCGGGACCTACGCCTCGGTCGCCCCGGCGATCGAGGCGCGGGTGATGGAGCGGCTGGGCCTGCAGCGCGAGGACGTCGCCACCCAGGTCGTACCGCGCGACCGCCACGCCGCCCTGCTCTCGGCGATCGCCCTCGCCGGTGCCGGCCTGGAGCGCTTCGCGACCGAGATCCGCGGCCTGCAGAAAACCGAGGTCCGGGAGGTCGAGGAGCCGTTCGCCGCCGGGCAGAAGGGGTCCTCGGCGATGCCGCACAAGCGCAACCCGATCCGCACCGAGCGGATCACCGGCTTGGCCCGGGTGCTCCGCGGCTACGCCCAGACCGGCCTGGAGAACGTCGCCCTCTGGCACGAGCGAGACATCTCCCACTCCGGCGCCGAGCGGGTGGTGCTGCCCGACGCGACGATCCTCATCGACTACGTGCAGGACCTGGCGACCAAGGTGGCGGCGGGGATGACCGTCCACACGGAGCGGATGCGCGAGAACCTCGGCCTCACCCACGGCGCCCTGTTCAGCCAGCGAGCGCTTACCGCCCTTGTCGAGACGGGCCTGACGCGCGACGATGCCTACCGCGTGGTGCAGGAGAACGCACAGCGAGCCTGGGACACGCGGACCGAGTTCCGCGACCTGCTGGGCGCCGCGGCTCCCGATCTCGACCTCGACGCGGTCTTCGACTACGGCGCCTACCTGACCCACGTGCCGGAGATCTTCGAGCGACTGGAAGCGCTGCGGTCCTGAGATGCCGGGGCGCGACGGCACCGAGACGATCGAGGCGGACGTCGCGATCGTCGGTGCCGGGCTCGCCGGCCTGGTGGCGGCGCGGCGGATCGCCGCCGCCGGAGCGCGGCCGTTCGTCCTCGAGGCGCGGCAGCGGGTCGGCGGGCGGCTGCTGAACGAGGAGCTCGGCGAGGGCAAGGTGGTCGAGGTCGGCGGCCAGTGGATCGGCCCGACCCAGGAGCGGATCGCCGCCCTCGCGGCCGACCTCGGCGTCGGCACCTTCCCCACCCACGACGAGGGGCGGCACCTGATCGAGATGTCGGGCAAGCTCGCCTCCTACAGTGGGCCGCTGACCGACGCGAGCCCCGGGCTGCTCCGCGACCTCTCGAAGGCGATCTCGCCGCTGGCCCTGATCGACCTCGAACAGGCCCGGGCCCGCCTCGACCGGATGGCGCGGGAGGTGCCGCTGGAGGAGCCCTGGCTGGCGCCGAAGGCGCTGGCGTGGGACGGGCAGACCTTTGCCAGTTGGGTGCGCCGCAACGCCCGCACCGCCGGCGCTCGCAGCCTCTTCGAGCTGGCGACCGAGGCGGTCTGGGCGGCCGAGCCGAGCGACGTCTCGCTGCTGCACGTCCTCTTCTACACGCACTCCGGCGGCGGCTTCAACACCCTGGTCGGCACCGGCGGCGGCGCCCAGCAGGACCGCTTCCACGGCGGCTCGCAGCGGATCGCCCTGCTGGCGGCCGAGCAGCTGGGAGCGGAGCGGCTGCGCCTGGGTGCGCCGGTGCGGCGGATCGAGCACGGGGACGACGGGGTGGCCCTGCGCGCCGACGGCGCCGCGGGCGAGCCGCACGGGCTGACGGTGCGGGCGCGGCGAGCGATCGTCGCCGTGCCGCCGACCCTGGCCGGCCGCATCGCCTACGACCCCCCGCTGCCGGCGCTGCGCGACCAGCTGACGCAGCGGATGCCGCAGGGCACGGTGATCAAGACGATGGCGGTCTACGAGCGCCCGTTCTGGCGCGAAGAGGGCTTCTCCGGCCAGGCGACCAGCGACGTCGGCCCGGCGCGGGTCGTCTTCGACAACTCGCCCCCCGACGGCAGTCCCGGCGTTCTGCTCGGCTTCCTCGAGGGGCGGTTCGCGCGCCAGTGGGGACGGCGGCCGGCAGCCGAGCGGCGTGAGGCGGTGCTGGCGGGACACGCGCGGCTGTTCGGCGAGCGCGCCGCTCGCCCGGAGCGCTTCATCGAGCGCGTCTGGGCCGATGAGGAGTGGACCCGCGGCTGCTACGGCTGCCTGATGACCACCGGCGGCTGGACCGAATACGGCCGGGCGCTGCGGGCGCCGATCGGGCCGCTGCACTGGGCCGGAGCCGAGACGGCGACGGTCTGGAACGGCTACATGGACGGCGCGGTCAGCTCAGGTGAGCGGGCGGCCGAGGAGACCCTGGCCGCCCTGGGTTAGGCTGTCCGCCGTGGTTCTCTACACGTGCGGGCAGAAGACTCACGGGCCGTCCTTTGCGCATCCGTGCGCGAAAGCCGGCAAGGCGCTCGAGGCGGCGGGCTACGAGTACGAGCTGAAGACGGTCGGCGGCTACCGGGCGATGCCGTGGACCTGGGGCAGCCGCAGCGAGGACCGGGCCGAGGTGAAGAAGCTCAGCGGCACCAACGAGGTGCCGATCCTCGTCCTCGACGACGGCGAGGTGATCTCCGGCTCCGGCGCGATCGCCCGCTGGGCGAAGGAACACCCCGCGCAGCGAGCCTAGGAGGGCCGAGCGCTAGAAGTGGCCGGCGAGGAGCGCGGCGATCAGTGAGGCCACCACGGTGCCGCCAAGCCCGGCCCCGACTCTGATGATCGTCCGCTGGAGCTCGTAGATCGCCTGCTGCGTAGTCCGGATGCTTGCGCTGACCTCGGTTCGCAGCTCCCCGAACTGATCCTCTAGCCGGTCCATCCGGGCGTCCAGCCGGTCCATTCGAGCATCGACGCGGTTGAAGCCCCGGTCCATCTCCTCCCTCAGCTCGGAGCGCAGCGCGACGAACGCTCGCTCCAGCGCCGTGAGCCGGTCGTCCTCATTCCCCTGTCGCACCATCGTCACCGCCATGATGGCAGGACTGTAGACAGAAGGTTTCTACGGATGGCGCGCTGAAAGCAACGTTTCCGTGCCGGCTTCGGCGCTAAACGGCGACGGGCTCGCGCTCGCGGGCCGGGCGCCGCGCGGTCACCACGACCGGGGTCCCGTCCTTCGGCGAAAGCGTGATGTTGCGCCGCGCCGTCGTCTCCGGCCGCGGGCTGGCCTTGCGCAGCTCGCAGCGAGTCAGCACCTCGCGCAGCACGACCCGCATCTCGAACTCGGCGAAGGCGGCACCGATGCAGCGCCGCACGCCGCCGCCGAAGGGGATCCAGGCGTAGGTCTCCGGCGGCACCGAGAGGAAGCGCTCGGGTCTGAAGGCGAAGGGGTCGGGATAGACGTCGGCCCGCGTGTGGGTGAGCCAGATCGCCGGCGTGACGTCGGTCCCCGCCGGCAGCTCCAGACCGTCGGCGACCAGCTCGCTGGTCAGGCGCCGGCCGGCCAGCGGCACCACGGGCCGCAGCCGCAGCGACTCGGAGATCGTCGCCCGCAGGTACTCCTCCTCGCCGCCCGCGAGCTCCTCGCGCAGCCGCTCGAGCACCGCCGGGTGGCGGAGGACCAGGTCGAAGGTCCAGGCGAGCGCGGTCGCGGTCGTCTCGTGGCCGGCCAGCAGCAGGGTCATCAGCTGGTCGCGCAGCTCGGCGTCGTCCATCCGCCCGCCATCCTCGAACTCGGCCCGCATCAGCATCGAGAGGATGTCTTCGCGCTCGGCCAGGTCGGGGCGGCGGCGGTGCTCGGCGATCTCCGCGTAGAGCAGCTCGTCGGCCGCCCGCAGCTGCCCCTCGAAGCGCGCCCAGGGGCCCCGGCTGCCGAAGCGCCGGGTCGCCAGGCCGATCAGCTGGGTCGTCGGTTTTGCGGTTTCCTGCAGGACCGTCGCCAGGATCCCGCGCAGACGCTCCAGCCGCGGCCCTTCGGAGACCCCGAAGACCGCCCGCAGCACCACCTCCAGGGTCACCGCCTGCATCCGCGGGTGGATCGGGAATTCCTGCGCCAGCGGCCAGGAATCGATCTCGCGCTCGACCACCTCGGTCATCGTCGCCTCATAGGAGCGCATCCGCTCGCCGTGGAAGGCCGGCAGCATCAGCCGCCGTCGCGAGATGTGCTCGGCGCCTTCCTGCAGCAGCAGCGAGCCGGAGCCGAGGATCGGTTCGAGGATGATGTTGCGGCCGGGCGGCAGCGCGTGGGAGCGCTGCTGGTAGAGCGCCTTGATCGCCGCCGGGTCGGAGATCATCACCATCGGCGTCTCGAAGCCGAGGAACATGACGCTGAACGAGCTGCCGACCTCGCGCCGGCAGCGCTCGAGAAAGCCGATCGGCCGCAGGG
>DASVWP010000087.1:0-5661 GCA_036393155.1 Solirubrobacterales bacterium | reverse complement strand
CCGCCGAGACGGTGGAGGTCGCCATCTCGAGCAGCTCGGCGATCTCGGGGCCGGTCAGGCGCAGGCGCCGCAGGGCGGCGATCGCCTCGATCCGATCGGGTGGTGTGGCGTTATGGACGGTGGTCGGGGCGGAGCTGCGGTCGATTAGCCCCGCCTCTCCTTCTGCGCGGTAGCGGCGAGCCCACTTGCCCGCCGTCCTCACGCTCACTCCGGCGGCCTCGGCCGCCTCCGCGAGCGTGAGCCCGCCCTCGACGACGCGGCGGGCCATCACCCCCCTTCCCTTCGGGCCGAGCGGCGCGTTAGCGTGGAGCTTCATCCGGTGTCCTCCTTGGATCTGGGTGGCTTCAGCACCCCCAGCCTCCAAGGAGGTCCGGATGAACAACGTGCTTAGGAACTACAGCTAGGGCAGGTTGACGCGCGGCAGCTCGCCGCCGCGCTCGGTGCCGGCGATCAGCTCGTCGGGCGCCTTCTCCGCCGGGATGAAGCCGGACTTCATGCCGAAGTAGACCGCCTGTGGATGGTGGGCGACGATCGCGACGGTCGACTGCTCGGGCATCACCGCGTAGCCGCCCGAGAGGGTCATCCCGATCTCCTCCAGGTGCAGCAGCCGCCAGACCTTCTCGTGCTCGGACTGGTCCGGGCAGGCCGGGTAGCCCCAGGAGTAGCGACGCCCCTGGTCGAGGTCGATGCCCAGCTCGCGGCGGACGTCCGAGTGCAGCCACTCGGCCAGGCCCTCTGCCGACTGCACGCCGAGCCCGTGCACGTAGAGCTGCTCGGCGAACTCGCCTTCGCTCTCCAGGCGCTCGATCAGCTCGGTCACCTGCGGGCCGACGGTCACCCCCTGCAGGGCGACGACGTCGCGTTCGGCCGACTCCAGCGGGCGGAAAAAGTCCGCGAGGCAGATGCGGTCGTGCTTCGGCTGGCGCGGGAAGACCAGGCGCTCCAACTCCCGGTCGGGGTTCTCGGGGTCGAAGACGACGAGCTCGTTGCCGTCGGCGTTGCAGGGGAAGTAGCCCAGCCTGGCCCGCGGGTGCAGGTAGTCCTGCTCGCGCCACATCCGCTCCAGCCGGGCGGCGAAACCCTCCTCCTCGTCGGTGCCCTCGACCAGCTGGCGCCAGGCCTCGCCCTTCACCCCTTTGCCGCCCCAGTGCAGCTTGAAGAGCACGTGGCGGTCGAGGTAGGGGAACACCTCGTCGAGGTCGACTGGGATCTCCCGCACGCCCCAGAACGGCGGCGCGGGGATCGGCGCGTCGGTGCGGGCGGCGGAACGGACGCTGTCGTCGGTGACCGGCGGCGCGTCGTCGACCACGACCGGCTTCTCGCGCAGCTCCCTGGCCTCGGCGCGGATCCGCTCGACCAGCGCGGCGCGGGCCTGCTCGTCGACCAGGGCGTCCATCGTGTCGAGGCCCTGGAAGGCGTCCTTGCAGTAGAAGACGCCGGGCTCGTAGACCTCGTCGGACTCCTTGCCCTTCGGGTAGAGCGTGCGGCGGCCGAAATCGCGGTTGATCGCGGCGCCGCCGATCAGCACCGGGAACGAGAGCCCGCGCTGGTGCAGCTCGGCGACGCAGGTCGGCATCTGCTTCGAGGTGGAGACGAGCAGGGCGGAGAGGCCGATCGCGTCGGCTTCGTTCTCCACCGCCGCGTCGATGATCGCGTCGACCGGCACCTGCTTTCCGAGGTCGATCACCGTGTAGCCGTTGTTGGTGAGGATCGTGTTGACGAGCGACTTGCCGATGTCGTGGACGTCGCCGAAGACGGTCGCGATCACGACCTTGCCCTTGGTGTGGCCCTCGATCCGGTCGAGGTAGTTCTCCAGCTGGGCGACCGCCCGCTTCATCACTTCCGCCGACTGCAGGACGAAGGGCAGGATCAGTTCGCCGGCGCCGAATTTGTCGCCCACCTCCTTCATCGCCGGCAGCAGCACCTCGTTCAGCGTCGGCACGGCGCCGATCTTCTGCACCGAGCGGTCGATCCAGTCCTCGACCCCGTCCTTCTTGCGTCGCAGGATGTGCCAGTGCAGGGCCTCCTCGGGCTCCATGCCGTCGGTCGGGTCGCCCGCCTCCTCCTCGGCCTGCTCGCCCTTGGACTCGAAGTGGGCGATGAAGCGCTCCAGGGCGTCGTCGCGGCGGTTGAAGACCAGGTCGTCGGTCAGCTCCCGCTCCCCCTCGGAGATCTCCGAGTAGGGCGTGATGTGGTTGGGGTTGACCATCGCCAGGTCCAGCCCGGCCTCGACGCAGTGGTGGAGGAAGACCGAGTTGAGGACGGCGCGGGCCGGCTGGGATACCCCGAAGGAGACGTTGGAGACGCCGAGCGAGGTCTTGACGCCCGGGATCTCCGCCTTGATCCGGCGAATCCCCTCGATCGTCTCGACCGCCGAGGGCCTCCACTCCTCATCGCCAGTGGTCAGGGTGAAGGTCAGGGCGTCGAAGATCAGCGCTTCGGGGTCGAGGCCGTGCTCGTCGCAGGCGATCTCCTTCAGGCGCTTGGCGATCTCCACCTTGCGCTCCGCGGTCTTCGCCATCCCGACCTCGTCGATCGTCAGCGCGATCAGCGCCGCGCCGTGGGCCTTGGCGAGCGGGACGACGAGGTCCGCCTTCTCGCGCCCCGCCTCGAGGTTGACCGAGTTGACGATCGCCCGGCCGGGGATCTGCTCCAGGGCCGCCTTGATCACCTCCGGTTCGGTCGAGTCGACCTGGATCGGCGCCGGCTGGGTCAGCGAGATTCGCTTGACCACCGCGGTCATCTGCTCGTCCTCGTCCTGGCGCTCGGTCAGGGCGACGCAGACGTCGAGCACGTGGGCGCCGCCTTCGACCTGGTCTTCGGCGACCTGTACGAGGCCGTCGTAGTCGTCGGCCAGCAGCAGCTCCTTGGCCTTTTTCGAGCCCTGCGAGTTGACGCGCTCGCCGACCAGCGTCGGGCGCGGCTCCTGCACCAGTGGAGTCGAGGTCATCATCGAGGAGATCTCGATCGGCCCGGGCGCCGGCCGCTCGCTGGGGGCGCGGGTGCCGATCTGCTCGCGGATCGCCGCGATGTGCTCCGGGGTGGTGCCGCAGCAGCCGCCGACGATGCCGACGCCGTAGCGCTCGACGAACTCGCCGAGCGTCGCCGCCAGCGGCTGCGGCTTTTCCGGGAAGATCGTCTCGCCGTCGGGCCCCTGCAGCGGCAGGCCGGCGTTGGGGATGCAGTGGACCGGCAGCGGGCTGTTCTCGCCGAGGAAGCGGATCGCGTCGCGCATGTCCTCCGGGCCGGTCGAGCAGTTGAGGCCGATGACGTCGACGTCGAGCGCGGCCAGGGTGGTGAGGACCGAGCGGATGTCGGTCCCGAGCAGCATCTTGCCGCCGTTGGGGAGCAGCGAGACGCTGCACTGGATCGGCAGCCGGCGGCCGGTCGCGGCGAAGGCCTCGCGGGCGCCGAAGATCGCGGCCTTGACCTCGAGGATGTCCTGCGCGGTCTCGATGATGATCAGGTCGGCGCCGCCCTGGACGAGGCCGGTCGCCTGCTCGGCGAAGACCTCGGCCAGGCGCCCGAAGGAGATGTTCCCCAGGGTCGGGTCGGTGGAGGCGGGAAGGAACCCCGTCGGCCCGATCGAGCCGGCGACGAAGCGGTCCTCGCCGGCGGCCCGGCGGGCGATTTCCGCCGCCTTGGTGTTGATCTCGAGGGTCTGCTCCCCGAGCCCCCACTCCTCGAGCTTCAGCCGCGAGCCCTGGAAGGTGTCGGTCTCCACGACCTCGGCCCCGGCATCGAGCATCGAGGCGTGGACGCCCTCGATCACGTCGGGGCGGTTGAGGACCAGCGCCTCGTGGCATTTCCCCTGCAGGCCGCCGTAGTCCTCCTGGGTCAGGTCGAACTGCTCCAGGGTCGCGCCCATGCCGCCGTCGAAGACGACGACGCGCTCCTTGACCGCCGCGATGAAGTCTCGCTCCGCCATGAATCACGGAGGCTACCGAGAGGCGCCCCGAGCACGGTCGTCGCGCTCGCCGGAATCGGTAGATGCGCGAGACGACGAGCCCGATCACCGCCGCGAGCAGGGTGAAGATGCCGCCGAGGAGGGCGGCGATGAGGATCCGCTGCATCGCGTCGAAGCGAGCGTTGAGTTCGGCCGCGCTCGTGTGGACCTCGCTGCGCACGTTGCCGATCTCCTCGCGCACGCCCCGGATCTCAGCGCGCATCTCCCCCCGCAGGCCGTGGATCGCCGCGATCAGTTCCCTGCGCAGCTCCGCGTTTTCGGCCTGGCGGAGGGGCTAGCGCCGCAGCCCGAGGCGGCGCTTCAGGCCGCGGGCGTTGAAGGCGTTGGCGAGCCAGTCGACGATGCGGCGGCGTGAGCGGGTGTAGGGGTACCAGGTCGGTTCCCGCTTGCCGGCGAAGCGGGTGATCACCAAGGACTCCGAGCGGCAGAACTTCTTGATCCCGTACTCGCCGTGACGGGTGCCGATGCCCGACTGCTTCCAGCCGCCCATCGGCACGTCGGAGGCGAAGTAGTTGACCAGGACGTCATTGACGTTGATCGCCCCGCACTCCACCCTGCGGGCCACCCGTTCGGCCCGCTCGCGCTCGCCGAAGACCGAGCCGGAGAGGCCGTAGCGGCTGTCGTTGGCCAGCCGCAGCGCCTCCTCGGAGTCGCGCACCTTCATCACCCCGACCACCGGGCCGAAGGTCTCGTCGCGCATCACCTTCATCGAGTGGTCGACGTCGACCAGCACCGTCGGTTCGAAGTAGTCGCCCGGGCCGGCGACGCGCTTGCCGCCGGTCAGCGCCCGCGCCCCCCTGGCCAGCGCGTCCTCGACGTGCTCTTCGACGATCGCCGCCTGGTTGGGCGAGGTCATCGCGCCGACGTCCTTCTCCGGCGTGCGGCCGTCGGCGCCCTGGCGCAGCTTGCCGACCTCGCGGCTCAGCTTGGCGACGAACTCGTCGTAGACCGGCTCCTCGACGTAGATCCGCTCGACCGAGAGGCAGACCTGACCGGAGTTGAACATCCCGCCCCAGGTCGCGGCGTTGGCGGCGCGATCGACGTCGGCGTCGTCTAGGACGATCATCGGGTCCTTGCCGCCGAGCTCGAGGCTGACCGGGGTCAGCGTCTCGGCGGCGCGGGCCATCACCTCGCGCCCGGTGCGATCGGAGCCGGTGAACTGGACGAAGTCGACCGCGTCGATCAGCGCGCCGCCGGTCTCGCCGACGCCGTGCACGCAGGCGAAGACGTCGGGGCCGCCGATCTCCTCGCGCCAGGCGCGGGCGATCTCCTCGATCCCCAACGGGGTGAACTCCGACGGCTTGACGACCACCGCCGCGCCCGCCTGCAGCGCCGGGATCGCGTCGCCGAGCGCGAGCGCCAGCGGGAAGTTCCAGGGGCTGATCACGCCGACCACGGGATAGGGCCGGTACTGCACCATCAGCTTCTTCGTCGCCGCCAGCGGCGAGTGCGGGCGCACCGTCTCGTCGCCGATGAACTTCGCCGCCTTGGTCCCGTAGAAGTTGATCAGGTCGGTCAGGTAGACCGTCTCGGCGGCGGTGTCGCCGCGCACCTTGCCGGTCTCGGCCTGCATCGTGTCGGCGACCCGCTCGGCGTTGTCGAGCAGCCAGTCGCGGAGCTTGCCGAGCCAGTGGTAGCGGCCCTCGATCCCCATCGCCTCCCAGGCGGGCTGGTTGGCGCGCACCCGGGCGACG
>DASVWP010000086.1:0-8759 GCA_036393155.1 Solirubrobacterales bacterium | reverse complement strand
TCGAGGGCGACTCCGGCGGCACCGACGGGCCGACCGGCGTGCTCGGCGAGGAGCGGCTGCGCGAGGAGCTCTGCGGCCTGCGGCTGGAGATGTCCCACGGTGCCTTCTTCCAGACCAACACCGAGATGGCCGAGCGGCTCTACGCGGCGGCGACCGAGTACGCGCAGCTGAGCGGCCGGGAGCGCCTCTTCGACCTCTACTGCGGGATCGGCACGATCGGGCTGACGATGGCGGGCCGGGCCGGCGAGGTCTGGGGCCTGGAGATAGTCCCGGAGGCGATCGCCGACGCCGAGGCCAACGCCGAGCGCAACGGGATCGGCAACGCCCACTTCATGGCCGGCAACGCGCGCACCGGCGTGCGGCCCCTGCTCGAGAAAGCGGGCAAGCCCGACGTCGTGGTCGTCGACCCGCCGCGGGCCGGCCTCTCGCAGAAAATCGTCCGCCGGGTGATCGAGTGCGAGGCGCCGCGGATCGTCTACGTCTCCTGCAACCCGACGACGCTGGCGCCCAACGCCGCCCAGCTCACCGAGGCGGGCTATACGCTGCGGCGCGTGAGACCGGTCGACATGTTCCCGCAGACCCCGCACATCGAGTGCGTGGCGCTGCTGGAGAAGGCCTGAGCGGGTAGGGGGTCGAGATGGCTCGTGGATTCGGCGTCGCGGCAGGGCTCGACCCCGACGTCGCGCGCCCGCTCGCCGCGCGCTGCGCCGAGCTCGGCTACGACTCGATGTGGTCCAACGACCACCCCGGCGCCAAGGGCCTGGAGACCCTGGCGGTGTTCGCCGCGGGCGCGCCCGGCCTCGACCTCGGAGTGGCGGTGATCGCCCTCGACCGGCAGAGCCCGGAGGAGATCGCCGCCGACGTCGAGCGCCTCGGCATCGACCGCGGCCGCCTCTGGCTCGGCGTCGGCGCCGGGTTCTCGAAGCGGCCGCTGACGCGGATGCGCGAGGCGCTGCCCGAGCTGCGCGAGAAGCTGCCCGGCGTCCGCCTCGTCCTCGCCGCGATGGGGCCGAAGATGTGCGAACTGGCCGGGGCGCAGTACGACGGCGTGTTCTTCAACTGGATGACCCCGGAGTTCGCCGCCGGCGCCCGCCGGAAGGTCGAGGCCGGCGCCGAGGCCGCGGGCCGCGAGGCGCCGCCGGTCTGCGGCTACGTCCGCACCGCGGTCGGTCCCGACGCCGCCGACCGGCTGGCCAAGGAGGAGTCCTTCTACCGCGACCTGCACGCCGGCTATCGCAACCACTTCGACCGCCTCGGCGAGCCCGAGGGCACGGTCGGCGTCGCCGCTCCCGACGCCGCAGCCGCCCAGTCCCAACTGGCCGCGTACGAGGCCCTCGACGTCACCGTCGTCCGCGGCCTCGCCAGCGCCAAGGTCGAGGCGATGACCGCCGTCGCCGAAGCCGCCGCACCTCGTTAACGCGCCGTTGGCGGATACTGCCGCCTATAGCCGGCAAAATCCGCCAGGCACGCCCACGGCACCCGAGGAGAGATCGCAGTGAAGCTGAACAAGCTCGTCGACAAAGCGAAGCAGACCATCGAGAAACGCGGCGGCATGGAGAACCTCAAGGCCGACGCCCAGGAGCTGAAGGAAGCCGCCAAAGGCGAGGGCAGCCTCAAAGACAAGGCCAAAGCCGCCGCCAAAGCCCTCAAAGAGCCCGGCCGCGCCGCCGCCGAGCCCACGGACACCAAACCCGATCCCCCAGCCTCCGCCTAACCCCCCGCGCACCCAAGGCTTCGCCAACCGCGGGGGCGCCGTACTGACGGGCGCCGCGGCGCCCGTCAGTACGGGGGAAGGTCGTCGTACCAGACGCCGAGCGTCTTGAAGGCGCGCCAGAAGCGCTGCTTTGCGCCCTCCTCGTCCAGCGAGCCATCGATGTCCGGAACGTAGAGCGCGTCGATCGTCGGCGTGAAGGCCTGGATCTCGCCCTCGCGCTGCTCGATCGGTCGCGAGAGCGGGGTCTGCAGGCCGTTGAGGATGCGCAGCGCGGGCTCGCCCATCACGACGACGATCTTCGGCTGCACGATCGCCAGCTCCTCGACCAGGCGGGCGACGCACTCCTGGGGCGCCAGGTCGGGCTCGGCGATCGGGCACTTGACGCAGAGCGTCCCGTAGACGACGAGGGGATCGATCCCCAGCCGCTTGAAGCTTTTCATCAGCGCGTTGCCGGAGCGCCCGTAGAAGGCGACGCCCTCCTCGATCTCCGAGATCAGCGGCGCCTGCTTGAGCATGAAGATGTCGGCCTGCGGATGGCCGGAGCCGAGCACCGGCATCAGCTTGCCGCGGGGGCAGTGCTGGCAGTCCTGGACTTCGCGGCTCAGCTGGTTGAGCTCGCGGATCGCCCGCTCGAGGTACTTCTCTCTGATCTCGTCGTCGATGCTGCGCATCTGTCCCGCCTTCTTTGACGAGGCGGGCACGGCTCCTTTAGGCCGGTGGCCCTGCATCAGCTCTTGCTCAGCCGGCCCGCCGCAGGCGTTTGCGCGGCCGGCCGCCGCGCACCGGCTTGGCATCGGGAACGCGGCGTTTGGGCGCCTTCGGGCGGCCGGTCGTCTGCAGCAGCTTCAGCGCCTGCACGTAGACCAGGTTCTTGTGCTTGCGGGTGATGTCGGCGTCGCGCATCGCCTCGAGGAACTCGGCCGGCCCGTCGAAGTCGTGGATCCGCACCCGCACGCTGCCGAGCCCCTGGGCGACGTGACTGTCGGAGCCGGCGCCGGGGACGATCCGGTACTTGCGGGCGAACCGCTCGGCCTCCTCGTTGAAGGCGGTCAGCGCCACCCGCGGGTTGAAGACCTCGAGGATGTCGACGTCCTCGACGATGTCGATCAGGTGCTCGTAGTCGGGCACCGAGTGGAAGCGGTCGAAGGGGTGGGGCACGTAGACCAGCCCGCCCTGGCGGCGGATCTCGGCGATCGTCTCCGCCATCGTCAGCCCCTTGGGGATCTTCTCCTCGAGGAACAGGCCGATCACCTCGCCCTGCTCGGCGGTCTTCACCTCCTCGGCGACGATCACCTTGATGTCGCCCATCTGCTCGGCGATCCGCCGCGCCTCCAGGGCCCCGGAGACCTCGTTGTGGTCGGTGATCGCGATCGCCCCCAGGCCGCGGTCGCGGGCCGTCTGCAGCAGCACGTCGACCGGGGTCGCGCAGTCGGAGGAGTGGTCGGTGTGCATGTGCAGGTCGACCTCGATCAGCGGCCGCCGCGAGATCCGCTCGCGGATCTCGGGATCGCCCGCCGGGTCGTGGCGCCGCGCCAGCAGCCGCCGGTAGATCGCTTCCACCTCGCCGGCGACCGCCGCCCAGTCGGCGCCGTCCTCGGCGCCGCCGATCCGCTCGTAGTCGGCGGGGAAGTAGCGCTCCAGCAGCTGCGCGGTGGCGGCGCTGGTCACCGTCCGCGCGTCGATCCTGCCGAAGAAGACCTCGACCAGCGGCCGCGCCACCTGGGTCGAGAGGACCCGCTCCTGCGGCGCGTGAAAGGTCGCGACGTTGAGGGCGAAGGAGTGCCGCAGCGCCGCCGAGGGCGCGCTGGGGGCGAACGGGTCGTGGACGTGGACGATGTCGACGTGCCGGCCTTTCAGCATTCGTTTGACCGGATCCCCGGTCTGGATCCGCAGCACCTCGTGGCCGCGCCGCTCCAGCTCCTCGGAGACCGCGCGCGCGAAGCGCGCCGCCGGGTTCGCCCCGGCCCGGCGAACCGGGAAGACCTGCGCGATCGAGAGCGGTGCCTCAGGCACCGCTCGGCGCGTCGACCGGTGCCGGCGGGGCGGGCGCCTTGCCGCGGGCGTTGGCGGCGATGAACTTCTCCGTCTCCTCCCGCGCCGCGTCGTCCGGGCGCTGGGTGTGCGGGGACTTCATCAGGTAGCTGGAGGGTCCGTCGAGCTGGCCGGAGATCCCGTTGTTGAGCGCCAGCTTGATGATCCGCACCGCGTCGATCACGACGCCGGCGGAGTTCGGCGAGTCCCAGACCTCGAGCTTCAGCTCGACGTTCAGCGGCACGTCGCCGAAGGCTTTGCCCTCGAGGCGGATGTGCGCCCACTTGCGGTCGGTCAGCCAGGCGACGTAGTCGGAGGGGCCGACGTGGACGTCTTCGTCGGGCAGCTCGTGGCCCATGATCGAGGTAACGGCATTGGTCTTCGACTCCTTCTTGGAGGCCAGCCGCTCGCGCTCGAGCATGTTGTAGAAGTCCATGTTGCCGCCGACGTTGAGCTGGCTGGTGCGCTCCATCCGCACCCCGCGGTCGTGGAACAGCCGCGCCAGCTGGCGGTGGACGATCGTCGCCCCGACCTGGGACTTGATGTCGTCGCCGATGATTGGCAGACCGGCTTCTTCGAAGCGCTTGTCCCAGTAGTCCTCGCGGGCGATGAACACGGGCAGGCAGTTGACGAAGCCGACGCCGGCCTTCAAGGCCTGCTCGACGTACCACTTGACCGCCTGCTCGGAGCCGACCGGCAGGTAGCAGACGAGCACGTCGGCGCGGGTCTCCTTGAGGATCCCGACGATGTCGGCGGTTTCGCCCGGCGCCTTGGTGATTTTTTCTTTCAGGTACTTGCCGAGGCCGTCGTGGGTCATCCCCCGCTGGACCTTGACCCCCAGGTTTGGCACGTCGGCGAACTTGATCGTGTCGTTCTGGCCCGACCAGATCGCCTCGGAGAGGTCCTTGCCGACCTTCTCGGCGTCGATGTCGAAGGCGGCGACGAATTCGACGTCGCGGACGTGGTAGCCGCCGAGGTTGACGTGCATCAGGCCCGGAACTTCGTCGGCCGGGTCGGCGTCCTTGTAGTACTGGACACCCTGGATGAAGGAGTTGGCGCAGTTGCCGACGCCGACGATCGCGACGCGGACCTTGTCCTCCGTGCGGGCGACGCCGTTCGTGCTGCCGTTTGCTCCGTTGCTCTCACTCATGAAATCGAAAGTCCTCCTGGATCAGCGCTGAGTGGATGGACACACCCGGCGGCCTTGCTGGTTACAGCTCGTCAGCCTCCCCGCCGCCGTCACGGGCGCCGGAGGGATCGCCTGAAAGCTCGCTTCGCACATGCCATACCCGCTGGAACGTCGTGAAGATGGTCAGGGCCGCGATCACGTAAACGGCCGGGGCCAGCAATTCGAAATCGCCGATTCCGGCCCCCTTGGCGAAGACCAAGCCGATCGAAAGTATCACCACCCTGACCGGGCGGGTGGCCAAGCCGACCTTGCACTCGACCCCGAGCGCCTCGGCCCGGGCGCGGGTGTAGGAGACCATCAGCGAGCCGAGCACGGCGACCACGCACATCGCCGCCGCGAAGTCTTCCCCGCGAGCGGCGAAGTAGCCGGCCACCGCGGCGAGCACGATCCCCTCCTCGATCCGGTCCAGGGTCGAGTCGAGGAAGGCCCCGAACAGAGTCCCCTTGCCGGACATCCGCGAGTAGCGCCCGTCCAGCGTGTCCATCACCGAGCCGAGTACGAAGGCGACACCGGCGAGGAAGAAGAGGCGCTGGGTGACCAGGGCGGCGGCGATCAGGTTGCCGACCAGGCCGGCCAGCGAGATCGCGTTCGGGGTCAGCCGGGACTCGATCAGCCGCTCGCGCGCGTAGGCGCGCAGCTCCTGCCCGTTGCGACCGCTCGCGGCGCGGCCGTTGCGGCGGCCGCCTGGTGCCCTGGGGGGCGCCGAGGGTTCCATCGAGAGCAGGCTAGATGATCGGGCCGGGAGAGGGGATCGCTACGCCTCGGCTTCGCCGACCGCGGCCGGCGTGCGCCAGGCCCAGGCCTCCGGACGAGCGCGCCCCAGCGCCCACTGGGCGATCAGCGCGGCGCTGATCGCGACCATCCAGCCGAGCGCGGCGTCGACCCAGTAGTGGTTGGCGGTGACGATCACCACCCAGGCGATCAGCGGCGGCCAGCAGGCCCAGAAGAGTTTCGAGTACCAGTGGCGGCAGACCAGGACGCCGGAACCGCCGATCATCAGCGCGAAGGCGCAGTGCATGCTCGGCACCGCCGCGTAGGGGTTGATGAAGATCTTCGCCAGGGCGGAGTCGTGGTTGACGCTGGAGAAGTCGGTGATCGTGTCGATGAACCCGTGTTCCGGGAACATCCGCGGCGGCGCGGTCGGGAACAGCGTGTAGCCGACCAGCGCCAGGCCCATCGAGACGACGAACATGTTGCGCACGAAGTAATAGGACTCGTTGCGGAACAGATAGAGCCAGATCAGGAAGCCCAGCGCGATCGAGAACTGGGCGTTCAGGTAGAGCTGGTTGGCGACGTCGATCAGCCAGTGGGCGGGGAGGAAGAATTCCTGCAGGCTGGGCTCGAAGAAGGTGTGGGTGCTGCGCTCGAACTGGATCACCTGCGCTCCGTGGGCGATCGCCACGGAGCGCTGCGAGTCGGCGATCCCGCGGACCAGCTCGTAGGCGACGTCGACGCCGACGAGGATCGCGACCTGCCGCCCGGCGTCCCCCCATCCCTGCGGGAGCTTGGCTGAGATGCGGGCGAAGGCACGGGACACGGGACCGGCAATTGTAACCCGCGGGTTAACCGTCTTTTGTGCCTTCAGGCACGAATTTGCGGGGGTTCTGGCGCTCTTGCGCCAGGAAGCCGAGGACCCGCTCGACGATCGAGGGGTCCTCGACCCAGGGCCAGTGACCGAGGCCGGGGAGCAGCTCCAGCCGGGCGTCCGGGAGGACGTCCGCGTAGGCGCGGGCGAAGCGGGTCGGCAGGTAGAGATCGCGCTCGCCCCAGAGGACCAGCGAGGGGCACTCGAGGCGACCGAGGTCTCGGCCCGCCTGGGCGAGCCGGTCCGGATCCGCGTGCCGGTAGAGAGCGAGGACGGCGGCCGCCGTGCCGGCGTCCCAGCGGTCCCAGATCAGGTCGACGAACTCGCGCGGCATCGGCCCGCGGTCGCCGCGCGCCTGGCGCAGCAGCAGCGCCAGCGAGGCGCGGGTGGTGGTCGCGTTCAGCGCCTCGCCGACCCCGCGGCGGCGCCACAGCTGGGCGATCCAGTGCCAGCGGTAGCCCGGCAGCAGCGGCACCGCGTCGATCACCACCAGGCGCTCCAGGAGCTGCGGCCGGCGCTGGGCGCCGATCAGCGCCAGGCCCCCCCAGTCGTGGACGACCAGCTTGCGCCGCTCGACGCCGAGCGCGTCGAGGCAGCGCTCGAGGAAGGCCGAGAGCCCGTACATCGAGTAGTCGAAGCGCGAGGGGTCGGGGCGATCGGAGCGCCCCCAGCCGGGCATGTCGATCGCGATCGCCGGGCCGCCGCCGCGCAGGAACGGCAGCCAGTCGCCGCTGTGGGTGGGGTTGCCGTGGCAGTACACGGTCGGGGTCCCCTCACCGGGAACCCGGCGCAGGAAGACCCGCACCCCGTCGAGCCGCAGCTCGTCCTCTTCGACGATCGACGCCATCCGGCGCCGAACCATACGCAGGCGGCCGAGGCTCCTTGGGCGGGCGGGCGCGGCGGCGCCCATTAGGGTCCGCCCCGGTGAGCTGGAAGCGACCCGACAAGCGCCGCGTGCGGGCGATCCGCGACCGCCTGCGCGAGACCTACGGGCAGCCGGTCAACGAGCCGCACGGGCACCCGATCGCCGAGCTGATCAAGACCGTGCTCTCCCAGCACACCAACGACCGCAACCGCGACCGCGCCTACGCCGCCCTGCGGGAGCGCTTTCCCACCTGGGAGGAGGTGCGCGACGCGCCGCTGTCGCAGCTCGAAGAGGCGATCCGCCCCGGCGGCCTGGCGCGCCAGAAGGCCCCGCGGATCCAGGCGATCCTCGAGCTGCTCGGCGAGCACCCCGACCTCGACTGGACCCAGTCGGCGCCGCGCGAGGAGTCGCTGGAGTTCCTGCTCTCGCTGCCCGGCGTCGGCCGCAAAACCGCCGCCTGCGTGCTGATCTTCACCTGGGGCATCCCGGAGATCCCGGTCGACGTCCACGTGCACCGGGTCGGCGGGCGGCTCGGTCTGTTCCCCGAAAAGGCCTCCTTCGAGCGCGCCCACGACGAGATGCTGGCGGTCGTCGACCCCGAGGACGCCTACGAGCTGCACGTCAACCTGATCCGCCACGGGCGCACGATCTGCCGCCCGAAACCGCGCTGCGGCGAGTGCTCGCTGCGCCGGATGTGCCCCTGGTACCGGCGCGAACGCGGGGTGGGCAATCATTCTCCGCGGGAGCGAAGGTAGTATCCGCGCCGCCCAATGACCAAGAAAACGTTCATCGTCTTCGGACTCCTGGTCCTCGTCCTCGCGGTTCTCATCCCCTGGCTGGCCTTCCGCTCCAAGGGAGACGCCGCGACCGGCCCGCAGCAGGTCGCCTCGCGCTACAAGCACGGGCAGGAACTGTTCCAGACCAACTGCGGCACCTGCCACACGCTTTACGCGGCCGGGACCGACGGCAACTACGCCCCGAACCTCGACGAACTGCTGGCTCCGAACGGGCAGCCGGAAGGCGAAAGCGCCAAGACCACCGAGAAGGCGACGACCGAACGCGTCCTCAACGCGGTCGAAAACGGCGTCGACAGCTCCACCACCCCTGGCCGCATGCCCGCGGGCATCCTCAACCGCGAGGAGGCCAAGGAAGTCGCCGAATTCGTCGGCGCCTACGCCGGCGAGGGTTAGGCCGTTGGGCCGGGCAACCGCAGCCCTGCGCCTGATCTCCCTCGCTGCTGCTCTCTCCTGCCTGGTCCTAACCGGCTCCGCCGCCGCGAAGCCGGCCCCGCAGAAGCCGAGGGGGACCGAGGTCCGGGTGATGACCCGCAACCTCTACCTCGGCGCCGACCTCGGCCCGGCCATCCAGTCGACCT
>DASVWP010000085.1:0-7081 GCA_036393155.1 Solirubrobacterales bacterium | reverse complement strand
AGTGCTTCAACGCCGGGCTCAGCTCCCCCGCGGTGACCCTGGAGTTGGGGGGCGAGGAGGACCTGATCTCGACCCCGACCGGGCGGCTGGTCGAGCAGGTGGGCAGCGTCGTCGACCTGCTCTGCGCCCGCCAGGACCGCGAGCTGGTCGAACAGGCGCTGGAGGAGGCGCGCGGCGGCAGCCGCGGCGCCGCCGGCGTGCAGGAGGTCGGCGAGGCGCTGGAGGAAGGGCGGGTCGAGCGGCTCGTCCTCGACGCCGGCCTGGGCGAGAAGGAGGGGCTGGTGCGCAGCGCCCTGGGCGGAGGCTCCAAGGTCTCGCTGGTCCGCGACGAGGTCGCCGAGCTCCTGGCCGACGCCGGCGGCGTCGCCGCGATCCTCCGCTACTGAGCGCCCGCGCCGCCGAGGGGTGCGGCCCCCCGCGGCCCGTCGCCGAGGGTGCGGCCCACACCGTTTCTCCCCGGAACCGCCGGGTACCCCGTCGGCATGACGACCCGCGCCCACCTCAGGCGTGGCTGCAGACCCCGACATCGAGGGCTGGCTGGAGGGGAGAACCCGGCGATCCACTCGCCGCCGCTCTTGGACCGCCATCGCTCGCGGGGTGCGCGATCATTGGTCGATGAGCCCGTTCCATGACGCGGAGGGACGATCTCAAGAGGACCGCTTCGCCCGTCTGATCGAGATCGGCTCGGCGCTGCTCTCCGAGCTCGACCTCGAGGCGGTGCTCGTGGCCGTCGTCGACGCGGCCCGCGAGCTGACCGGCGCCCAGTACGCCGCCCTCGGCGTCCTCGACCGCGAGCGCACCGAGCTGGAGCGCTTCATCTACCGCGGCATCGACGACGCGACCAGGCGCGAAATCGGCAGCCTGCCGCGCGGCCGCGGCGTCCTCGGCGAGCTGATCCGCGAACCGGCGCCGCTGCGCCTGCGCGACGTCAACGAGCACCCGCACGCCTACGGCTTTCCGCCCAACCACCCGCCGATGCGCTCCTTCCTCGGCGTCCCGATCCGGGTCCGCGGGGAGACCTTCGGCAACCTCTACATGACCGAGAAGGCGGGCGCCGAGGAGTTCGACGAGGCCGACGAGAAAGCGGCGCTGACGCTGGCGACCTGGGCCGGCGTCGCGATCGACAACGCCCGTCTCTACACCAGCCTCGCCGAGCGGGAGGCCGAGCTGGCGCAGGCGCTGCGCCGGGCCGAGACCTCGGTCGACATCGCCCGCACGGTGGGCGGGGAGACCGACACCGAGCGGGTGCTGGACCTGATCGTCAAGCGGGCCCGCGCCCTCGTCGACGCCCGCGCCGTGCTGGTCCTGCTGCGTCGCGGCGAGCGGCTCTACGTCGCCGCCCGCGCCGGGCGCGTCGAGGCCGCGGTCGAGGAGCTGACGCTGCCGGTCGATGGCTCGGTCTTCGGCGAGGCGATGCGCGACCGCTCCCCCCGCCGCCTGGAGGGCCTGCGCACCCGGGCCGAGCACGGCCTGCGCGAGGCGGCCGGGGTCGAGGCGGCGCTGGTCGTGCCGCTGGTCTTCCGGGGCCGCGCGGTGGGGACGCTGGTCGCCCTGGACCGCGAAGCGGGTGGGGCCGGATTCGACCAGGAGGACAGCCGCCTGCTCGCCGCCTTCGCCTCCAGCGCGGCGACCGCGGTGGGGACGGCGCAGACGGTGCAGTCCGAGCTGCTGCAGCAGCAGGTCGAGATCGGCGAGCGCGAGCGCCAGCACTGGGCCCAGGAACTGCACGACGAGACCCTGCAGGGGCTGGCGGCGATCCGGATCTCGCTGGCCGCCGCGCTGCAGAGTGGCGGCGAGGAGCGCCCGGGGCGGATCGAGGCCGCCGCCGAGGAGACGGTGGACCGCCTGGAGGCCGAGATCAACGAACTCAGCCGCCTGATCAACGACCTGCGTCCCGCCGCCCTGGAGCGGCTGGGCCTGGAGCGGGCGATCGTCGAGATGGCCGACGAGAACGCCACCCGCCACGACCTGGAGATCGAGGCCGCGGTCGACGTCCCGGTCAAGCTCTCCGGCGAGGAGGAGCGGATCGTCTACCGGCTCGTCCAGGAGGCGCTGACCAACGTCGTCAAGCACGCCGGCGCGGGGCGGGTCGAGCTCGCCGCCCGCTGGAGCGAGGGGGAGCTGCGGGTCGCCGTGGCCGACGACGGCGACGGCTTCGACCCCGCGGCGGTCGCTTCCGGGCACGGCCTGCGCGGGATGCGAGAGCGGGTGCAGTCGCTGGGGGGCGAGATCGCCGTCGAGTCCGAGCCCGGCCTCGGCACCCGGGTGACGGCCTCGCTGCCGATCTCCCCGAGCGGCTGAGCTCAGTCGCCGGCTTCGGCGCCGGCGTCGATCACGCCCTGCTCGATCGCGAAGCGGACCAGGTCCGGGCGGGACTCGATGCCGAGCTTCTCCATCAGTTTCGCCCGGTTGACCTCGATCGCCCGCACGCTGAGGAAGAGGCGCTCGCCGATCTCGCGGTTGGTGTAGCCGAGGGCGACCAGGCGCAGCAGCTCGCGCTCGCGCTCGCCGAGGCTGTCCAGCGGGTCGGCCTCGAGCTTGGCGAGTTCGCCGCCCAGCTCGGGGTCGATGTAGGAGCCGCCGCCGGCGGCGATCCGGATCGCCTCGGTGAGCTTGCGGTCGGCGGCCTGCTTGAGCACGTACCCGGAGGCCCCGGCGCGCAGCAGGTCGCGCGCTTTGCGCGGGTCGCTGCGCATCGTCAGGACGACGATCGCCGTCCCCGGGACGGCCTCGCGCATCGCCGGGATGTCGCTTGCCGGCTCGGCCCCGGGCATCTGCAGGTCGAGCACGAGGACGTCGGGGCGGCGGTCGCGGACCAGCTTCTGGGCCGCCGCGGCGTCGGAGGCCTCGCCGATCACCCGCAGGTCCTCCTCGCCCTCCAGCATGCTCCGCAGGCCGGCGCGGATCACGTTGTGGTCGTCGGCCAGAACGACCGTGGTCTCGTTCTCGCTGCCCATCTCGGTAGCGCCCAGTCTGCCAGGCGGAGCCGATGTTGGGAGACCGAAGGGGTGAATGTGGGCGGCTGCCGATGGGGCGCTCGGCGCGCGCCGGGATCCTGTGCGGTATGCGGATCCTCGTGGCTCTCGGCGGCAACGCCCTTCTCGAGAGGGGCGAGCGGGCCACCGCGGAGGCCCAGTGGCGCCACGTCGAGACCGCCGCCCGCGCCCTCGCCGCGCTGGCCGGCGAGCACCAGCTGATCGTCACCCACGGCAACGGCCCGCAGGTCGGCCTGCTGGCGCTGCAGAGCGAGAGCTACGGCGAGGTGCCGCCCTACCCGCTCGACGTCCTCGGCGCCGAGAGCGAGGGGATGGTCGGCCACATGCTGGAGCTGGCGCTGCGCAACGCGCTGCCGGGGCGCGAGGTCATCACCGTCCTCACCGAGGTCGTGGTCAGCCCGCAGGACCCCGCCTTCCACCGCCCCTCGAAGCCGATCGGCCCGGTGTACGAGGAGGCGCGGGCGCGTCGCCTCGCGGCCGAGCGCGGCTGGACCATCGGCCGCGACGGCGGCGGCTTCCGCCGCCTCGTCCCCTCGCCCGACCCGCGCGCGATCGCCGAGCTGCGCAGCCTGCGCGTCCTGCTCGACGCCGGCACCCTGCTGATCTGTGCCGGCGGCGGCGGCATCCCGACGATCGTCGACAGCGCTGGGGCGATGCGCGGCGTCGAGGCGGTGATCGACAAGGACCTGACCGCGGCGCTCCTGGCCCGGCGCCTGGACGCCGAGATGCTGCTGATGCTGACCGACGTCGACGCGGTGTACAGCGACTGGGGGGA
The DNA here is from genome assembly GCA_036393155.1 of Solirubrobacterales bacterium. Lineage (GTDB taxonomy): Bacteria > Actinomycetota > Thermoleophilia > Solirubrobacterales > 70-9 > VAYN01. Next base: position 3,310 of record DASVWP010000085.1, on the reverse strand, counting down.
GCCGGGGGAGCGGCCGCTCGCCACCGCTGGCCCCGAGGAGCTGCGCGGCCACCGGTTCGCCGCCGGCTCGATGGGCCCCAAGGTGGAGGCCGCCTGCCGCTTCGTCGAGGCGACCGGCCGCCGCGCCGCGATCGGCGCCCTCGCCGAGGCGCCCCTGGTCGTCCGCGGGGAGGCCGGGACGACCGTGCGGCCGACCCCGCTCCTAGCCCCGGCGCCGGCGCCGTAGCCGCCGGCGCCGCAGCTCGTCCGCTCCCCAGACGACGAACGGGAAGGGGAGGACGAGGGCGACGTCCCTGGCCGGCAGCGCCGCGGTGCCCAGCAGGTCCTGGCAGAAGGGGACGTAGATCAGGAAGGCGGTCAGCGCCAGCTCGAAGGCGATGCCCCAGAGCAGCAGCCGGTTGCTGAAGACGCCGATCGAGCGCAGCGAGGCGCGCTCGGTGCGGGCGGCGAAGGCGGTGCCGACCTGGCAGGCGACCATGCTGAGGAAGGTCATCGTCGTCGCCTGCTGGTAGCCGTGGTGCAGCGGGCTGCCCGAGCCGGTTTCGTCGCCCGGGCTCCAGCCGGCGCGCAGGAGGACGTAGAAGAAGGCCCCCATCCCCAGCGCGGCGGAGATCAGGCCGAGGAAGAGCCAGGCGCGGCGCAGCATCTCCCGGGTGACGATGTTCTCCCGGCGCGAGCGCGGCGGGCGGTCCATCAGCCCCGGCTCGGCCGCCTCGCGGCCCAGCGCCAGGGCCGGCAGGGTCTCGGTGCCGACGTCGACCGAGAGCAGCTGCAGGACGGTCAGCGGCAGCGGGATCGAGCCGCCGCCGAGGGCGAAGACGACGAAGGGCGCCAGCTCCGGCGTCAGGTGGGCGAAGATGTAGAGGATGAACTTGCGGATGTTGTCGTAGATCCGCCGGCCGGCCGCCACCGCGGCGACGATCGTCGAGAAGTTGTCGTCGGTGAGCACCATCGTCGAGGCCTCGCGGGCGACGTCGGTGCCCGAGCGGCCCATCGCGACGCCGATGTCGGCCGCCTTCAGCGCCGGCGCGTCGTTGGCGCCGTCGCCGGTCATCGCGACCACGTGGCCCTGCCCGCGCAGGGCGTCGGCGATCCGCAGCTTCGCCTCCGGGGTCGAGCGGGCGAAGACCAGCTCGCCGCCCTGCTCCAGCGCCTCGCCGAGCTCGGCGTCGCCCATCCGCTCCAGCTCCTCCTCGGCGATCGCCCGCGGGTGGCCGCGGCCGATCCCGATTCGCCTGGCGATCGCGGTCGCGGTGCGCGGGTGGTCGCCGGTGACGACGATGATCCGGATCCCCGCCTCGTGGCAGCGGGCGACCGCCGCCGCCACCTCGGGGCGCGGCGGGTCGATCATCGCCACCAGCCCGAGCAGGGTGAGGTCGCGCTCGGCCGTCTCGCGCCCCGCCGGCACGCCGCCGTCGAGCGGGCGCCGCGCCACCGCGAGGACCCGCAGCCCTTCGTCCCCGTAGCGGTCGGTGCGCGCCCGCACCTCGGCCAGGGTCGCCGCGTCGAGCGGGTGGGCCTCGCCGGCGCGGTCGGTCAGCGTCGCGCAGCGGGCGAGGATCGACTCCGGCGCGCCCTTGGCGTTGACCCAGAGGCCGGGGTCGTCCTGCCCGGCGTCGACCGTCGACATCAGCTTCAGCGTGGCGTCGAAGTGGAACTGAGCGCGGCGGCGGGCGTCGCCGCGGCCGTCGGCCAGCTCGGCGCCGAGCTCGGCCGCCGCCAGCAGCATCGCCGCCTCGGTCGGGTCGCCCTCGGGCCGCTCCCCGTCGCGCAGGCGGGCGTTGTTGGCGGCCGCCATCGCGGCGCCGATCGCCCGCAGCCCGGCGTCGGGCTCGGCGGGGATGCCCTCGCTCTCGACGTCGACCTCCTCGCCGGCCGCCCAGATCCGCGTCACCCGCATCCGGTTCTCGGTCAGCGTCCCGGTCTTGTCGGTGCAGATCACGTCGGTGGAGCCGAGCGTCTCGACGGCGCTCAGCCGCTTCACCACCGCCCCCTGGCCGACCATGCTCCGCACCCCCATCGCCAGCGCCAGGGTGATCACCGGCAGCAGGCCCTCGGGGACGTTGCCGACGATCAGCCCGATCGTCAGCACCACCGCTTCGCTGAGCGGCAGGCCGCCGCCGAAGATCGCGATCGGGACGAAGGCGATCCCCATCGCGATCGCGATCCCGGCGATCAGCCAGGCGATGCGGCGGACCTGCAGTTCGAGTGGGCTCTCCTCGGGGGCGACGCGCTGGGAGAGGGCGGCGATCCGGCCCAGCTCGGTCCCCATCCCGGTCGCGTAGACGAGCGCCCGCGCTTCGCCCCCGGTGCAGCTGGTGCCGCTGAAGGCGAGCTCGGGCGCCTGCAGCAGCGGGATCCCCGATTGCGCCTGCTGCGGCGAGCGCAGGACCGGGACCGACTCGCCGGTCAGGGTCGAGAGGTCGACCTCGATCGCCCCCTCGATCAGGTGGGCGTCGGCGGAGATCCGGTCGCCCTCGGCGATCAGCAGCAGGTCGCCGGGGACGAGGTCGGCGGCGGCGACCTGGACCGGCTCGCCGTCGCGCAGAACCCGCGCCTGCGGCGGCAGATAGCCCTGCAGCGCCTCGACCGCGCGCTCGGCCTGCATCTCCTGCACGAAGGCGAAGATCGCGTTGAGGAGGATCACGACCACCACGGCGATCGCCACCGGCTCGATCCCGGCGATCGCCGCCAGCGCCGCGGCGCCCCAGAGCAGCAGGGCCAGCGGGTGGGTGAACTGGCGCGCCAGCTGTCCCGGCCAGCGGCGACCGCCGCGGCGTTCCAGCTGGTTGGGCCCGTGGCTGAGGAGGCGCCGCTCGGCCTCGCGGGCGGAGAGGCCCTGGCGGGAGGTGCGCAGGTCGCGCAGCAGCAGCTCGACCCGCTCCTGCGGGTCGAAGCCCGGCGCCGGCTCGGCGTCGGCGGGGGCGCCCGGCGCCGCCGGGCGGCCTACGGTTCGCGCTCGATCGGGCACGACATGCAGCGGGGCCCGCCGTGCCCGCGACCGAGCTCGGCACCGGGGATCGCGATCACCTCGATGCCCTCGCGGCGCAGGCGGGCGTTGGTGTCGACGTTGCGCTCGTAGGCGACGACGAGGCCGGGGGCGAGCGCCAGCACGTTGTTGCCGTCGTCCCACTGCTCGCGCTGGGCCTCGAAGCTGTCGCCGCCGGTCGGGAAGAGGCGCAGGGCCCCGAGCTCGAGGGCGCGGGCGATTGCGGCGAAGAGCTCCTCCTCACGCTCCACCCTTACCCCGCCGGGCCCCGGTTGGAGCGTGTAGCCGGTCATCGCGGCGCGGAGCTCCGGGTAGACGGTG
>DASVWP010000084.1:0-2256 GCA_036393155.1 Solirubrobacterales bacterium | reverse complement strand
GGGGAGGTCTCGTCGGAGCAACAGCGGGGAGGCTCCGCCGAGACCTCCCCGACCCCCCCTCACTCCGACGTTCCGGTGGAGATCGCGCGGGCGCACCACGGGTCGCTCAGTCACGAGGAGCGGAGCTTGGTCGAGGAGATGCTGAAGTCCGGAGAGCTTCCGTGTCTCGTTGCGACCAGCTCACTGGAGCTGGGGATCGATATGGGGGCGGTCGACCTGGTGATCCAGGTCGAGTCGCCGAAGTCGGTGACCCGCGGGCTGCAGCGGATCGGCCGTGCCGGGCACCGCATGGGCGAAGTCTCCAAAGGCCGGATCTTCCCCAAATACCGCGGCGACCTGCTCGAGTGCGCGGTGGTCGCCAAGCGGATGCGCGAGGCCGAGATCGAGGAGACGACGATCCCCCAGAACCCGCTCGACGTGCTCGCTCAGCACCTGGTCTCGATGGCGGCGCTGGACGAGTGGGAGGTCGACGAGGTCGAGCGCATCCTCACCGCCACCGAGCCCTTCCACGACCTCTCGCGCGAGCAGCTGGAGAACGTCCTCGACATGCTCGACGGCCGCTACCCCTCCGACCGCTTCGCCGAGCTGCGGCCGCGGATCGTCTGGGACCGCACCGCCGGCACGATCCACGGCCGCAAAGGCGCCCGCCAGCTGGTCGTCACCAACGCCGGCACGATCCCCGACCGCGGCCTCTACGGCGTCCACCTGCCGGACGGCCGCCGGGTCGGCGAGCTCGACGAGGAGATGGTCTACGAGGCCCGCCCCGGCCAGACCTTCCTGCTCGGCGCGACCACCTGGCGGATCGAGGAAATCACCCGCGACCGGGTCATCGTCACCCCCGCCCCCGGCGCCCCCGGCGCGGTGCCGTTCTGGAAGGGCGACGGGATCGGCCGCCCGGCCGAGCTGGGTCGGGCGATCGGCGCCTTCGCCCGCGAGGCGGTCTCCCGCGAGCCGCACGAGCTGGCCGCCGAGTACGACCTCGACGAGCGGGCCGCCAACAACCTCGTCTCCTACCTGCGCGAGCAGCAGCAGGCGACCCGCGTCGTCCCCTCCGACCAGACGATCGTCGTCGAGCGCTTCCGCGACGAGATCGGCGACTGGCGCCTGTGCGTGCTTTCGCCCTTCGGCGGCCGCGTCCACTCCGCCTGGGGCCTGGCCCTGGCGGCGAAGATCCGCGAGGAGCGCGACCTCGAGGCCGACGCGATCTGGTCCGACGACGGCATCGTCGTCCACCTTCCCGACGCCGACGAGCCGCCGCCCGCCGACCTCGTCCTCGTCGACCCCGACGAGCTCGAGGACCTGGTCGTCCGCGAGCTCTCGGGCTCGGCCCTGTTCGGCGCCCGCTTTCGCGAGAACGCCTCCCGCTCGCTGCTGATCCCCCGCGCCTATCCCGGCAAACGCACCCCGCTGTGGCAGCAGCGGCTGAAGTCGCAGAGCCTGCTGGAGGTGGCGCGGGACTTCCCCCGCTTCCCGGTGATCCTCGAGACCTACCGCGAGTGCCTCAAAGACGTCCTCGACCTGCCCGCCCTGGCCGAGCTGCTGCGCGACCTGCACTCGCGCCGCCTCAGCCTGGTCGAGGTAGAGACGCCGACCGCCTCGCCGTTTGCCTCCTCGCTGCTCTTCGACTACGTCGCCACCTACATGTACGAGGGCGACACGCCGAACGCCGAGCGGCGGGCGGCGGCGCTGGCCCTCGACCGCGACCTGCTGCGCGAGCTGCTGGGCCAGGAGGAGCTGCGCGAGCTGATCGACCCCGAGGCGCTGGAGGAAGTCGAGGCCCAGCTGCAGCACCGCACCGAGGCCGGCCGGGCCGGCGACCGCGACGCCCTGCAGCAGCTGCTCCGCAACCTCGGCGACCTCACCGAAGACGAGTGCGAGGAGCGGGTCACCGAGGGCTACTCGGCGAAGTCGATGCTGGAGAAGCTGGTCAGGGAGCGGCGCGTGGCGAATGTGCGGATCGCCGGCGAGGAGCGCTACATCGCCGCGGAGGACGCCGGCCTCTACCGCGACGCGCTCGGCGTGCCGCCGCCGCCCGGGCTGCCGGAAACCTTCCTCGAGGCCCATCCCGACGCGATGCGCGCCCTGATCCGCCGCTACGCCCGCACCCACGGGCCCTTCCCGACCGCCCGTCCCGCCGAGCGCTACGGCGTCGACCCCTCGCCGGCCCTGCGCGAGCTGGAGAGCGAAGGGGCGCTGGTTCGCGGCGAGCTGGCGCCGGGGGGGACCGAGCGGGAGTGGTGCGACGCCGAAGTCCTG
>DASVWP010000083.1:0-15198 GCA_036393155.1 Solirubrobacterales bacterium | reverse complement strand
CCAGAAGCGGTCGGGCAGGAACACCGTGAAGTGCCAGAGGGCGATGCCCATCGTGAACCAGACGAGCAGGGCCATCAGTCGTCCACCGCCCTCATCGGCTCCTCCCATGTTTGCGCCGCGCCTGGCGCCGGGCCCGGCGCGCGGCATTGCGCTCGCGCCGCTCGACCGACGCCTGATCGGCAGCGCCGCTGAGCGTGGGGTCGCCCCCGTTGCCCTTGCCCGGGCGTTCGGCGGCGGTCGCGACCGGCTCGGCCTGCTCGGACGCGGTCTCGGCCTCGATCTCTTCTTCGGTCTCCTCGTCCGCCGCCAGCTTGGCCACCTCGATGTCGTCGGCGAAGGCGGGCACGACGCCGCCACCGGCCTCGGCGATCCGCAGGCGCCGCCGCACGAAGCCGGGCTCGCGTTCCTTCCAGGCGGTCAGAACCGGCGAGGCGATGAAGATCGACGAGTAGGTTCCGGAGGCGATCCCGACCAGCATCGCGAAGGCGAAGTCCTGCAAGGTCGCGCCGCCGAAGATCAGCAGCGAGACGATCGCCAGCAAGGTCGTGAAGCTGGTCGCCAGGGACCGGTTCAGCACCTCGCTCATCGAGCGGTTGACGATCTGCGAGAACGCCGCCCGCGGCATCCGCGGCATGTTCTCTCGTATTCGGTCGAAGACGATGATCGTGTCGTAGAGCGAGTACCCGAGGATGGTCAGGAAGGCGGCGACCGTACCGCTGTTCACCTCTTTCCCGGTCAGCGAGTAGATACCGGCGGTGATCAGGATGTCGTGGAAGAGGGCGATCAGCACCGGCAGCGCGAACTTCGGCTCGAACCTGAAGGCCACGTAGGCGCAGATCACCAGCAGCGAGAAGATCAGCGCCTTGATCGCGCTTTCGGCCACCTGTTCGCCGAAGGTCGGGCCGACGCTGGTGCTGTCGAAGCCGTTTTCGACGATCCCGAATTCCTTTTCCAGTTTCGCCTGCGCGCCCCTCACCTCGCCCAGCTTCAGTTCGTGGGACTGAATCTGGAAGACGTTGGAGCCGAAATTCGGGTCGGTGACCTGCTGCACCTCCTCGCCGCTGATCCCGACCGAGTCGAGGGCTTCGCGGACCCCTTCCTCGGTGGTCGTCTTTTCCAGCGCCACGGTCATCCGGGTGCCGGATTCGAAGTCGATGCCGAAGTTGAGCTGCTTGTTGGCCAGGGCGAGCGCCCCGACCAGCAGGATGACCCCCGACATCGTGAAGAACCACCGACTGGCACCCATGAAGTCGAAGTGCCAGCGCCGCCCCTCGCCGGCGGCGCCCAGGGCGGCCGGCGAGCGCAGCAGGCGCGAACGGCTCATCGTGCCCAGCAGCGCCTGGGTGAAGACGACCGCGGTCAGCAGCGAGACGATCGTGCCGACGCCCAGCACGAAGGCGAAGCCCTTGACCCCGGCGGTCGCCAGGACGAAGAGGATGAAGGCGGTGAGGAGGGTGACGACGTTCGCGTCGACGATCGTCGCGATCCCGCGTTTGTAGCCAGCGGCGATCGCGCCCGACATCGAGCGCCCAGCCCGCACCTCCTCCTTTATTCGCTCGAAGATGACGATGTTGGAGTCGGCGGCGACGCCGATCGTCAGCACCAGGCCGGCGATGCCCGGCAGGGTCAGGGTGATCGGGATCAGTTTGACCAGGGCAAAGAGGAGCACCCCGTAGGCGCCGAGGGCAACCGAGGCGATCAGGCCGAGGAAGCGGTAGTAGAGGAGCAGGAAGAGGACGACCAGCGAGAGGCCGATGATCCCGGCCTTGATCCCGTCGTGCAGCGCCTGGCTCCCCAGGGTCGCCGAGACCTGCGTCTCACTGATCAGCTTGAGGTTGATCGGCAGGGCGCCGATCTGCAGGGTCGTCGCGAGTTCCTGGGCCTGAGCAAGGCCGTTTTCGCCGCCGAACCCACCGGAGATCTGCGCCCCGCTCCCACTGATGCCGTCAGGGTTTTCCTGGAAGTTGATGATCGGCCGGGACTTGACTTCGTTGTCCAGCACGACCGCGAAGTGGCCGGAGAGCGCCGCCGCTTCTTCGGCCGAGACCGGACCGATCGCCTGGGCCTGTCCACGCTGGGCGATCTGGCGGGTCACGTTGTGGAAGTTTTCGCGCCCGTCCCCGCTGAATTTGAAGCCGACGATCGGTTCGTTGGTGGTCGGCGCGTATTCCTGCTTCGGTTCGGTGATTTCCCTGCCGGTCAGGGCGGGGTTGTCCTTCAGCGCGAACCAGCCCGGCTGCGCGGTTTCGTCCGGGTTGCCCTTTTCTTCCACCGGGAATTCGGAGACCAGGACCACCCCGGCGGGGACTTCGACCACGATCCCGTTCTTCGGCAGCTTCTTGCCGGTCGGGCTGATGTAGAGGTCCTTCTTCGTCAGCTCCGGGCCGGCGAGCAGTTTGTGGGGGGCTTCCTTTTCGAACAGGTAGAAGCGGGGCTTGGCGACCGAGCATTTGTCGCAGTTGGCGGCCGGTTCCTGTTCGGAGGCCAGCAGCGCCGCCTGGTAGGCGTTCGGGTAGGCCCCGGCGAAGATCAGCTGCTGGCTCTCTTTGCTCTTGACGTTGCGGCCGGCTTCTTCCCAGAGTTTTTCCAGCTTCTTCAGCGACCCTTTCGGCGGTTCCTGCCCGGGATGGCCGCCGACCGCCTTCTGGGGACCGATCAGATTCGGCTCCCAGTCGTACATGTAGAGCTGCGCCGTCGTGCCGACCTGTTCGGCCGCGCGGTTGGCGTCGGTGATCCCGGGCATGCTGACCGTGATCTCGGTGCCGCCCAGCCGGGCCACTTCGGGCTCGGAGACGCCGAGGTTGTTGATCCGCTTTTCGATGATCCCGATCGAGTCTTCGATGTCTTCGCTGCTCACCGAGGTCGCGGTGCCGGTCGGCTGCCCCTGGTAGACGAGCTCGAGGCCGCCTTCGAGGTCGAGTCCGAGCTTCGTTTCCTTGGTCGCGATGACGATCCCCGAGACGACGAGCAGCCCGAAGACGAAGAGCAGGACGAAGAGGTGCCGCCGCCTCGAGCCCACGACCTAGCCCTCCGGGGTGAGGACGAGCAGCAGCCCGCCGTCGTCGTCGTAGGCGGGGAAGACGTCGGCGACGGCCTGCGCCGGCAGGTCGCCCTCGGCATTGACCGCGACGCGCTTCTTCAGCGAGCGCACGCCCCAGGACAGCGAGGTCTCGATCGGGTCGGCCACGCCGTCGCCGTCGATGTCGGCGCTCTCGCCGCCTTCGCCAGCGTCGATCCAGTTCAACCCGAGCACCTCGCGGACCGGGCGCCCGATCACGTCTTCGTCGGTCAGACCGGTCAACTCGTAGCTCCCTTTCCCGGCCTCGATGATGCGCCCTTTTTGATCGCAAACGAAAAATGCAGCATTAGGAGCCGGATAATAATCGTCGAGTAATTCGAAGACGAACCCGAAGCCACATTTCGAACAGCCCTTCGGCCGCGTGCTGAAACCAGCAGTACGTTCGCTGCTGACTTCCCGGTGGCCGCAGTTGGGGCAGATGAAGAACGGCATCTCCGACAGGCTAGCGGCGTCGGCTCAGAAGAGGCTCGCCGCGCCTTCAGGCGCGGGCAGGCCGAGATGCTCGAAGGCGCGCTGGGTGAGGACCCGGCCGCGCGGGGTGCGCTTCAGCAGGCCCTGCTGCAGCAGGTAGGGCTCGAGCACGTCCTCGATCGTGTCGGGCTCCTCGCCGATCGCGATCGCCAGCGTGGAGAGTCCGACCGGGCCGCCGCCGAACTTCGTCGCCACCGTGTCCAGGAGAGCGCGATCGGCGCGATCGAGGCCCGCCGCGTCGACCTCGAGCATCTCCAGGGCATCGGCCGCCACCGCGGCGCCGATCGCACCGCTCCCCTTGACCTGGGCGAAGTCCCGGACCCGCTTCAGCAGCCGGTTGGCGACCCGCGGGGTGCCGCGCGAGCGGGAGGCGATCGTGTGCGCCCCGGCGGCGTCGATCTCGACCCCGAGGATCCGGGCCGAGCGCTCGACGATCTCGGCCAGGTGCTCGGGCGTGTAGTGCTCGAGCCGGTGGCTGACCCCGAAGCGGTCCCGCAGCGGCGTGGTCAGCAGGCCCGCCCGGGTCGTCGCTCCGACCAGGGTGAACGGCGGCAGCGGCAGGGTCACGGTGCGCGCCCCGGCGCCCTGCCCGAGGACCACCGGCAGCTCGCCGTCCTCCATCGCCGGGTAGAGCGTCTCCTCGACCGCCCGCCCGAGGCGGTGGATCTCGTCGATGAAGAAGACGCTGCCGGGCTCCAGCGAGGTGAGGAAGGAGGCGACGTCGGCCTTTCGCTCGAGCGCCGGCCCCGCCGTCTGCACCATCGGCACCCCCAGCTCGGCGGCGACGATGTGGGCAAGCGAGGTCTTGCCGAGCCCCGGCGGCCCGGCCAGCAGGACATGGTCGAGCGGCTCGCCGCGCCGCCGCGCCGCCTCGATGAAGATCGCCAGCTGCTCGGTCACCTGCGCCTGGTTGACGAAGTCGTCAAGGGTCGGCGGGCGCAGCGAGCGATCGAGGTCCTCGTCGGGGGCATCGGCGCGGGCGTCATGGACCCTCACCTCGGCATCGACCGGCACCGGGTCGCCGTCGATCCCCGGGGTGCGGATGCGGTTGGCGCCGATCTCGGGCGGCTCGCTCACGCCGTGCTCCTGGAGCTGCCGGCCTTGCGCAGCGCGGCCGCCAGCAGCTGCTGCGGGTCGCTGCCCTCGATGCCCTCCAGCAGTTGCTCGGCCTCCAGCGGCGCGTAGCCGAGGTTGACGAGACCGTCGCGGGCGAGGGCGCGGGCATCGCCGCTCTCGGCGACCGCGGCCGCCACCTCCTCCTCCAGCGCCCCGGCGACCTTCTCGCGCAGCTCGACGATGATCCGCTCTGAAGTCCGTTTGCCGATCCCCGGAACAGCCTGGAAGCGTTTGGCGTCGCCGGCGGCGATCGCCCGCAGGAGGTCGCGCGCGCTGCCGCCCGAGAGCGCCGCGATCGCCACCTTCGGCCCGACGCCGCTGACCGAGATCAGGAGGCGGAACAGATCCCGCTCCTCCTCGGAGGCGAAGCCGTAGAGGGCCAGCGAGTCCTCGCGGGAGATCAACTCGGCGTGCAGGAAAGCCTCGCGACCGGTCGCCGGGACCGCCTTCAGGGTCTCGGCCGATACCGCGAGCCGGTAGCCGACGCCGCCCGCGTCGATCACGACGTGGTCGGCGCGACGCACCATCACCTCCCCGCGAACGGCGGCAATCATCCGGCCAGCTGCTCCGAGGCGACCCGGGCGGTCGGCTCCCGCGCCGCGGCCACCGCCTGCCGATGCCCGTGGGAGCCGCCGTGGCAGATCGCCACCGCGAGCGCGTCGGCGGCGTGGTCCGGGGTGGGCGGCTCGGGCAGTCCGAGCAGCGTGCCGACCATTCGCTGGACCTGGCGCTTGCCGGCTGCACCGGAACCGCAGACGGCCATCTTGATCGCCTGCGGCGTGTAGGCGAAGCAGGCGATGCCGCGCTGGGCTGCCGCAAGCATCGCGACCCCGCTGGCCTGCCCGACGGCCATCGCCGAGCGCACGTTCTTGCCGAAGTAGACCTCCTCGATCGCCAGCGCCCGCGGCTCGTGCCAGGCGATCAGCTCCGAGAGCGCCGAGTGGATCCGTTCCAGGCGACGCTCCATCGGCATCTCAGCGCTGGTCTCGACCACGCCGCCGTCGAGGGCGACCATGTGGTTGCCCTCGACACGGACGATGCCGAAACCGAGGTTCGCTGCGCCGGGGTCTATGCCCATCACCACTTGCATAAGGCAGTGATTCTGGGAAACCGGTCGGATGCCTTCAGGGAGGGCCGGGTGACCCCTCCAAAACACTCAAAAGCGAGCGTAGCGAGCGGGTTTTGGAGGGGGCCACCCGGCCCTCCTCACGCAGCCAGATTCTCCAGAACCTCGGCCGGGATGTCGAAGTTCGCGTAGACCTCGTCGACGTCGTCCTGGTCGTCGAGCGCGTCGAGCAGCTTCAGGACGCGTTCGGCGTCGTGCCCCTTCACCTCGACGCTGCTTTTCGGCTCGATCGCGATCGTCGCCGAGGCGACCTCCACCCCGGCCGCCTCCAGGGCTTCCCGGACGGCACGCAGGTCGGTCGGCTCGCAGAGCACCGTCAGCTGCTCGCCGTCGTCGCGGACGTCCTCGGCGCCGGCGTCGATCGCCGGCATCAGGTCGTCCTCGCCGTAGCGGCTCGAGTCGACCGCCACGGCGCCCTTCCTCTCGAAGATCCACGCCACGGACCCCGGCTCGCCGAGACTGCCGCCGTGACTGGAGAAGGCGTGCCTGATCTCCGCGCTGGCCCGGTTGCGGTTGTCGGTCAGCGCCTCGACCAGGACCGCGACGCCGGCCGGGCCGTAACCCTCGTAGAGGATCCGTTCGATCGCCGCGCCGTCGGAGCCGGCCCCGGTGCCGACGTCGATCGCTTTCTGGATTTTGTCCTTCGGCATCGAGGCGTCTTTGGCCTTCTGGATCGCCGTCGCCAGGGACGGGTTGCCATCGGGGTCGCCGCCGCCGTCGCGGGCCGCGACCGTTATCGCCCGCGCCAGCTTGCTGAAGAGCTTGCCGCGTTTCGCGTCGGCCGCGCCCTTCTTGTGTTTGATCGAGTGCCACTTGGAATGACCTGACATACGCCTGGCATTCTATGAACTAGGGAGATGTCCACCAACGCGCGCACCCACAGCCCCGTCCGCGGCCTCGCCGCCGGGATCGTTTTCCTGGCCATGCTGCTGGCCGCCTTCGCGCTGTGGACGGCGATTCCCCTGAGTTGGGTCTACATCGCCTCCAAGGTCTCCCACACCCAGTTCCCGAGCGGCGGCCCCTACGCGGTCGTGGCGGTCGGGATCATCGCCACGGTCCTCTTCGACGCCTGGCTGATCGGCCGCCTCAACCGGCTCTACATCCGCATCACGGGCACCAACCGACTGGGGCCGATCCGCCCTACCTGGATGCGCAGCATGCGCGACACGGCGCCGCTGCAGAACTCGGTCACCGTGGTCGAGGCCGTGCTGATGGGCTCGGTGATGCTGGCGGCCGTCGCCCTCACCCTCTGGTTCTTCATCCTCGCGGGCTCGCCGATCCCGAATCAGTAGCGAAGGCGCAGCGAAACCTTTTCGTTTCGCGCACAACACGTTTCATTCGACCCGATAACTTGCCATCATGGCCGTGACCATGGCAAGAGATTCCTGGACCGACGATCGCCTTGACGACCTCAACCACCGGGTCGACGAGGGCTTCAAGGAGGTGCGCGAGGAATTCCGCGGCGTGCGCTCCGAGATGCGTGGGGAATTCGCCTCCCTTCGCGGCGAGCTACGCGACATGCGGGCGGAGATGGCGGCCAGCCGCCGCACGATGGTTCAAGCCGCCGCGGCGATCTGGACGACCTCCATGGTCGGCTTCCTCGGCGTTATCGCCACCATCGTCGCCACCCAGGGCTGAGGCGGGGCCTCGGTCTTCCTCGTCTGAGGCCGCCGGGCAAAGCAGCTCAAGGACGAGCGAGGGAGTGTGCTCCGCACATGACCGAGCGAGGACGCCGAAATGCGCAGCCCGGCGACCTCAGACGAGGAAGCGACCGTCTTGCTGCATCACTTTGCCGTCCAGCTCCAGCTTGCCACCGAGGCGCAAATCGCAGACCAGGTCCGTGTGGACGGCAGACTCGTTCTCACCGCCGGACTCCGGATAGCTCGTGCCGACGGCCATGTGCACCGTGCCGCCGATCTTCTCGTCCAGCAGGACCTCCCGAGTGCCGCGGTCGATCCCGTAGTTGGTGCCGATTCCCAGCTCGCCCAGACGCCGCGCGCCGGGATCGGTGTCGAGCAGTTTCAGCAGGTACTCCTCGCCCCGCTCGGCGCTCGCCTCGACCACCTTGCCCGCCTCGAACTCCAATCGCACGCCGGAGACCTCGCGGCCGCCGATCACCGCTGGCAGGTGAAAGGTGACGACGCCCTCGACCGAGTCCTCGATCGGGCCGGTGAAGAACTCCCCGTCGGGCATGTTGTGGTCGCCGACGCAGGGGATGAAGTGGCGGCCGGCGATCCCGAGCTTGATGTCGGTCCCCGGGGCGGTCACCCGAACCTCCTCGTGCCCCTCCGCCCACTCCGCAAGCCGCCTGGTCTCGTCCGAGGCCCGCTTCCAGGCGGTCAGCGGGTCGGGGTCGGTCGCCAGGCAGGCGCCGTAGTAGAAGTCTTCGTAGTCGGCCAGGCTCATCTCCGCCTCCGAGGCGTAGGCGCTGGTCGGGTACAGCGTGTAGCACCAGCGGAAGTCCCCCTCGGCGCTGCGCTTCATCGCCCGCGCCATCAGGTCGCCGGTGACCGATTGGCGCAGCGTCTGGCGCTCCGGCGGCACGCCGGAGAGCTCGCGCGTGTTGGTGCTGGCGCCGACGGCGATCCGCACGTCGGCGTTATCGACCATCCACTCGGCGAACGGCGAGATCCATTCCAGCTGGGCGTCGGAGGCGTGCTTGAAGTAGGCGGCGATCTGCCCCTCCAGGGCGACGTTGAGGATCGCGTGTGCGCCCGCCTGCAGCACCTCCTCGTAGACCGCCAGCAGCAGCGGCGCCGCCGCCGTCTCGCCGTCGATCGAGACGACCTCCCCCGCCTTCACCTCGGTCGCGTAGCCGACCAGGATCTTCGCCAGGTTCTCGACCCTGGGATCCCTCATCTCCTCGCCTCCTCTCCGCTGCGCTCCCGCGCGGCAGTCGTCATCGCCATGAAGATCGCGTGGAAACGCGGATCGTCGGTCAGCTCCGGGTGGAAGGCGCAGGCCAGCACGCTGCCTTCGCGAATCGCCACCGGGTGGCTCTCGTAGGAGGCCAGCACCTCGACGCCGTCGCCGTGGCTCTCCACCCAGGGCGCCCGGATGAACACCGCGCGCAGCGGCTCGTCGCCGATCCCCTCGACCTCGAGGTCGGTCTCGAAGCTCTGCAGCTGACGGCCGAAGGCGTTGCGGCGCGCGTGGGCGTCGATGAAGCCGAGGTGATCGGCGTCGCAGACGATCAGCCCGGCGCAGGTGCCGAGGATCGGCCGCCCGGCCGCGTGATGGGCGCGCAACGCGGGCTCCAGACCCGCTGAGGCGATTCCCTTGCCGATCGTCGTGCTCTCGCCGCCGGGGATGACCAGGCCGTCGAGGCCCTCCAGGTCGGCGGGCGTGCGGACCTCGGATACCTCGGCGCCGAGCTGGCGCAGGATCCGGGCGTGTGCCTCGAAGTCGCCCTGCAGCGCTAGGACGCCGACCCTCAGGGTCAGGCCCCGCGGTTCTGGAGCAGAGCGTCGGCGGCGGCGAGGTCGGCGATCTCCAGGCCGGGCATCGCCTCACCGAGGCCGATCGAGGCCGCGGCAACCCGCTCGGGGTCGTTGTAGTGCGTGGTCGCCTCAACGATCGCGCGGGCCCGGCGCTCGGGATCGGCGCTCTTGAAGATCCCGGAGCCGACGAAGTTGCCCTCGGCGCCGAGCTGCATCATCAGCGCCGCGTCGGCCGGCGTGGCGATGCCGCCGGCGCAGAACAGCGGCACCGGCAGGCGGCCGGCGGCGGCC
Source organism: Solirubrobacterales bacterium (assembly GCA_036393155.1). Classification (GTDB taxonomy): domain Bacteria; phylum Actinomycetota; class Thermoleophilia; order Solirubrobacterales; family 70-9; genus VAYN01. The sequence continues at coordinate 5,675 of DASVWP010000083.1, read as the reverse complement.
ACCTCCTGGACGACTTCGAGCGGCGAGCGCAGCTCTTTCGCCGCGCCGGCCAGCTCCTCGGGCCGCAGCTGGCCCAGCTGCCGGATGCCGGAGTTGATCTCACGCATGTGACGCACCGCCTCGACCACGTTTCCGGTGCCGGCCTCGCCCTTGGAGCGGATCATCGCCGCCCCCTCGCCGATCCGCCGCAGCGCCTCGCCGAGGTTGGTGGCTCCGCAGACGAACGGCACGTCGAAGGCGAGCTTGTCGATGTGGTTGGCCTCGTCGGCCGGAGTCAGGACCTCGGACTCGTCGATGTAGTCGACCTCGAGCGCCTGCAGCACCTGCGCCTCGGCGAAGTGGCCGATCCGCGCCTTCGCCATCACCGGGATCGTCACCGCCTCCTGGATCCCCTTGATCATCGCCGGGTCCGACATCCGGGCGACGCCGCCGTCCCTGCGGATGTCGGCCGGCACGCGCTCCAGCGCCATCACCGCGCAGGCGCCGGCCTCCTCGGCGATCTTCGCCTGCTCGGGCGTGACCACGTCCATGATCACGCCGCCTTTCAACATCTCGGCCAGGCCGGTCTTCAGCCGGAAAGTCGCTCGCTCAGTCATCGCGCCCCATATTACGTGGCGCTCCCGCTCCGCCGCCGCTCCCCGGTGGAGCAACCTGCGGCCGGCGCTACTTCAGTTTGTAGGCGCGGATGCGGTCTTTGTGGGCCGCTTCGTCGCGAGCGTAGAGCCCGTGCGCGAGCGCCTGCACCAGGGCCATCAGGGCCGTGTTGGAGCGCGTGAAGGAGGGGCTGTTGGACGAGAAGTAGAGGGTCAGCTCGGCGTGCTCGCCGACCTCCGACATCGTCGCGTCGGAGATCGCCAGGGTGCGGGCGCCGCGGTGCAGGGCCAGCTTCATCGCCCGCAGCAGGAGCGGGTGGGCGCGGCCGGCCGAGAGCGTGATGACCAGGGTTTCGTCGTCGATCCGCCCCAGGCGCTGCAGCGATTCGCCGCCGGTGCTGGCGACGATCTCCGCCCGGATGTCGAGCAGGCTGAGCGTGTGGCGCAGGTAGCTGGCGAAGAACGCCATCTGATCGACGCCGACGATCACGATCCGCTGCGCTTCGGCCAGCGCCGAGACCGAGGCGTCGACCTGCTCGGGAGTCAGTTTGCGCGCCGTTTCCTCGAGATTCGCGTAGTCGGCGCTGAGCGAGCCCTCCAGCTCGGAGTGGTCGAAGGAGAAGAGCAGGCCGCCGTTGGCCGAGCCGCTGGCGGCGATCGTCGTCCGGTACTCCTCGATCGCGGCCTGCTGCAGCTCGGGGTACCCCTCGAAGCCGAGGGCCTGGGAGAAGCGCACCACCGTCGATGACGAGGTGCTCGCTCTCCTGGCCAGCTCCTCGGCGGTGAGGAAGGCTGCCTCGTCGAGGTGGTCGACGATGTAGCGGGCGACGTCCTTCTGGGAGCGCGAGAACTCTTCGAAGCGCTCCTGGATGTAGTCGGAAAGGCTTTTGAGCTGTGGGGACTTCGTTGCAGTCTTGGTCACGGCGGTCAATTTCGCCGAGGCCGACGCTTTCCCTTCCGAGATAATCCGCGCAAATGACGATCGAACAAGCCATCCGGATCACCAATCGCAACATGATCGCCTTCGACCTGCTGCTGGGCAGTGCGGCGATCGCCGCTCCGGCGGCGACCCTGCGGGTCCTCGGGCACGACGAGCCCTCGCCGGACGCTAGGCACCTGTTCCGGCGCTGCGGCCCGATCTGGCTCACCTTCGCGGCCGCCCACCTGGTCGCCGAGCGCCGGGGCAGCGCCGCCGACTGGCAGTCGCTGGCCTGGCTGCGCGGAACCGAGATCGCCACCGACGCGCTCTGGGCCTCCTCGCCGGCGGTCAGCCGGCCCGGCGCCAAGCTCGGGCTGCGCCTGGCCGGGGTCGCCAACGTCGCGATGGCGGCCGGTTTCGCCTGGATGGCCAGGCGCTAGGCTGCGATATGGCCCAGTTCGACGGCCAGCCGAGCATCCGCTGGAGCCTCCGCGGCCTGACCGAAGAGGGCGACGAGGCCTGGCTGATCCGCGGGATCGCCCGCAAGCTGTACCGCTGCCCCGGCTGCCACGGGGAGATCGAGGTCGGCGACGAGCACACGATCGTCCAGTACGTGCGCCGGCTGGGGGGCACAGACCACCACCACTGGCACCGCCAGTGCGCGGAAGAGATCCTGATCCCCGAGCTGGGCAACCTGAAGCGGGTCCCCGCCTCGGAGTCGAGCCAGTCGCGACTGGAGGCCCGGGGACGGGTGAAGTCCGGGCGGCGGCGCCGGTAGCGTGCGGCGCGGCCCGCGACTGCTCTCGATCTACGCCGACATCGGGCGGACCTGGTGGGCATGGATGCCGTCGCTGGTCGCGCTTGCGGTGGCGATCTTCGTTCCGCTGGGCGCAATCGACGCGCTTGCCGCCCACGTCGAAGTCGACTCGCTGAACATCACCAACGGCCTGAAACTGCTGGCGGTCATGGCGGCCGTCGGCGCGATCACCACCACCAGCCTGTTCGGCGAGGTCTTCTTCAGCGGCGCGGTGGCGATCTCCCTCACCCATCCCGAGCACCTCAACCCGCCCCCGCTGACGAAGATCGCGCGCACTCTCAAGTACCGCCGCCTGGTCGCCGTCGACCTCATCTACCTCTTCACGGTCGCCGCGGGGTTCCTGCTCTTCGTCGTCCCGGGAGTCCTCGCATTTGTCTGGCTCGGGCTGGCCGGCCCGGTGGTCGAGATCGAGCGGCGCACGGTCAGGGACGCGCTGCGCCGGAGCTGGCAGCTGGTCCACGGCCGCTTCTGGACCGTGTTCGGAGTCCTCGTCCCGATCGAGATCGTCGGCGACGTGATCACCGACGGGATCGCCGGCTTCGTCCACCATCAGCTCGGAGACACCTTCCTCGCCAGCTGGCTCGCCGAGTCGCTCGGCAACGTCCTGACCAGCCCGTTCTTCGCCGTCGCCGCGGTGCTGCTGACCCTGACGCTGATCGAAGCCGAGGACGGCGCCGCCCCCGCCCTGCGCTCGGCGCCGGTGCCGGCATGAACCCGGCGCTCACCGCCTCGATCTTCTCCGACCTCTGGGACCGGCTCTCCGCGCACGACGAGCAGGGACTCTTCCTCGTCCTCGTCGGCTTCCTCCTCTCCTTCGCCTTCATCCGCATGAGCACGCGACTGATGCGCAGCCCCAAGGTGCCGTGGTGGCCCGGCAGCGTGGTCAGCGACAGCGGCGTCCACCTCCACCACCTGGTCTTCGGGATCGTGACGATGATGGCCGCCGGCTCGCTCGGCTTCCTCGCCTACGGCAACAGCCCGGCGACCGAGATCTGCGCCTTCTTCTTCGGCGTCGGGGCGGGGCTGACGATCGACGAGTTCGCGCTCTGGGTGCACCTCGAAGACGTCTACTGGGCCGAGGAGGGGCGCAGCTCGATCGACGCGACGGTGATCGCCGCCGCCGGGATGGGCCTGATCCTGCTCGGGTTCAGCCCGCTGAGCTTCGAAACCGGCTCCGTCAGCGCCGTGGCGGGCAGCATCGTCGGCGCCCTGGCCCTCTTCGCGATGGTGGCGATCTGCTTCGCCAAGGGACGGGTCCTGCACGGGACCGTCGGCTTCTTCATCTTCCCGGTCGCCCTCTACGGCGCCTGCCGGCTCGGCAAGCCGGGGTCGGCCTGGGCGCGGCGCCGCTACGGGGAGCGGCGACCCGGGAAGCAGCGGCGCTCCGAGGCGCGCTTCCCGCCCGACCGCCGTACCGAGCGGTTCAAGAACGCCTTCCGCGACATCGTCGGCGGCAAGCCGAGCGAGGGGGTCGCCGCTGCCCGCGAGGAGGCGATCGCCGCCACCCGCGAGGCGACCCAGGAGGTTCGGCAGGCTGCCGAACGGGTCGCCCACGCCGAAAACCGCAAGGGCAAAGCCTGAGCACTCCGGGAACTGGGAGCATCAGGGCTTTGCGCGCTCGTCTCACACCCGGGGTATTCGCACTGCTCCTCGCCCTCTCGGGGTGTGGATCGGGGCACGCCTCGAGTGACAGCACCAGGACCGCGCCGGCGGCGCCGAAGGCGAAGGTCACGCTGACCGCCGCCACGCACCGCCCCCGGGCCGGCGCCCCCTGGCCGATCGTCATCCGCGCCTTCGGGCCCGACGGCCGGCCCCTGAGCGCCGAGGTCCGCTACCAGTACCTGTTTGCGGGGCAGGTCGTCGCCCACCGCTCCCACTACCGGTTCCGCGGCGTCTTCCACGACACCTTCCGCTGGCCGGCGCGCTCGCTGGGGATCCCGCTGACCTTTCGCGCCGTGGTCACCACGCCGCTCGGCACGACCAACCTCGACTACGCGGTCAGGGTGCGGCGGTGAGCGGCGTCGCGATCGAGGTCGAGGGGGTTTCCAAGACCTTCGGCGGCCGCATCCACGCGCTCCGCGAGGTCTCTCTGTCGGTGAGGCCAGGCGAGGTGGTCGCGATCACCGGGCCGTCGGGCTGCGGCAAGAGCACGCTGCTCAACGTGATCGCGGCGATCGAGCCCGCGGATGCCGGCCGCGTGACCGTCGGCGGGCAGCCGGTCAGCGGGCTGCGGGGTGCCGCGGCGGCGGCCTTCCGGCGCGACACCCTCGGTTTCGTCTTCCAGCTCCACCACCTGCTGCCGATGCTTACCGCGCGCGCCAACGTCGAGCTGCCGCTGATCGCCGCCGGCGTCGGCAAGGCCGAGCGGCACCGCCGGGCGGAGCAGCTGCTCGCCGAGGTGGGGCTCCGCGAGCGAGCCGAGGAGCGACCGGCGACCCTTTCCGGCGGCGAGCGCCAACGGGTCGCGGTGGCGCGGGCGCTGGTCAACGAGCCACGGCTGCTGCTCGCCGACGAGCCGACCGGCTCGCTGGACTCCGAGGCCGGGGAGCTGGTGCTCGGGGTCCTGGAGCGAGCCCGAGTAAGTCGTGGGATGACCCTGCTGACCGCCAGCCACGATCCGCTGCTCGGCGAGCACGCCGACCGGGTGGTGCAGATGGCCGACGGCCGGATCGAGCGCGGCAGCGAGCAGCCGACGCCTGGCTAGGGCAGGCGGGCGCTAGAAGCGGCCGAGCAGCTCCGCCGGGGGGCGTCTGGTCACCCGCCAGGCGGGATAGACGCCGCCGAGCACGCCGATCGCCAGGCCGATCAGGATCCCCCGCCCCACGCCCCAGAGGGTGAGGACCGGGGAGACGAAATCGCCCGCTTCGAGCAGGCCGACAAGCAGCTGGCTGAGCAGGATGCCGAGCCCGACCCCGACCGCGGCGCCGATCAGTCCCACTCCGACCCCCTCGCCGATCACGACCGTCCCGACCTGGCGGGGGCTCCACCCGATCGCCGCCAGCAGGGCGAGCTCGCGCTGGCGCTCCAGCACCGCCATTGCCATCGTGTTGGTCACGGCGATCGCCCCCAGGACCAGCGCCAGCACGGCGATCACCAGCACCGCCTTTTCGATGATCCCGAAGCTCGGATTCGCGCGGGCCGCCTGGCCGGGATTGGCGATCGTCATCGTCCCCGGGAAGGCGCGGCGCAGCTGGGCGGCAACCCGGTCCTCGGCGGCCTGCGGCTGCAGGGTCACGGCGATCGTCGTCACCCCCAGCCGTTCGCCGGCCAGGCGCGTGGCAAGCGGGATCGAGACGACGACGCCGGCGTCCTCGAAACCGACCCCGGCGTGGTAGACGCCGGCGAC
>DASVWP010000082.1:0-4183 GCA_036393155.1 Solirubrobacterales bacterium | reverse complement strand
GTCCCGTTGGCCACCAGGATCCCGAGGACGAGGCCGACGGCGACCGCCCCGGCGCCGAGGACGAAGGCGCGCCGCCGGCGCCGGACCCGTCGCGTGCGGTTCATTCCCTCAGCTTCGCGAGCAGGGCGGACAGCGCCTCTTCGAGGTCCTCGACGCTGCCGTCATTGACGACGACGTGGTCGGCGCGCTCGGCCTTCTCCGCCTGGGTCAGCTGCAGCGCCTCGCGCTCGTCCACCAGGGCATGGCCCCGGGCCTCGGCGCGCCGCCGGCGCACCTCGTCGGCGGTGACGATCGCCACCGTGGTGTCGAAGACATCGTCCCGACCCACCTCGAACAGCAGCGGCACCTCGACCACCGCCACCTCGGTCTCCGCCGGCAGCGCTCGCAGCCATTCGGCGGTCCGCTCCCCGACCAGGGGATGGATCTGGGACTCCAGCCAGCTCAGCTGGTCGGGATCGGCGAAGACGATCTGGCCGATCCGGGCGCGGTTGACGCTGCCGTCCTCGACCACCTCGGGGCCCCAGCGCTCGACCAGCCGCCCGCGCAGCGGCTCGCTGTCCAGCAGCTCGTGGACGACCGCGTCGCTGGAGAGGGTTGCGGCGCCGAGCCTGCCGAACGCCTTCAGCGCCTCGGACTTGCCGGCAGCGATCCCACCGGTGAGGCCGATCGTCAGCGGCGCCACGGGCGCCGCTCAGCCCTGGTCGGACTCGCCGTTCTCGGCCTCGTCGCCCGAGGCCTCTTCGACGCTGTCGGGAGAATCGGGCCGATCGGCGGCCGTTTCACCCTCGTGCGCCTCGCCGGGGTCCTCCTCGGAGGACTCGCCGTTGGCCTCGGCGGCGGGCGCCTCGGCCTCGGCCGGAACCTCGACCTCAGGAGCCGGAGCCTCGGCCTCGGCCTCGGGGGCCTGTGCCTCGACCACGTCCTCCACGGCCGGCTCGGCGGCTGGGGCCTCGGCGGCCTCGACTTCGGCGGCCGGCGCCTCGGCCTCGACCGCAGCCTCGCCCTCGGCCGGAGCCTCGGCGACCTCTTCGGCCGCCGGCTCGCCGCTGGCCTGGGCGATCTGGGCGCCGAGGTCCTGCATCGGCATGTTCTGACCCTCGACCCGCTTGATGCTGAGCGAGAGGCGGCGACGCTCTTCGTCGATCTCGAGGATCTTCACGTTCAGCTTCGCGCCGGGCTCGACCACTTCGCTCGGGTTCTCGACGTGATGGTCGGCGAGCTCGGAGATGTGGACCAGGCCCTCGACCCCGGGGAGGATTTCGACGAAGGCGCCGAAGGCGACGACCTTGGTCACCGTGCCCTCGAGCACGTCGCCGGGACGGTGGGTGCTGATCACCCGCTGCCACGGGTCCTCCTGCGTCTGCTTCAGGCCGAGCGAGATGCGCTGCCGGTCGCGGTCGATGTCGAGGACTTTGATCCGCACCGTGTCGCCGATCGCGACGACTTCGGAGGGATGGTTGACGTGGCTCCAGGAAAGCTCGGAGATGTGGATCAGGCCGTCGATCCCGTCGAGGTCGACGAAGGCGCCGAAGTCGACGATGTTGGAGATCTTGCCTTCCACGACCTGGCCGGGCTCGAGGCGGCCGAGGATCTGCTCGCGGACCTCCTTGCGCTCCTCCTCGAGGACGGCGCGGCGCGAGAGGACGACGTTGTTGCGGCTGCGGTTGAGCTCGATGACTTTGCACTCGAGCTCCTGGCTCATGAACTCGTCGAGGTTGTGGACGCGGCGGATGTCGACCAGCGAGGCGGGCAGGAAGCCGCGCACCCCGAGGTCGAGGATCAGGCCGCCCTTGACGACCTCGATCACCTTGCCGGTCACCGGTTCGCCGGAATCGGCGGCGACCTCGATGTTGCGCCAGGCCTTCTCGAAGCGGGCGCGCTTCTTGGAGAGGATCAGGCGGCCCTCGGAGTCCTCCTTGGTGAGGACGAGAGCGTCGACCTGCTCGCCGATCTCGACCTCCTCGGAGGGGTCGACGGACTTGCGGATCGAGAGCTCGCCGGCCGGGATGACCCCCTCGGCCTTGTAGCCGATGTCGACCAGGACCTCGTCTTTGTCGATGCGGACGACCTTGCCGTTGACCACGTCGCCCTCGTCGAAGGACACCATCGTCGCCGCGTAGTTGGGGACGATCTTGCCGTCGATCTGCAGCAGCAGGCCGCCGGAACCCTCGACGGGAGTGGCGCTGGGGGCAGGGGTCATGGTCTCGGTCGCGGACACGGCGGCCAATAATGGCAGAAACGCCGCGACCGCTGCCCCCGGTCTGCAGACGTGGATAGATACGCTGCTCGGGATGCCGGTCCGAGCCACCAAGCGCGGCGACGAACGCACGCCCCTGGACGGGTCTCGGGACGTGCTGATCTGCGGCGCGAGCTTCGCCGGCCTCGCCGTCGCGCGCGAGCTGGCGGGCAGCGGCGCCGACGTGCTGCTGATCGACCGTTACGAGATCGGCGAGCGCCAGACCTCCGCCTGCGGGATCCCCACCGAGTGGCTGCGGCGGCTCGGCCTGATGGACTGCGAGCGCCAGCGCTTCGACAGCCTGGTGATCCACACCCCGCACGGCAAGGGCCGCTACCGGCTCCCGTGGACCTTCTCGACCTTCGACTACCGCGAGCTCTGCCGGCTGCTGTGGAGCGGGTGCGACGCCACCTTTGAAACCGCGAAGGTGAACGGCCGCGCCGCCCCGCGCAATGGCGGCGGCGAGATCGCCGTCGACACCGACCGCGGCACGATCTCCGCTCCGCTGGTCGTCGACGCGCTCGGCTGGCGGCGGATGCTGGCCTCCGGCGACGGCTACCAGCCACCCGACGCGCCGCTCTCGCGCGGCCTCGAGGTGCACCCGGAGGGCAGCGCCGAGGACCTGGAGATCTGGATCGACCGCCGCTACGTCCCCGCCGGCTACGGCTGGTCGTTCCCGGCCCGCGACGAGGTCCGGGTCGGGGTCGGCTCCTTCGACCCCCGCTTCCACGTCCGCCAGACCACCGAGCTGCTGGCCGAGGATCTCGGCCGCGACCGCGTCCGCTACCAGGGCAACTGGATCCCCCACAAGCTGCGGCGCGCCACCGAGGGCGGCGTCTTCTTCGCCGGCGACTCCTCCGGCCACTGCCTGCCGCTGACCGCCGAGGGAATCCGCACCGCCCTGTACTTCGGCATCGCCCTGGGGCGCGAGCTGCGCGCCGTGGTCGAGGGCCGCCAGAGCCGCGAGCAGGCGGCCGCCACCTACGCCGCCTTCAACGACTCGCACGAGTGGAAGTTCCGCTGGATGCTGCGGGCGCAGCGGCTGGTGCCGCGGATCCCGCCGCGGCTGCTCGGCCCGATGATCCGGCTGATGGGCGCGAAGCGCTTCGTCAACTGGGCTTTCGGCCATTACCTGGCGATCGCCCCGCCGGATTTCGTGCCGGAGGCCGGCGAGGCGCGCCGGCCGGCGCCGGTCGCCTCCTAGTCTCGGTCTCAACTTTCGCGTGATCTTTCGCCTGGACGTGTGTTCCAGGTCCCGGGTCAGCGACCGAACCGCCGTGCTGTCATACCCGTAGCGCAGGCAGGGACCCAGGACACCACCCAGATGCCGCCACCGCCAGCAGAGCAGCTCGCCAGCCGGATCTTCCTCGGGCCGGCGCTGCGCACCCAGCCCGACCGCCGCCTGGTGCGGCTGGTGCGCGAGGGCTACGACGGCGCCTTCGAGGAGATCATGCGGCGCTACCGGCGCCAGCTCGACCGCTTCGCCGCGGCGATCGTCGGCGCCCGCTCCGAGGACGTCACCCAGGACTCCTTCTCCAAGGCGCTGCTCGCCCTGCGGGGCTCCGAGGCGGAGATCGAGCTGCGGCCGTGGCTCTACCGGATCGTCCGCAACACCGCCCTGAACGACCTGCGCGACCGCCCCCCGGCGACCGAGGAGCTGCCGGCGGCGATCGCCGGCAGCCCCAGCGCCGCTGTCGAAGCGGAGCGCCGCGAGGAAGTCGCCGAGCTGATGGCGCGTCTGCGGGCGCTGCCCGAGCCGCAGCGGGCGGCGATCGTGATGCGCGAGCTCGAAGGCCTGAGCCACGAGGAGATCGCGGCGGCGCTGGGGGTGAGCGGCGGCGCCGCGCGGCAGGCGATCTACCGCGCCCGGGTGGCGCTGCGCGATGGCTTCGGGATGCTGGTGCCGCTGCCGGTCCTGCGCCTGCTCTTCGACCACTTCGCCGAGGC
>DASVWP010000081.1:0-5928 GCA_036393155.1 Solirubrobacterales bacterium | reverse complement strand
GGGCCGGCAAGAGTCGCTTCACCGATGCCAAGCGGCACTTCGAGAAGCCGATCGAACTCTCGCCGCTGATCGCGCTTGACCGCGAGCGCTGCATCCTCTGCTACCGCTGCGTGCGGTTCAGCCAGGAGGTTTCCGAAGACGCCCAGCTGCAGCTGCTGGAGCGCGGCGACCGCACCTTCGTCGGGACGTTCGACGAGCGGCCCTACGTCGCCCCCTTCCACGGCAACATCACCGACATCTGCCCGGTCGGCGCGCTGACCAACTACACCTACCGCTTCCGCGCCCGCCCGTGGGACATCGAGCAGGCCGGCTCGGTCTGCACGCTGTGCCCGAGCCAGTGCAACGTCAGCTTCACGGTCCGCGACGAGCGGGTGAAACGGGTCGTGACCCGCGACAACGCCGAGGTCGACGACGGCTGGCTCTGCGATCGCGGCCGCTACGGCTTCGAGATGTTCGTCGACTCCACGCGGATCGACGGCCCGCGGCTGCGCGGCGGCGCCAAGGCCGGCTGGGAGCAGGCGATCGCCGCGGCGGCGAGCGGGTTGCGCGAAGCCGGCGCCGGCCGGGTCGCGGCGCTGGTCGGCGACGCCTCCAACGAGGAGGCCCACCTGCTGCAACGGATCCTCCGCGAGGCGCTCGACTCCCCGCACGTCGACTCGCGGCCCTCGCGCGGCGCCGGTCGCGGGGAGATCCTCCGCCTCTCCGAGCCGGCGCTGAGCGCCAGGGTCCGCGACATCGACGACGCCGACGCGATCCTCGTCCTCGGCACCGACCCACTGCACAGCTCGCCGATCCTCGACCTGCGCGTGCGCAAGGCGATCCGCCGCAACGGCGCCCGGCTCGCGGTGGCGACCGAGCGCCCGACCGCGCTCGACGGTGGCGCGGAGGCCACGGTGCGCTTCGCGCCCGGCGGCGCGACCGCCTTCCTCTTCGGCCTCGCCGGCGCCCTGCGCGACGGTGGCGAGGGGCCCGAGGCGCCGATCGCCGACGTCCTGCGCGGCGCCGGCAAGGTCGTGATTCTGTGGGGCGAGCGGATCGCCCGCGACGGCGCCACCGCGGCGCTGCTCGACCTCGCCGCGACGCTCGGCCTCGCCGATACCGACGGCTCCGGCCTGCTGGAAGTCCCCGACTTCGCCAACGCCCGCGGCCTGCGCGAGGCCGGCTGCCTCCCCGACGCCGGTCCGGGCCTCTCCGAGGTCACCGTCGGCAAGCCGACCGAGGAGATCCGCGCCGCCCTGGAGGCCGGCGAGATCGACGGCCTGATCCTCTTCGGCGTCGACCCGATCCGCGACTTCCCGGACACCAAGGCGTGGGAGTCAGCTCTGACCGCTGCCGATCACCTCGTCGTCTTCTCCATGCACGAGAACGTGACCAGCTCAAAGGCAGACGTCCTCTTCCCCTTGGAGACGCATGCGGAGAAAGACGGCACGGTCACCCATCCCGACGGCCGCCTGCAGCGTGTCCGGCCCAGCGCCGGCCGCCCTGGCGACGTCCGCCCGGGCTACCTGGTGCTCAGCGAGCTCGCCAGTGCTCTCGGCCTCGACACCGGCATCGACTCCCAGCCCACCGCCTTCGCCGCCCTCACCGACGCCGTCCGCTTCTACAACGGCATCGACGACGCGCTGATCGGCGGCCGCGGAGTCCGCTGGCAGGACACCCCGGCCGCCGCGAATCTCCCCCAGCCCGCGACCGTCCCAAGTGGCGCGGAGGGGGCCGGTGCACCCTCCGAACGTTTTGCGCCGCTGGCCCAGAACGGCCCTCGGACGGCGGCAGCCGACTCAGCCAGGCAGGCGAGTGAGGAGGGTGCACCGGCCCCCTCCCTGTCCCTAGGCACCTACCGCGACCTGTGGGCTGGGCCGATCACTGAGTTGAACCCGCCGCTGAGGTTCTTGACGCCGAGGCAGCATCTGGAGCTGTCGGTGACCGACGCCGAACGCCTCGGCCTGAAGCCCGGCGAAACCGTTCGCGTCGTCCAGAACGGGACCGGAGTCCATGCGATCGTGCAGATCAAGGAACGGGTGCCCGAGGGGGTCTGCTTCCTGGCCGAGGGCGTCTCCGACGGAAATGCCAACGCCCTGATGAACGGCGGCCCGGTCCAGGTGCAGATCGAGAAGCTGGTCGAGGCGGGCGTCTAGATGCTTCCGGTGGCTGAAATCGGGTTCGCGGAAGCGACCTGGGTGATGATCGTCAAGTCGATCGTGATCTTCGCCGTGATCTTCGGGATCCTGCCGCTGCTGACGGTCCTCGAGCGCAAGCTGATCGGCCGCTTCCAGCACCGCTACGGCCCCAACCGGGTCGGCCCCTTCGGCATCCTGCAGCCGCTCGCCGACGTCGGCAAGCTGATCTCCAAGGAGTCGTTCCGCCCCGCCAACGCGATCCCGACCCTGTTCGTCCTCGGGCCGCTGCTACCGGTCTTTTCCGGCGTCCTGGCGCTGGCGATCATCCCCTGGGGCGACGTCCAGGACGGGGTCGGGCTCTACGGGATCGACGTCCCGATCGGGATCCTCTACTTCTTCGCGGTCGGCTCGATCGCCTTCTACGGCCTGCTGCTCGGCGGCTGGTCCTCAGGCTCCAAATACAGCCTGCTCGGCGCCATGCGCTCGGCCGCTCAGCTGATCTCCTACGAGGTCTCGATGGGCCTGGCGCTGCTTGGCGTGATCATGATGAGCGGCTCGCTCTCGCTGGTCTCGGTCGTCCACGCTCAGGGCGGGATCTGGTTCGTGATCCCGCAGTTCGTCGGCTTCATCGTCTTCATGCTGGCCGGCTTCGCGGAGACCAATCGCACCCCGTTCGACATGCCGGAGGCCGACGCGGAGCTGGTCCAGGGATTCATGACCGAGTACGGCGGCATGCGCTTCGGCTCCTTCCTGTTGGTCGAATACATGGAGATCCTGGTCGTCTCGGGGTTCGCCGCGGCGATGTTCCTCGGCGGCTGGATGGGCCCCGGGCCGGACTGGCTGGACCCGATCTGGATGCTGCTGAAGATGCTCGCCCTGGTGCTGCTGTTCATCTGGGTGCGGGCGACCCTGCCGCGGCTGCGCTACGACCAGCTGATGACCCTGGGCTGGAAAATCCTCCTGCCGCTGGCGACCCTCAACGTCCTGGTGACCGCGGTCCTGGTGGTGACGACGTGAGGACCTGTCGACTTTGTTCGGCTATGCCGAACAAAAGCGCCTTTGGAGGGCTGCAATGAGCTTCGATCCCAAGGCCGCGCCGTACCTGGACTCGACCGAGGTGGTCGAGGTCCAGCGCGGACCCGAACCGGGCGGCATCGGCGGCGCCTACCGCGCCTTCGGCGAGACCCTGCGCGGGCTGAAGACGACGATGTCGCGGCTGATCGAGGGGCCGATGACGATCGAGTACCCGGAGGAGAAGACGCCGGTCTACCCGCGCTTCCGCGGCCGCCACAAACTGCATCGTTTCGAGGACACCGGGCTGGAGAAATGCGTCGGCTGCTCGCTCTGCGCCGCCGCCTGCCCCGCCGACTGCATCCGCGTCGTCGCCGCCGAGAACGTCCCCGGCGACCGCGTCTCGGCCGGCGAGCGCTACGCCGCCGTCTACGAGATCAACCTCTCGCGCTGCATCTTCTGCGGCTACTGCGAGATCGCCTGCCCGTTCGACGCGATCACGATGGGCCACGACTACGAGATGGCCGACTACAGCCGCCACGACCTGATCTTCACCAAGGAGATGCTGCTCGCCGAGCCGATCGAGCGCACGCCGCTGAAAAGCGAGGGCGAATAGATGGAAGCCGTGCTCTTCTTCATCGCCGCGCTCGGCGCGCTCGGCGGCGCGATCGGCGTGGTCGCCGCCCGCAACCCCTTCTACAGCGTGCTGGCGCTGATCGCCCACCTGTTCTCGCTCGCCGTGCTCTTCCTCCTGCTCACCTCCGCCTTCGTCGCCGCCGCCCAGGTGGTTGTCTACGCCGGCGCGGTGATGGTGCTCTACGTCTTCGTCGTCGCCTACGTCGGCGGCGGAGGGGAGTCGGCCTGGGACTCGATCCCCGGCCAGCGCTTCCTCGGGATGCTGCTCGCGGTCGTCCTCTTCGTCGAGCTCAGCGCGGCGATCCTCTCCTCGGCGCTGAAGGCGCTCGACACCCACGGCCCCGAAGTCTCCGCCGGCTTCGGCAACCCCGCCGCGATCGGCCGCCTCCTCCTCGAAAAGTTCCTCCTCCCCTTCGAGGCGACCTCCATCCTGCTCCTCCTCGCCGCAGTGGGCGCGGTCGTCCTGGCAGCCCGCCGTCGGGAGGAGCCCGTCCTGTCAGCCACTGCCGGAGGGGCGGGGGTCGCCCCCTCAGAACACTCCGCGAAGCGTTCGGAGGGGGTGACCCCCGCCCCATGAACATCGCCTGGTACGTAGTCCTCTCAGCACTCCTCTTCTGCACCGGCGCAGTGGGCATCCTGATCCGCCGCAGCCCGATGGTGATCCTGCTCTGCCTCGAGCTGATGCTGAACGCCGGCAACCTGGCGCTGGTCGCCTTCAGCCGCATGGTCGGCAACCAGCAGGGGCAGGTCTTCGCCCTGGTGGTGATGGTGATCGCCGCCTGTGAGGTGGTCGTTGGCCTCGGCCTGATCGTCGCGATCTTCCGCCGCCGCCTGCCGCTCGACGTCGACGACCTGAGGGAGCTGCGAGGGTGAGCGCCACCACCTGGGCCTGGCTGGTCCTGCTCTTCCCGCTGCTCGGCTCGATCGTCGTCGCGCTCGGCTTCCGGGCGCTGCCGGCGAGGGTCGCCGGGGCGATCGGCACGCTGGCAATCGGCCTCGCCTTCGTCTGCGGCGTCGGGGCGCTGGTCAACCTGCTCGGAGAATCGCCCGACGCCCGCCACCACGCCTCCTCGCTGTGGGAATACGCCAGCGTCGCCGGCCTGCAGATCAAAGTGGGGATCTTCGTCGACCCGCTCTCGGTCTTCATGGTCCTCGTGGTCGCCGGCGTCTCGGCGCTGATCCACCTCTACTCGGTCGGCTACATGCGCTCCGACGAGGGCTACCACCGCTTCTTCAGCTACCTCAACTTCTTCGTCTTCTCGATGCTGCTGCTGGTCCTCGCCGGCAACTTCGTGCTGCTGATCGTCGGCTGGGCCTTCGTCGGCTTCACCTCCTACGCGCTGATCAGCTTCTGGTACCGGCGCACGACGGCGACCAAGGCGGGGATGAAGGCCTTCGTGATCAACGTCGTCGGCGACATCGGCCTGGTCCTCGCCGCCTTCCTGATCTTCCGCGACCTGGGGACCTTCGAATACCAGGAAGTCTTCGCCAAGGCGCCGCAGGTCTTCCACACCAACCAGTGGACGGTCACCGCGATCTGCCTGCTGCTCCTGGTCGGCGCCTTCGCCAAGTCGGCACAGCTGCCGTTCCACACCTGGCTGCCCGACGCGATGGAGGGGCCGACGCCGGTCTCCTCGCTGATCCACGCGGCGACCATGGTCACCGCCGGCGTCTACCTGATCGCCCGCACCCACGTGCTCTTCGTCCTCGCTCCGACCGCCGCCGACATCGCCGCCTTCGTCGGCCTGGCGACCCTGCTGGTGGCGGCGACGATCGCCCTGGTGATGACCGACCTGAAGCGGGCGATCGCCTACTCGACGATGAGCCAGATCGGCTACATGGTCGTTGGCGTCTCGATCGGCGCCTACAGCGCCGGCATGTTCCACCTGATGACCCATGCCTTCTTCAAGGCGCTGCTGTTCATGGCGGCCGGCTCGATCATCGCCGCGATGGGCAACGAGCAGAACATCGACAAGATGAGCGGCTTCGGCAAGGCGATGCGGTTCACCTCGATCACCATGCTCTGCGGCGGCCTCGCCCTCGCCGCCTTCCCGCTCACCTCGGGCTTCTTCTCCAAGGACGAGATCCTCGCCTACGCCGGCTCGCGTGGCGGGATGTACCTGATCTTCGCGATCGGCGGCTACGTCGGCGCCTTCCTCACCGC
>DASVWP010000080.1:0-8344 GCA_036393155.1 Solirubrobacterales bacterium | reverse complement strand
GATCCCGAAGGACTCGACGCCAAGACCGCCGGTGGCCCGGTAGAAGGTGATCCCCTCGAGGACCCCGCTGATCGAGTCGATCTCGTCGATCTGGACCGGCGTCACATCGGCCATGGGCCGATCCTACCCGCCGCAGGAGGGCTCCACGCCCCGCCGAAACCCTCTGCGATGAGCACCGGCAGGGTCGAGGCCTTCTCCGACGGCGTGTTCGCGATCGCGATCACGCTGCTGGTCCTCGACATCCACGTGCCGAGGCCCGGGAGCGGCGATCTCGGCCACCAGCTCGCCGCCCAGTGGCCCAGCTACGCGGCCTACGTCATCTCCTTCCTGACGATCGGGATCATCTGGATCAACCACCACGCGATGCTGCGCCGGATCTCCCGGGTCGACCACCCGACGATGATCTTGAACCTGCTGCTGCTGATGTCGGTCGGCGTCCTGCCCTTCACCACCGCCCTGATGGCCGCCTACCTGAAGGAGGGCAGCGGCGAGCACCTGGCGGCCGCCGTCTACAGCGCCTCCTTCCTGGTCATGGGCCTGGCCTTCGGCGCCACCAACCGCCACATCCTCTTCGCCAGGTCCGACCTGCTCGACCCGCCGATCCCGCTCCGGCGGCGCCGGGCGATGATCGTCCGCGGCGTCGGCGGCTCGGTCCCCTACCTGCTCGCCGCGGTCCTCGCGCTCCTCTCCCCCTACGTCTCGCTGGCGATCTGCGGAGGCGTCGCGGTCTTCTACGCCCTGCCGTTCGCCAGCGTCACCGAGCCGCTCGACGCGGCTTCCGGATAGCCGCGAACCCGTCCCGCTCCGCCCCTACGATCCGGGGGTGGCCTTCGAACGTACGATCGCCCATCTGGACATGGACGCGTTCTACGCGTCGGTCGAGCTGCGGCGGCGGCCGGAGCTGAGGGGCAAGCCGGTGATCGTCTGCGGGTCGGGGCCACGGGCGGTGGTGACGACGGCGAGCTACGAGGCGCGCAAGCTGGCCGGCATCCACTCGGCGATGCCGGCCGCGATCGCCCGGCGGCGGCTGCCGGATGCCGTGTACCTGAAGCCCGACTTCCCCGCCTACCGAGAGGCCTCGGCGCAGGTGATGGAGGTGCTGCGGCGCAACGTCGAGACGGTCGAGGTGGTGGGGCTCGACGAGGCCTATCTGGACCTCACGGGGCTCTTCTCGCCGAAGGCGAGGATGCGGCGGGTCGCCAGCGAGATCCGGGCGGAGACCGGGCTGACCTGCTCGGTCGGGATCTCCGAGAGCCGGATGCTGGCCAAGATCACCAGCGAGCTCGGCAAGCCCGCGGGGCTGGTCGTGCTCTCGCGCGAGGCGGCGCTGGAGCGCTTCGCGTTCTCCTCGCCCGGGCTGATCCCCGGAATCGGCCCGAAGACCGTCGAGCGGCTGGAGAGGATGGGCGTCGCGACCCTGGCCGAGCTCGGGATGCGCAGCCGGGAGGAGCTGGAGGCGACCTTCGGCCCGCGCTCGGGGGCCTGGCTGCACGCCCGCGGCCGGCTCTGGGACGAGACGCCGGTCAGCGTCTCGCGGGAGACCAAGTCGCAGTCGACCGAGATCACCTTCGACGTCGACCTCGGCGACCGGGCGGAGATGGAGCGCCACGTCGCCGAGCTGGCGGCCGAGCTCTGCCGGCGGCTGCGGAAGCGCGACCTCGAGGGCCGGACGATCGGCATCAAGGTGCGGCTCGACGACTGGACCAACGTCACCCGCTCGCACACCGTCGAGCGGCCGACCAACGACCCGGCCGTGGTCGGCCCGGTCGCCCTCGACCTGCTGCGGGCCTACGACCCGCCGCGGCCGGTGCGCCTGCTCGGCGTCCGGGTCGCCGGCTTCGACGCCGCCCACGCGGAGGAGCCGGAGCCGGTCGGCGACCAGCTCCGGCTCGCCCTCGCGGGTTGACCCGTTCCGTTCGCTGTTTGTCGCCCTATGCGCGACAAACAGCGAACGCTCGACCTAGCGGTCGGCCATCACGTCCCCGACGCCGGGGAAGCCGAGCCGGTCCTTCACCGCTTCGGTGAGGTCGTATTCGCGGCCGGCGACGTAGGGGCCGCGGTCGATCACCGGCACGGTGACCGTGCGGCCGTGGTAGCGCAGCGTCACCTTGGTGCCGCAGGGGAGCGTCTTGTTCGCCACTCCCATCGTGTTCGGCATCAGGGTGCCGCCGCAGGCGACGCCGTTCCCGTAGAGGCCGGGGCCGTAATAGGAGGCGCCGGCCAGGTGGTAGGCGGTGAGCTGCCGGCCGGGGCTGAACGAGCCGCGGACATGGCGGTCGTGGACCCCGTAGGCGCGCACCGAGTAGTCGCCGATCCGCGCGGGCCGCCAGCGCAGGGCAAAGCTGCCGTTGCGCCGGGTCATCGTGTGGATGACGGTGGGATGGGTTCCTTCGACCAGCACCTTGACCCGGTGGCGGCCGCTTGGCCGCACCTTGCCATGGATGGCGATGCCGTCGCCCTGCAGCACCGAGTGCTTGGAGAGGTGCAGGGTGACGTGGGAGGCGACCCGGGCGGGCCGCTGGTGCTGGGGCTGCGAATCAGCCGCGGCCGCCGTGGTGCCGGCCGCCAGGGCGACCGCGGCCGCGACCGCGGGCAGGAGGTATCGCATCGTGTCTTCTTCAACTCGCTTTCTGCTGCCTACGGGGTTAGCTGACGGGCTCGCGGCCCCGGCCCTCGCCGGACTCGCTACGGGCGGCTCGCCGCCCGATTCGCCCCGGCCGCGGATGGCTCCGCGGCGATTGGGTCCCCCGCTCCCGGCCGCGCGTGCGACGGGACTCGGCAGATGGGTTCTTCGTTTAGGAAGACAACACGTTAGGAACCCCGGATGTCTCGGAATGTGAGCACTCGCACACAAATCCTTAACGGCAAGCGAAGCTGCAAATGGCTCTGCGAAGCCAAGAAAAGCCGCTACCTAATTTGAGCTAGCTGTGCGAAGATGAGTGCGTGGCTGCTGACAGGTTGAGCGGGCTGGACACCTCCTTCATCCACCTGGAGCGCGCGGGGGCGCACATGCACGTCGCCTCGGTGAGCATCTTCGAGGGCCCGGCGCCGACCCACGAGGAGTTCCGCGACCACATCGCCTCGCGCCTGCACCTGGTGCCGCGCTTCCGCCAGAAGCTGCGCTTCGTGCCGCTGGACCAGGGCCGGCCGGTCTGGATCGACGACCCCCACCTAAACCTCGACTACCACGTGCGGCAGACCGCGCTGCCGGCGCCGGGCTCCGACGAGCAGCTGCGCAACCTCGCCTCGCGGATCTTCTCCCAGCAGCTCGACCGCACCAAGCCACTCTGGGAGCTCTGGCTGGTCGAGGGGCTCTACGAGGGCCGCTTCGCGATCATCGGCAAGAGCCACCACGCGCTGGTCGACGGCGTCTCCGGGGTGGACATCACCACCGTCCTCTTCGACCTCGACCGCGAGCCCAAGGGCCCGCCGCCGGCCGCCCCGCCGTGGCTGGCGCGCCCGGAGCCGACCGACCTCAAGCTGCTCGCCGACGCGCTGCGCGAGCGGATGACCAGCCCGAAGGAGATCGTCCGCGGCGTGCGCGCCGCCCTCCGCGGTCCGCGCCAGGTGCTGCACGGGATCAGCGCCACCTCGAAGATGATCGGCGCCGGCCTCGGCGCCCCCCACACCGTCTTCAACGTCGAGATCGGGCCGCACCGGCGCTTCGCGATCACCCAGGCCAGCCTCGACGACCTGAAGCGGGTCAAGGACGCCCACGGCGGCACGGTCAACGACGTGATCCTCGCGGTCGTCACCGGCTCGATCGGCCGCTACCTGCGGGCCCGCGGCCACGAGACCGAGGGCCTGGAGATGCGGGCGATGGTCCCGGTCAGCGTCCGCCAGGCGGAGGAGCGCGGCGCCCTCGGCAACCGGATCACGGCGATGATGGCGCCGCTCCCGGTCTGGAGCGAGGACCCGGTCGAGCGCCTGCACCTGACCACCGAGCGGATGGGCGACCTGAAGTCCTCCGGACAGGCGGTGGGGGCGGAAATCCTCACCAAGCTGACCGACTTCGCGCCGACCACGCTGGCCTCCCAGGCGGCCCGGCTGCAGCCGGCGCAGCGCTTCTTCAACCTCGTCGTCACCAACGTCCCCGGGCCGCAGTTCCCGCTCTACGTGCTGGGACGGCAGATGGAGTCGATCTTCCCGATGGTCCCCCTGGCCCGCCGCCAGGCGCTCTGCGTGGGGATCATGTCCTACAACGGACAGGTCAACTTCGGCCTGGTCGGCGACTACGACGCGATGGCCGACCTCGACAGCTTCGCCCTCGACCTCGAGGCGGCGACCGAGGAGATGATCGCCACCGCGCCGGCGCCGAAACGCCGCACCCACCTGGCCACGGCGCAGGGCAACGGCAGCGCCGCCGTCGCCGAGCAGCGCGCCTAGCGCTCCTGGGCGCTCCGCCGTCCGGCGCTCAGCGAACCAGCTGGCCGCTGAGCTGGAAGGGGATGCGGTCGGTCAGGTAGCGCCAGTCGAGGCGGCGGGCGCTGTAGCCGTTGGCCCGGGCGTCGGCGTTGACGACCACGGCGGTGATCCGCGCGAAGCGGCCGGGGTCGCGGAGGCGCACGGTCATGCGCCCGCCACCGCGGCGGTAGACGAGGCGGGTCACCGCGTGCCCGTGCCGCTGTCCTCCGACGCGTCCGACGAGGGCGATCCCGGAGGCGATCCCGCGCGGGGCGAGCACGTGGAGCACGACCGCGCGGCCGCCGCCGGCGTGGACGCGCAGGAACTCGAAGGTGGTGTGGTTGAACAACCTGGTCAGCCGCGTCCCGTTCAGCGGCAGGCTGCCCTGGCGCGGGGCGTCGGGATAGAGGTAGCTCTCGCGGAAGCCCCGGCCGGTGCGCCACTCGGCCACCGCGGCGGCGAAACGGGTGAACTCCTGGCCGAGGGTGGAGCGGCCCTTGGAGGCGGCGCGGATCGCCGATTCGTAGGCGTTGACCGAGAAGCCGCCGGGTTTGGTGTGGATCGCCCGCGACCAGGCGCTGCGGATGATGTTCGTGCCGTAGCGGCGCTGCAGCCAGGTGTTCCAGACGGCCGAGCCGTACTCCTTGATCGAGCTCGCGGTCAGCGGCGTGTCGTAGCGCTTCACCCAGCGGCCGATGTAGCGCAGGTAGTCGTTGATCCCGTTGTAGACCTGGTCCTCCATCCAGGTCGCGCTCGACTCGGCGAACCAGGGGTCCTGGAAGGCGTCGTAGCCGAACTGGAGGATGTGGTTGTACTCGTGGGCCAGGGTCACCTCGAGGTCGTGGATCTGGCTCGTCCCCGGGAACTCGAACTGGCTGTAGTCGTTGTCCAGCACGAGGTAGCCGTGCAGCCGCCGCGGCAGCAGATGGCCCTTGCCGGCCTGGCCGCGATCCGGGGCCGCGTATCCGAACAGCTGGCCCCCGATCTCCGAGAGGTAGATGTCGGTCTTGCCGTTGCCTCCCCCCTTGCGCCCGTCGCTCTTGGGCTCGCGCCAGCCGAGCTTCACGTTCTCGACGTAGTGGACGTGTTCGGCGACCCGCAGCACGCGGTCGACGTAGTCGGGGATCCCGTCGCCGTTGGAGTCGGTGAGGTTGGGGGCGTCGAGGCCCTCGGCCACCCAGTGGACGCAGAAGTTCTTCTCGCAGGCGGGCGAGTTCGGCGCCTCGGGGACGGTGTAGGCGTTGCGGTTGGGGTCGGGGTTGTCGGTCGGCCGGCCGTGCGCTTCGGTCGGCCGCGGCTGGGGCGCGATGAACGGTTTCTGGGCGATCGAGGCCAGGCTCGGCACCGCCTGGTAGAGCGAGGGGACGTCCGCCCCCGGAGCGGCCGCGGCTGCCGCGGGCAGCGCGGCGCCCAGCATCAGGGCCGCCCCCATGACACCGACCAGCGCTCGACGGCGGCTTCGCATCGCCGGGACCCTACCGTGGGGCGGTGTCGGGCCCGGCCGGCCGGGTAGCGTTACCTCGCCCATGGACGACGGCGGAACCGCGTGCGCATAGCCCTCGCTCAGATCAACCCCACCGTCGGAGACATCGACGGCAACGCGGCGATGGTCGCCGAGTGGATCGGTCGCGCCCGCGAGGCGGGGGCCGAGCTGGCGATCTTCCCCGAGCTCTGCATCCCCGGGTACCCGGCCGAGGACCTCTATCTGAAGCGGCACTTCCTGGCCGCCAACCAGCGCGCGGTAGAGGAGCTGGCGAAGGGAGTCGACGGGATCACCGTGATGGTGGGCTTCGCCGAGCCCTTCCCCGGCGAGGACTTCCGCCACGCCCACAACTCGCTCGCCGTCCTCGCCGATGGCGAGGTCCGCCGCGTCTACCGCAAGAACCGGCTCCCCAACTACGCGGTCTTCGACGAGCAGCGCTACTTCGTCCCCGCCCAGGAGCCGATGGTCTACGACTGCGGCGAGCTGCGGATCGGGCTGACGATCTGCGAGGACTGCTGGGCGCCGGGGGCGCCGGCCTCGGCCGAGGCCGAGCAGGGCGCGCAGCTGATCGCCAACCCCTCCGGGTCGCCCTACCATCGCGGCAAGGGACGCGAGCGGGAGGCGATGTTCGCCGAGCGGGCCCGCGCCTACGGCACCTATTTCGCGTTCTGCAACCTGGTCGGCGGCCAGGACGAACTGGTCTTCGACGGCCAGAGCCTGGTGATCGACCCCGAGGGGCGGACGATCGCCCGCGCCGCCCAGTTCGAGCCCGAGCTGCTCGTATGCGAGATCCCCGACGACAGGGGCGCCCCCCTCGCCGAGCCCCTGCCCGACGTCGAGGAGGTCTACGGCGCCCTGACCCTCGGGCTGCGCGACTACGTCGGCAAGAACGGCTTCCGCCACGTCGGCCTCGGCCTCTCCGGAGGCATCGACTCGGCGCTGGTCGCGATGCTCGCCGTCGACGCGCTCGGGCCCGAGCGCGTGAGCTGCGTGGTGATGCCTTCTCCGCATTCCAGTCAAGAAACCCAGGAGGACGCCAGAACTATCGCTCGCAACCTCGGCTGCGAGCTGATCGAGGTGCCGATCGAGCCGATGATGCGCTCCTACGAGGAGGCCCTCGGAGGCCTGCTGGAGGAGGAAGAGCAGGCGGTCCCGCGGGACCCGACGCGGCCCTCGGAGCCCGACCTGACGGCGGAGAACATCCAGGCGCGGATCCGCGGGAACCTGATGATGGCGCTCTCCAACCGCCACGGCTGGCTGGTCCTGACGACCGGCAACAAGAGCGAGATGTCGGTCGGCTACGCGACGCTCTACGGCGACATGGCAGGCGGCTTCGCGGTGATCAAGGACGTCCCGAAGCTGCTCGTCTACGACCTGGTCCAACGGCGCAACGAGCGCGCCGGGCGCGAGCTGGTGCCGGCGAGCGTGCTCGAGCGACCGCCCTCGGCCGAGCTGCGGCCCGACCAGCGCGACGTCGACTCGCTGCCGCCCTACGAGCTGCTCGACCGGATCCTCGAGGCCTACGTCGAGCGCGACCAGGGCCAGGCCGAGATGGTCGCCGCCGGGCTGCCGGCGGAGACGGTCCAGGAGGTGATCCGGCTCGTCGACCGCTCCGAGTACAAGCGCCGCCAGGCCGCGCCCGGCATCCGCATCACCCCGAAGGCATTCGGCAAGGACCGCCGGCTGCCGATCACCAACCGCTTCGGCGGTTAGGGGCGCTGCGGCATCGGCCGCACGGCGATCGTCATCTGCGCCAGCGCGCAGAGTCTTCCCTCGGCGTCGCTGACCTCGGCATCCCAGACCCAGGTGGTGCGGCCGCGGTGACGAGCCCGGGCCTGGACTTCGGCATGGCCCTCGGTCACCGGCCGGATGAAGCTGACGCTGATCGACTGGCCCATCGCCACGTTCCCCTCGCCGAACACGGCGAGCGCGGTGGCCCGCGAGCAGACGCTCTCGACCAGGGTCGACATCACCCCGCCGTGCAGCAGGCCGACCGGCTGGCGCAGCTCGTCGCGCATCGCCACCCGAACCCGGGCGTGGTCGGGGTCGTCGTCGAGCCACTCCGTCCCGACGAGGGCGTCGAAGTGGGAGATCGGCTCCTCGCGCTCGCTCACCGGCGCAACCCTATCCGCCGCCGACGTTAAGGCTTCGCGAGCCCGCCCGGGCGGCGTGCCGTGACGCCCGACGCTCGCATAGGCTTTCGACGGTGGGGCTGAGCGAGGACCAGAAAGCGATGCTGCGACTGCTGGCGCAGCGCGGCGAGCAGGGCTACGAGGACATCGCGGCGCTGAAGGGTCTGAGCGTCGAGGAGGTCCGCGACCAGGCGCGCGCAGCGGTGCGCCAGCTCGAAGACGAAGGCCTGCCGCCGCCCGCGATCCCGCTGGAGCCCAGTGGCGCCGGGCCCGCGGCGACCGAACAGTCCGCGCCGCCGGCAAAGAGCGCCGGGCGAGCCGAGCC
>DASVWP010000079.1:0-4182 GCA_036393155.1 Solirubrobacterales bacterium | reverse complement strand
TGCCCCCGTCCCAGGCCGATTTGGGGCCGATCACCGCGCCGGGGAAGAGCGAGGCGCGGCCGGGGCGGGAGAGCAGGATCCGGATCTCCGGCGAGGCGCAGCCGGCGCTGGCCGCGGCCTCGGTCCCCTCGAGCAGCACGTGGCGGTTTTCCGGCGTCGGCCCGGTGCGCCGCCAGAGGACGAAGGACGGCGTCGAGGCGACGCGTTGGAAGTTCGGGGGCGCCTGGCTGTTCCAGGCGCCGCGGCTGGTGATCACGTAGGGGAAGCGGTCCAGGGTGCCGCGCGAGAAGGAGTCGAAGTCGATCGGGCTGTAGGCGTCGCCGGTGTCGAAGGGCTTCTCGGGGTTCGGCGAGACTTCCGGGTCGGGGAACTCGACCAGCGGCACGTGGGTGTCGGCGCCGAGCAGGTCGTAGGCCGCGTAGCGGTCCTGGCCCGCGTAGAGGACCGACTTGCCGTGCAGGATCGGCAGGAAGGCCTTCAGCTCGGCGCCGTGCCCGGGCGGCCCGACCGGGGCGTCGCGCAGCGCCAGGAAGCTCGAGTAGGCCGCGCCCGCGAAGAACACCATCGCCAGCGCCGCCCAGCCGACCCGCACTAGGGCCGCGCCGCGTGCCGAGACCGCGGTTTCTCCCGCTATGCGGGAGGAAGTGCGTTCTGAGTTACGGCGGCGGCCGGGGAACTCGGCCACCAGCGGCCGGACGACGACCAGCATCGCCAGCGGGGCGATGATCATCAGCGCCTTGGCCTGCGAGTAGTCGCCGCTGGAGGGCAGCGAGGCGAGGTAGAGCAGGGCACCGCCGCCGAGCGCCAGCGGGATCGTCGTTTCCCGCCGCCGCACCCACCAGGCGACCCCGACCAGCAGGGCGAGGATCGCGATCGTCCCGTCGAGCCCGGTCAGGTGGGCGCCGCCTTCGGCTTCCAGGCGGTAGTTGGAGGCGGGCCAGATGCCCAGCGCCTCCAGCGGGGAGACCGGCCCGTAGGTGCTGCTGCCGGCCACTTTGTCGAACGTGTGGGCGAAGCCGAACGGGCCGGCGACCGTCACCGCCACCGCCAGGGCGGCGAGCACCACGATCGCCAGCAGGGTCAGCGGCCGCAGCAGGAAGCGCAGCACGGTCCGCGGGCGCAGCGCCCGGCGCACCTCGGGCAGGCTGAGCGCCCAGACGGCGAGGATTGCCACCGGCCAGGCGAGCCCGGCGAAGCTGTAGACGAAGAAGGCGCCGCCGGCCAGCGCCAGGGGCGGCAGAAAGAACCAGGCTCGCGGCCAGCGCCCGGTCGGCAGCGCCCCCGGCGCCACGAGGTAGACCGCGAAGGCGAGCACGAAGAGCGCCTCGGCGGTCTCCTTGAAGGCGCCCTGGGCGAAGTAGGAGGCGGCGAGGTAGGGGACGGCGACCATCGAGGCGGCGAGCATCCGCCGCACCGGCCCCAGGTCGCTCAGTACCGCCAGTGCGGTGAGGCCGGTCAGCAGGCCGATCGCGACGATCTCGCCGACGAACGCCTGGCCGAGGCCGATCCCCGGCACCGCGGCGACGGCGACGGCGAGGCCGTGGGGGCCCAGCGGGTAGCCGGCGTCCGGCGCCGGCCCGAAGCCGCTGCGCAGCCACTCCGCCCAGGCGAGGTGCAGGCCGAGGTCGTTGTTGAAGCCGACCCCGAGCAGCCCCCAGCGGCCGCTGACCGCGAAGGGGATCGCCAGGGCCAGGAGGACGAGCACCGCCACCGGCACGCCCGCTCGCAGCGCCCCGCGCCCGGAGTAGGGGCGGCCGTAGGCGACCGCCGCCGCGAGGAGGACGAGCGCCGCCGCGCCGAGGGTGGCGCTCGTGCCATGGCCGGGCGCCCGGGCCAGCACGCCGGTCACCGTGAGGATCGCCGCGAAGCCGACGGCCGGCTCCAGCCACGACCACGAGCGCCGTCCCGCGAGCGAGAGGATGGCGCGCCCCACGAGCAGCGAGGCGGCGCAGATCAGCGCCGCCGAGGCGTAGGTCCCGATCATCTGGGACGGCAACTTATGCGAGCGGAGCCGCCGATGCCTTCGGGGTCACGCCCTGGGCGCTCCCCTCAGTACTTCTCGGCCGCCCGCACCAGCGTCTCGCGCAGGTTCTCGCCGCGCAGCGGATGCTCGTGCCCGGCGGCGACGATCCGCGGTTCCAGGGCCGCCAGCTTGCGCACCGACTCCTTCGCCTTCTCGTGGTCCCAGGCCCAGGCGGGGTGGGGGACGCTCGCCTCGCCCTCGGGCAGCGGTTTCAGCCGGGCCGAGTCGACCAGATAGACGACGTCGGAGACCAGCGCCAGGCGGTCGCTCTCGCGCCAGAGGCCGATCAGCCCGGGCGCGTGGCCCGGGAAGTGCAGGACCTTGAAGCCGGCAATCTCGTCGCCTTCGATCACCGTGCCGGCGATCCTCACCGCGCCGCCATCCCAGCGCCGCAGCAGGAAGGGGTAGATCGTCCGCACCCAGCGCACCGGCAGTTCCGAGAGGTCGAAGTAGGGGGCGATCGCGGCGTCGCTTTCCGCATCGGCGACCTCGTCGGGATGGCAGAAGACCGGCGCCCCCAGGTAGGGGGCGGTGCCGCGGTGGTCGGCGTGGGCGTGGCCGAGGACCACCCGCTTCAGGCCGCCGAGCTGCTGCGCCGCCGCGGCCGCCGCCTTGCGCATGCTCCTGGTCCCGGCATCGAACTGGACCACCCCGTCACCGTCCTCGATGAAGTAGATGTTCATCGCCCCGCGGAAGTCCCCCCGCAGGAGCCAGACGCCGTCGGCTACTTGCTCCAAGGCCATTGCCTCAGCCTAGCCGTCGGGATCGGCGTGGCCAAGCGGACGGCGGTGTCCGGCCTCTAGGGTTCGCCCGTGCCCTGGATCTGGAAGCTCGGGATGGCGGTGCTGGTCGTCTGCCTCCTCGCCTCGATGGTGATCGCGATCGTCCGCCTCTCGACGACGCCGACCGAAATCCTCGGCGGCGGCTTCCACGGCCTGCCCCCGCATTACGTCGCCGAACATCACCTGAACCCGTAGTCCCGGGCGCGGGCCGGGCGGTGGGTCCCGGGTGGCGCGTTAGTATCGGCGCGTCCAGCGACCGAGCAGAGGAGGCGCGGGTGTTCACTCGAATCGTGGTTGGGACCGATGGCTCGGACACCGCCGCCGAGGCGGTCCAGCAGGCGATGCAGCTCGCCAAGCTGACCGGTGCCACGGTCAGCATCGTCAGCGCCTACGCGCCGGTGCCCGAGCGCCGGGTGCGCGGCGAGCAGCGCGACGCGCCGCCGGACGTCCAGCACGAGATCGGGCCCCGCGAGGACGTCAACGTCGTCCTCGACGCCGCCGCCGCGGCGGCGCGCAAGGAGGGGCTCGAGGTACAGACCCACGCGGTGGAGGCCGACCCCGCCGACGCGATCATCGACGTCGCCGAACAGACCTCCGCCGACCTGATCGTGGTCGGGAACAAGGGGATGACCGGCGCCCGTCGCTTCCTGCTCGGCAGCGTGCCGAACAACGTCTCCCACCACGCTCCCTGCAGCGTGATGATCGTCCGCACCACCTGAGGTCAGAGGACCTCAGGGGGCGGGGGTGGTGGCCGCGGCCGCGTCGATCAGGCCGGCGCCCTCCTGGGTGCGCGGCAGGCCGAGGTCCCTCGCCGTGCTGCGCAGGCGCTTGGTCACCGCGATGACGCGGGCCTGGGGGGTCGGTTGGGGGCCGAGGACGCCGCTGGCGAGGACCAGCGCCGCGACGCCGGCGACGTGCGCGGCGGCCATCGAGGTGCCGACGTAGTTGCCGGGGATCCCGAAGGTCGACGGGCTGTGCGCCTTCAGCGTCACCTGGTAGATCGGCCGAGCCGAGATCGAGGGGCAGCCGGGGATGGGGGAGCCGCCGCCCGGGGCGACGAGGTCGATCGCCGGGCCGGCGAGCGAGTAGTCGCCGAGGCAACCGCCCTCGGTGGTGCCGCCGACGGCAATCACCCGCGGCCCGGTGGCCGGCTCGGAGACGCAGGTCTCCGAGCCGAGGTTGCCGGCCGACGCCACGGCGACGACGCCGTGAGCGAAGGCTTCCCGCAGTGCTTCGTCAACCACCGGCACCTTCTTGCCGCAGCCGAAGTTGAAGCTCATGTTGATCACCTGCGCGCGGTGGGCGACGGCGAAGCGGATGCCCTTGGCGATCTCGGTCGCGTCCCCGCGCCCGTGCCGGTCCAGCACCCGAACCGGC
>DASVWP010000078.1:0-4006 GCA_036393155.1 Solirubrobacterales bacterium | reverse complement strand
GCGGATCGCCCCGTCCGACGGGGGACATCTCAGAGGGCTCGGTCTCCCGCAGTGCCCGCCGGCGCGGACCCCGGGAGACGAGAACCAAGCGCCGGCTAAGCCTGTAGACACCCTCGTACAGCGTCCGCGGATCCGAGTTCGAATCTCGGCGCCTCCATTCACACCACCCGCCCGGCCCGCCCGGGCCGGTGGTCATGTGAACTTTCTCACGAGCCCTTACGCCCCCGCTTAGGCCGCCGGAAGAATTTGCTTAGGGGGCGGGTGAAGGGTGGTGACATGTACCCAGATCAGCATTTGCCGGGAGCACCGGAGCCAGTCGTCCTCGGCGGCGCCGCGGGTCGCGGCCCGCACCTGCGCGGTCTCCTGCACAAGGACTGGGACCGCCACGTCCTGCACGCCGACGAGCTCTCCCGCACGCCCGGCTTCCGCGAGCTGCGCAACGGGATCCTCGAGCGGGCCAAGCCCCAGGCCGGCGAGCTCGCCCTGGACATCGGCACCGGCACGGGCCTGCTGGCCCTGCCGCTGGCCGAGCGCTGCGCCGGGGTCTGGGCGGTCGACATCTCGCCGGCGATGATCGAGCACCTGCGCTGGGTCGTCTTCGGCCGCCGGGTGACCAACGTCTACCCGCTGGTGGGGCTGGCGACCAGCCTGCCGGTGGAGGACGCCTCGGTCGCCCTGGTGGTCTCCAACTACTGCTTCCACCACCTCGACGAAGCGGAGAAGCGCCGCTGCATCGGGGAGGTGAGCAGGGTGCTGACGCCGGGCGGGCGCTTCGTCTTCGGCGACATGATGTTCGGCTGGAGCCCGGTCGCCGGCCGCAACCGGCAGGTGATCGGGTCGAAGGTGCGGTCGATGGCACGCCGGGGGCCGGCCGGGCTGGCCCGGATCGCGCGCAACGGCTTCAAGGTGATGACCGGGACCGGGGAGCACCCGGCGCCGCCCGAGTGGTGGTCCGAGGCGCTGGAGTCGGCCGGCTTCGTCGGAGTCGGCGTCGAGTGCCTTCCGCACGAGGGCGCGATCGCGGTGGCCCGTAAGCCGGGATGACCTCCCGCGGGGCCCGGGCGGCGAGCCGCCGGCGCACCGTGCGCCGCCGCCGCCTCATCGCCCTCGGCGTTCTTGTCCTCGCCGCCGGGGCCGTCGTCGCGGTGCTGGGCAGCCTGGGCGGGACGACCCGGTCCGATCCCTCCAAGCCCGCCGTAGTCCGGCTCGTGCTCGGGGGCCGCACCGTCGCCTCCGCGCGGGCCGACCGGCTGCGCCGCCCGCCCGCCCGCTCGACGTTCCTCGCCGTCCTGCCCGCCGAGCGGACCGAACACCGCGGCGCCGCCACCGTCCGCTTCCAGCTCGACCGGGAAGCCGCCGCCGCGGCGGTGGCCCACGCCGCCCGTCACGGCGGTGGCGTGGTGACGGTCTCCGAGCAGCCGATCGCCGCGCGGATCCGCGTGCCGCTGATCAAACAGGTGCTGCGCGACGACTGCGAGGCCACCGCGCTCTCGATGCTGATGGCCTACAGCGGCAAGCCCGTCGGGCAGCTGGCGCTGCAGCGCCAGGTCGCCCACAGCCCGCCGCTCGACCCGACGGTCGCCGCCGACGGCAGCGAGGTCTGGGGGGATCCGGAACAGGGCTTCGTCGGCAGGGCCGACGGCGGCGGCCCCGGCGGTGGCTACGGGGTCTACCAGGGCCCGATCAGGGCGCTGGCCCGTCGCAAGGGGCTGACGCTGCGCGACCTCTCGGGCAAGTCGCCGGATGCCGTGTATGGAGCGCTGCTCCACGGCCACCCGGTGATGGCCTGGGTCGCCCTCTCCGAAGGCCCGTTCGCCAGCTGGAGCACGCTGGCCGGCAAGCACGTCACCGTCAACTACGGCGAGCACGCCGTAGTGCTCACCGGGGTCGACGAGACCGTGGTCCACGTCAACGACCCGCTCTCGGGCACCCGCCTGACCTGGGCCCGACCGGAATTCGAACGGATGTGGAAGGCGCTCGGCACCCGCGCCCTCGCGGCCTGAGCGCTCGGCGCCGCTAGGGACCGACCACGAAGCTGGCGCAGACGCTGCCGGCGGCGTGGACGTTGGTGATCTCCGAGGTGCCGAGGCGGGTCAGCAGGCCACCGGTCGCGCCGCCGAAGAGGAAGGGGTCGGTGTCCTCGTAGAAGGCCCGCGCCGGGGCCCCTGGCTCCATCGCCGGGTAGTTCTCCTGCTGCATCTCGATTCGCCGCTGGACGACGAAGTCGGCCTCCAGGGCGGTGGCGAGCGCCGCCTCCCAGGCGGCGTCGTCCTGGTGCCAGCCGAGCACCACGTCGTGCCCGCCGAACCCGTGGGCTGGCTTGAGGACCAGGTCGGGCCGCTGTTCGAGGAGGTGGGCGACGAGGTCGACGTTCTCGCCGTGAGGCCCGGTGGTGCGGCCCTCGACGACCCGCCTGGTCCACGGGACCTGGGCGGCGATCGCCGCCCGCTCGGCGGCGCTGAAGCCGAAGTCCAGCTCGGGGTCGCTGAGCAGGGCGAAGAGCGCCTTGTGGCCGAGCAGCTCTGCGTGGAAGGGGTTGGCCAGGCAGACCGCCCCCGCCCGTACCGCTTCGCGGATTCCGTCCAGCTCGGCGCCGCCCTCCAGGAACTCGGCGGTGAGGACGACGCGGTGCAGGATGTCCACCTCCGCGCCCGCCAGCCACAGCTTTCCGCGCTCGAAGCTGAACGCCTCGGGCGGGCCGTAGGCGGCCGCGACCCCCTGGGCCCGGTAGTACTCGGTCTCCAGCTCGATGCCGGTGACCCGCACCGGGTCGTCGAGCCTGGTGACGACCCCGATCCGCGCTCGCTCCTGCCCGCCGCGCTCGCGATGGGCCGCGAGGAGCGACTGCAGCTGGAACCCGCGCAGCCGCAGGGGCCGCAGCTCGTACTCCTCGCCGAACCGCCGGCGTACCTCGGTCTGCTCGAAGAACTCGACGATCGCGTCGTTGTGGCCGCAGCCGACGGGGGCGTCGGCGTTGGTCTCCAGGAAGTGCAGCCGGGTGCGGGCCAGGGAGGCGTCGAGGCGCAGCAGCACCGCCTCGCCGGGGACCCCCGGTTCGAGCTCGATCAGGTGCCCGATCCACTCGTAGAGGTCGCCCAGGTGCTTGTCGCGCAGGCGCCGGTCCGCGAGCACCGCGGCGGCAACCTTGCGCAGGGCGCTGAGCAGCAGAGCGGCGACCTGCTGCTGGTGGGCGAAGCGATCGGCGTCGAGGAGGTGCGGGCGCAGGACCGAACAGAGGGGGCGCCCGTCGAGCTCCAGCCCGCGGGCGGCGAAGAATGTGCGGCCGCGCTCGACCTCCGCCGCCAGGTCGACGTCGCCGGCGAGGAGCTCGTTCCAGCGCGCCGCCGCCCGCGTCGCCGGGGAGTCGGTGGGGAGGGTGGGGGAGGCGGCGCTCATGGATCGCTTGGACCCTTGTCGGCGCCCGCGGCGCCCGGCCTTAGTCGTGGCTAGGGTTCGGTCATGAAGCGCTACGCGGCCTTCCTGCGGGGGATGAACCTCGGCAAGCGGCGGATCACCAACGCGGAGCTGCGCGAGCACTTCGAGAAGATGGGGATGGCCGAGGTGGCGACCTTCCGGGCGAGCGGCAACGTCGTCTTCGCCACCGACGGCGGCGAGGCCGAGGCGAAGCTGGCCCGGCGGGTCGAAGGCGAGCTCGACGCGATGCTCGGCTACGACGTCCCGGTGTTCCTGCGCAGCGACGCCGAGCTGGCGGCGATCGCCGCCTTCGAGCCCTTCGACGCCTCGCTGGTCGCGGCCTCGAAGGGCAAGCTGCAGGTCTCGCTGCTGGAGGAGAAGCCCTCGGCGGCGGCGCGCGGGGAGGTCCTGGCGCTCGCCTCCGAGGAGGACCGGCTGGCGATCGAGGGGCGCGAGCTCTACTGGCTGCCGAGCGGCGGCACCCTGGAGTCCGCGCTCGACCAGAAGGCGATCGCGCAGGCGCTCGGCCAGGCGACGATGCGCACCAAGGGCACGATCGAGCAGCTCGCTGCCAGGTACTGCGGCTGACCTC
>DASVWP010000077.1:0-4545 GCA_036393155.1 Solirubrobacterales bacterium | reverse complement strand
GGCAACAAGCTCTGGACGTTTGCCTGAGGGGATCGAGGACCGGCGCATTTCGGCGTCCTCGGTCGCTTGTGTGCGGAGCACACGGCGCTCCCTGCGTCCTTGAACTGCTTGGTCCTCGACCCCCTCAGTAGCCTTTGATGGATGAGCGGGAAACCGAACTACGACGCGGGGCGGATCGAGCCGGCGCGGCAGGGGGTTTGGGCCGAGCGAGGGGACTTCGACGCGCCGCCGACCCCCGAGGCCGGCCAGAAGGCGGTCTACGTCAAGGCGTCGAGTCCGTTCACCTCGGGCAACCTGCACATGGGCCACGTCCGCGACTACGCGATCGGCGACGCCTACGCGCGCTTCCACCGCGCCCGCGGCGACGCGGTCCTCTTCGGCTTCGGCTTCGACGCCTTCGGGCTGCCGGCTGAGCTGGCGGCGATCGACCGCCAGGTCCTGCCCGCCGACTGGGTGCGCCAGTGCGGCGACCGGATGCTCGAGCAGATGAAGCGACTCGGCTTCAGCTTCGACTACGACCGGGTCTTCTACAGCTCCGACGAGGGGCAGTACCGGTGGACGCAGTGGCTCTTCCTGACCCTCCTGGAGATGGGGATGATCTACCGCGCCGACGCCACCGTCGACTGGTGCGACACCTGCCAGACCACGCTGGCCTCGATCCAGGTCGAGGAGGGCGGGACCTGCTGGCGCTGTCACAACGAGGTGCGGCTGATCCGTCGCCCGACCTGGTTCCTGAAGATCACCGACCACCTCGAGGAGAACGACGCCAACACCGCGCGCCTTCAGAACTGGGACGAGCTGTCGCTGGCGACCCAGCGCTACATCCTCGGCCGCACCGACGGCGTCGAGTTGGAGCTGGAGGGGACCGCGGGCCCGCTCACCGTCTTCAGTCCGCACCGCGGGGCGCTCGACCGGGCGACCTTCGTCCTGCTCTCGCCGCGCCACCCCGAGATCGACGCCTGGACGGCCAGTGCGGAGGCCCGGGAGGAGCTCGAGCGGATGCGCTCCGGCGGCTGGGAGCGCAGCGCCCGCGACGCCCGCGCGGTGCCGGTCCTCGACACCGGCTCCACCCTGACCGGGCTCGACGGCAACGAGCTGCCGGTGCTCGTCTCGCCCCTGGTCGACGCGCGCTACGGCCCGACCGCGGCGCTCGGGATCCCCGGCGTCGACGAGGCCGATGCCGACCTCGCCGCGCGCATCGAGCGGGTGCGGGGCGGCGAGCCGGCAGCCGAGGAGCAGGAGGAGGACGCCGGGAAGGCGCCGGCCGAGCTTCCCGACGGTGCGCGTGAGACCAAGCGCTACCGCGCCAACGACTTCTCGATTTCCCGCCAGCGGGCCTGGGGGACGCCGATCCCGATCGTCCACTGCGAGGCCTGCGGCGCTGTCCCGGTCCCAGAGTCCGAGCTGCCGGTGGTCCTGCCCCGCGACCTGATGCCGCGCGCCGAGGGCAACCCACTGGCCGAGCGCCCGGACTTCGTCGACGTCCAGTGCCCGCGGTGCGGCGAGGGCGCCAAGCGGGAGACCGACACCCTGGACTGTCATTTCGACGCCCTCTTCCTCTGGGTGCCGGCAGCGGTGCCGCCGGAGGACCGGGCCGAGCGGATGTTCACCCATCCAGACCTGCAGCACTGGCTGCCAGCCGAGCGCTTGGTCGCCGGCAACGACAGCGGCGGCTTCGTCTTCGACCAGCGGATCGTCACCAAGGCTCTGCGCGACCACGGCGAGTTCGCCTTCATGGCCGACGGCGAGCCGTTCGCCGGCTGCCTCTTCCACGAGATGGTGATCGCCGAGGGTCGCAAGATGAGCAAGCACCTCGGCAACGTCGTCGACCCCGACGAGCTGGTCTCCCAGCACGGAGCCGACACCGTGCGCCTGGCGGTGCTCTACGCGGCCGGGCCGGCGAAGACGCTCAACTGGAGCGAGGGGGCGGTGCGCTTCGCCAGCCGCTTCCTGCGCGGCCTGTGGACCTACTCGCACGACCGCTTCGCCGCCCTGGAGTCCCACGCCCACGACCCCGAGGCGGCCGCCGACACCGAGCACATGCGCGACCGGCTGCGCAAATGGTGCGAGAACGGCCTCGCCCGGATCACCGAGGACACCGCCGAGCTGCAGATGCACAAGGCGATCCGCGACATCACCCGTCTCTTCGAGCGGATCCAGGACTTCGAGAAGCGGGTGGTCAAGCGGCGCGGTCAGCTCGACCGCGCCGACGCGGAGGCGCAGATTGCCGCGCTCGTCCTTTTGGCGCGCGCGTTGGCCCCGTTCGCCCCCCACACGGCGGAGGAGCTGCTGCTCGCATCGGGGAAGGTCGAGACCTCCGAGCTGCCCGGGCCCTGGCCCGACTCCGCCTCGATCCCGGTCGCCGCGGAGAGCCCGGCGCCGGCTTCCTGAGCCGGGACTTCTACAAAAACCGGTTCTATTAAGCAAACCCCCTTGATTGTTATACGCGGGTCTGTTATGAATTCTCGGGCCGGGCGATCACACCGGTGAAGGAGGCGGGGCTCTCAGACAGGGAAACCGCCTTGGGGTGGCAAAGGAGGACCAGTCAGGAGCCAGGATCTCCATCGTCATTGACGGATCCTGGAGCGCGTCGCCATACATTCGACGCCGCCCCGCCTCACTTCATCGTTTAAAGCGGCCCCCTCGGGGGCCGCTTTTTTGCCTACTTCGGCGGCGGCTTGACTTCGAACCTGGCGGAGCCGGGTGACCAGGACATGCCGGCGCAGAGTTCGGCCGGGGTGGTTTCCAGCGAGCCGGCGAGCTTAAGGATCGTCGCCAAACGCGGCTCGCGGCCGGCGCGCTCCAGCAGCGAGATCTCGGTCCGGTGCAGGTCGCAGCGGTGACCGAGCTCTTCCTGGGAGATTCCCGCCTTGGTGCGGGCGAGGCGGAGGTTGGCGGCGAAGCGCTCTTGGGGGCTGAGCATGCGGCGATTCTTCGAGACTGACGACAGGAACTCTACAGACAGCAGGTTTCCCCGCAATTGCGCGAGCCGCAGGTTCCGCTACCTTGCAGTCCAGCGCGGATCGCGGTTATCCGGATAATTACGCAGAAACCATTGAGCACTGCCAGGCTATGTGTTATACCCACGCACCAACGGACGAGCTCCGGACGAGGCCCGGGACCTTCCCGGCCGACCTGCCGGTGGCAAAGGAGGAGTCATGAACGACGCGGTCGATCCGCATCTGGGAGGGCCCGGCGGGCCCCGGACCAGCTCCTGCGCCACCGAACTCGTCTGCCGTGACTGCGGCTACCGGACGCCGCTCCTCGACACGGCCTTCAAGTGCCCGGCCTGCGGCGAAGGGCTGGACATCGACTACGACTACGAGCGCGCCAAGGCGCTGATCGCCGAGCGCGGAGTCGAGGAGCGCCCCTGGAACGTCTGGCGCTTCGAGGAGCTGCTGCCGATCGCCTCGCGCGCCGCCCAGGCCAGGGTCGGCGAGTTCGCCGGCAAAACGCCGCTGATCCGGGCCGACCGGCTCGGCGCCGAGCTCGGTCTGAAGAACCTGTACCTGAAGGACGACTCGACCAACCGGCCGACGCTCTCCTACAAGGACCGCGTGGTCAGCATGGCGATCGCCCGCATGCTCGAGCTGGGCAAGGACGAGGTCGGCTGCGTCTCGACCGGCAACGTCGGCACCGCGGTCGCCGCGCTGGCGGCCAAGGCGGGCGCCGCGGCCTACATCTTCTACCCCGGCAACATGGAGAAGGGGAAGGCGAAAGCGTGCCGCGCGCTCGGCGCGCGGGTCTGCCAGCTCGACGCCAACTACGACCAGGCCAACCGGGCCTGCCGCGAGCTCTCGCTGTCCAGCGGGATCCCGTTCGCGAACATCACCCTGCGGCCGTTCTACGCCGAGGGGGCGAAGACGATGGCTTTCGAGGTCGTCGAGGAGCTGGGCTGGAAGGGCCCGGACCACTTCGTGATCCCGGCCGCCGGCGGCACCCTCTCCTCGCGCGTCCACAAGGGCTTGAACGAGCTGCAGACCGTGGGCCTGGCCGAGACCGAGGCGACGAAGATCAACATCGCCCAGGCGGGTGGCTGCTCGCCGATCGCCACGGCGATCCTCAGCGGCGGCGAGATCGAGCCGCAGAAGCCGGAGACCAACGCCCACTCGCTGGCGATCGGGGCCCCGGGCGACGGGAACCTCGTCGTCGAGGCGGTGCGTACCCGCGGCGGCTCCGCCGCGACGGCCACCGACGCCGAGATCTTCGAGGCGATCGACCTGCTCGGCGCCACCGAGGGCATCCTCACCGAGCCCGCCGGCGGCACGACGATCGCCTCGACCGCGAGGCTCGCCCAGGAAGGCAAGATCGGCCCGGAGGAGACCGTGGTCGCGGTGATCAGCGGCAACGGCCTGAAGACCCTGCAGGAGCACCCCGACAAGCCGTGGCCGGAAATGGTCGCGTGCGACGTCGAGACGATGGGGGAGATGCTCGCTGACTTCCGCCAGGCGGCGGCGGCCGCGTTGCACTGAGCGGAAGGGGGGCGTACTGTATCCGGAGGGTGTAAAAGGGGCGCTGGGAAGGTGGATCGAGGCATTGGGTGAA
>DASVWP010000076.1:0-22258 GCA_036393155.1 Solirubrobacterales bacterium | reverse complement strand
CAACGTCACCGCCTCGCGGGTCGAAGCCGTCTTCGACGTCGAGGCCTCCGCGGCGCTCGACGAGAGCCAGCGGGCCCGTCTGCTGGAGCGCCTCGGGCCGGTGGTCACGGCCGTGGCCCAGGACGCGCGCGGCCAGTCCCGCAACCGCGAGCTGGCGCTGCGGCGGCTGGCCGAGAAGATCGCCGCCGGACTGCGGCGGCCGCGGGCCCGTCGTGCGACCAGGCCGACCCGGGCCTCGCAGGAGCGGCGGCTGGAGGGCAAGCGCCGGGCCGCCGAGCGCAAGCGCAGCCGGCGGCAGTCCCCGCCCGACTGGGACTGAGAGCGAGGCGCCGAGCCCGGCCGGCCCGGCGATCAGGAGGGGGCGCCGACCGACTCCACGGACGCCGCCTCGCGGACGTGGCCTTCGCGGTCGACGTAGACCTGCTCCAGGCCCCTTGGCCACATCGCCAGGGTGGCGATCAGGCCGAGCACGAGCAGGGCGCCGATCACGTAGGTCCCGGCCTCGACCGTGTAGCCGTCGAGGCCGGACATCTTCGCCACCAGGACCGCCAGGCCGGCGATCCACAGCAGCGCCGCGGCGAGCAGGCGGAGGCGGAACCAGCGCTTCAGCGCCACCTGTCGGCTGCGGCCGAAGACCAGCGGCAGGGTGACGAGGATCAGCACCGGCCCGACGAAGTAGCCGGTGTCGAGCTTGACCACCTGGCGCGATTCGCTCGCCAGGTCGAAGAGGTCCGAGCGGCCCCACCAGGTCACCGCGGCGCCGAGCAGGCCGAGCAGCAGGCCGGCGACGCAGAGCGCGGCGACGTCGCTGGCCAGGCGCACCCGGCGGTTCGGCAGGTAGGCGTCTCTCAGTCCGTGCGGCGGTCCCTGTGCCACTGGCCGAACATAGGTGGGCGCCGCCGCGGCTCCATCGGCGAAACCCCGCCGACCGGGGTTCGGAACTACGGCAAGTCGGCGGGCAGCGGCACCTCCTGGGGCGGCCGGCCCTCGCCGCCCTCCTCCCAGCTCTCGTAGGCGCGGCCGTCCCGCCCCTCGTGCTCGCCGTGGCCGCCGAGGGCCAGCAGCACCACCGGCTCGCTGCCCGCGTTGACCAGCTGCCGGCGCGGCTCGGGGCCGACCCGGGCGGCCTGCCAGCGACCGAGCACCTGCTCCTCACCCTCGACGACGAGGGTCAGCTCGCCCTCCAGCACCAGGTAGACCTCCTCCTGACGCAGGTGGCGGTGGATCCGGCCCCGCTGCTTGGGCAGCAGGGTGATCGCGTTGAGCCCGAAGCTGGTCACGCCGAGCTCCGCGCGCAGGCGCTGGAAGCGCTCCTCGCTCGGCTCGATCGTCACGGTCCGGACGGCGGGGTCGGTCATCTGGTCACTGCCTCCTCGGTGGCTGGGAGCTGTTGGCGGACGAGCGGGGCGACCTCGGTGCCGAAGAGCTCGATCGAGCGCATCACCTCGGCGTGGGGGAGGGTGCCGACGCTGAACTGGATCAGGAAGCGCTGGTGGCCGAAGATCGCGTGCTGGGCGACGATCTTCTCCGCCACCTCCTCGGGGTTGCCGACGAAGTTGGCGCCGCGCGGGCCGCGGCTCGCTTCGAAGGACTGGCGGGTCATCGGCGGCCAGCCCCGCTCGCGGCCGATCCGGTCCATCATCGTCGCGAAGGCGGGGAAGGCGACCTCGGCGGCGCGCCGGGAGTCCGCGGCGACGAAGCCGTGCGAGTTGACGCTGAGCGCCGGCGGCGGCTGGCCGGCCTCGGCCGCGGCGGCGCGGTGCAGCTCGGCGAAGGGTGCGAAGCGGGCCGGTTCGCCGCCGATGATCGCCAGCGCCATCGGCAGGCCGAGCCGGCCGGTGCGCAGCGCCGACTGCGGCGAGCCGCCGACGGCCACCCAGACCGGCAGCGGCTCCTGGAGCGGCCGGGGATAGACCCCGCGATCCTCGATCGGCGCCCGGAAGCGGCCCGACCACCGCACCTCGGTCGCCTGGCGGACGGTCAGCAGCAGCTCCAGCTTCTCGGCGAACAGCTCGTCGTAGTCCTCGAGCTCGAAGCCGAACAGCGGGAAGGACTCGACGAAGGAGCCGCGCCCGGCCATGATCTCCGCCCGGCCGCCGGAGAGCAGGTCGAGCGTCGCGAAGTCCTGGAAGACGCGCACGGGGTCGTCGGAGCTGATCACCGAGACGGCGCTGGTCAGGCGGATCCGCTCGCTGCGCTCGGCCGCCGCCGCCAGCACGACGGCCGGCGAGGAGACTGCGAAGTCGGGGCGGTGGTGCTCGCCGACCCCGAAGACATCGAGGCCCACCTGGTCGGCCAGCTCGATCTCCTCGACCAGCTCGCGCAGGCGCTCGCGCGGGGCGATCGGCGGGCCGCCCGGGGAGGTCGGGGTCAGCTCAGCGAAGGTGTAGATGCCGAGTTCCATGGGGAGGCGGAGGCCGCGGCCATCTTAGGGATGGCGAGACGCCGGCCCCCGGGGGTGCTGTAGTACCGGCCCGTGGTGGGCGAACGGACCGAGGAGGGCCTGGCCGGGCTGACGCTGGAGAGCGAGGCGCTCGGCGGTGTCGAGGCGACCTTCGTCCCCGAGGCGGGGATGATCGGCTGCTCGCTGCGCCACCGCGGCGAGGAGCTCCTGGGCCAGCGGAAGGGGCTGCGCGGGTACGTCGAGTCGGGATCGACGATGGGGATCCCCTTCCTGCACCCGTGGGCGAACCGGCTCGGCGCCAATCGCTTCGCGATCGCCGGCCGCACGG
The DNA here is from genome assembly GCA_036393155.1 of Solirubrobacterales bacterium. Taxonomy (GTDB): domain Bacteria; phylum Actinomycetota; class Thermoleophilia; order Solirubrobacterales; family 70-9; genus VAYN01. The sequence continues at coordinate 19,526 of DASVWP010000076.1, read as the reverse complement.
TCGACCTCGAGCTCGACGGCCTGCACGTCAAGCGCGACGAACGCGGGCTGCCGATCCACGGTCTGCTGACCGCGGCGCGGGGGTGGCAGGTCGAGCGCCACGTCGAGACCGACGACGGCGGTCTGCTGCGCGCGGTCTTCGACTTCGGCGCCCATCCGCTGCTGACCGAGGCCTTCCCCTTCCCGCACCGCGTCGAGCTCGAAGCGCGGCTCGCCGGTCCGCAGCTCGGCATCGCCACCAGCGTCGAGGCGACCGGCGAGGTCGCGGTGCCGATCTCCTTCGGCTTCCACCCCTACCTGCGGCTGCCCGGCGTCCCGCGCGTCGAGTGGGTCCTCAAGGCGCCGGTCCGCGAGCGCCTCGAGCTCGACGAGCGGATGCTGCCGACCGGCCGCCGCGAGGCGGCCGGCATCGAGGCCGGCCCGCTGGGGGGCAGGACCTTCGACGACCCCTTCCTGGCGCCTCCCGGCGACGAGCCGTTCGTGCTCAGCGGCGGCGGGCGGCGGATCGCCGTGACCCTGGGGGAGGGCTACCCCTTCACCCAGGTCTACGCGCCGGCCGACACCGACGCCGTGGCAATCGAGCCGATGACGGCGCCGACCAACGCCCTAGTCGCCGGCGGCCCCGACCTGCCGCTGGTCGAGCCCGGCGAGCGCTTCGTCGCCGCCTTCTCGATCGAGGTCGGCTGAGCCGAGGCGGCGCCGCGCGAGGTGCACGGTGATCTGGACCGCCAGGGCGGCGACCAGAGCCAGGCCGAAGGCGGCCGCGGTGCCGACCCCGGGCAGGGCGATTGCGAGGACGAAGCAGAAGGTGGCGAAGCCGTAGAAGCCGACGAGGAAGTTGCGCGAGAGGACGCGCAGCTCGTGCAGGCCTCGGTGGGAGTGGGTGAAGAAGACGAAGACGCTGGTGATGATCGGGAAGGGGGCCAGCAGGCCGCTGAGGCCGGGGCCGAGCGCGCCGGAGGCCGCGGTCACCGCCACCACCAGGGCCAGCGCCGCCAGCGCTCGCGCCGGCAGGTCCCACCATGGCGGGGCGGCGGGTTCGCCGCGGGGCCACTCCGGCGGCGAGAGCAGCACCAGCCCGATCGCGAAGCAGCAGCCGACGAAGACCAGCGCCGGGGCCGGGCCCGGCGTGACCAGGTCCAGCAGCGCGACCCCGAGCAGGAAGGCTGCCCAGCCGGCGAGCACGCTCCCGGCCGGGGCGACGTGGTTGGCGACCCAGCCGTAGACGACGACGAAGGTGGTCAGCGCGGCCAGCCCGAGCAGGGTCCCGGTGGCCGCGTCGGCGCCGAAGGAGCGGCCGTGCTGCAGGGTCAGCACGAGGAGGATCGGGCCGGCGACGACCGGCAGACCGCCGAGCACCCCCGCGGTCGCCACGCCCCAGCGCCGCCCGGCCAGCGAGACCGCGACGACGCAGAGCGGAGCGAGCAGGATCTTGGTTGCGAGCAGGGCCATTCTGCGAAGGCGTCAGCCTACGGCGCGTGACGAAAGTCATTGGCCGAGGGGCGCCGTTCCCTAGCATCGTCTCCCATGGCCGATGCCCCCCAGTCAGCCGTCCCCGTGGCCGCCCCTGCCCCGACCTCGGCCCGCGCGCCGGACGCCTCGGCCCCGGTCGCCGACGGGCTCGACCGCGAGACGTGGATCGTCGCCGGCGTCGTCCTCCTCGGGGCGATCATGTCGATCCTCGACACGACGGTGATCAACGTCGCGATCGACCGCCTGGCGATCGACTTCAACACCTCGCTGACGACGATCCAGTGGGTGGTGACCGGCTACACCCTGGCCCTTGCCGCGGTGATCCCGGCGACCGGCTGGGCGGCCGACCGCTTCGGCACCAAGCGCATCTACCTCTGGTCGCTGGCCCTCTTCATGCTCGGCTCGATCCTCTCCGGCCTCGCCTGGAGCGCCGGCTCGCTGATCGCCTTCCGCGTCCTGCAGGGAGTCGGCGGCGGGATGATCATGCCGGCGGTGATGACGATCATGACCAAGAAGGCCGGCCCGCAGCGGATGGGGCGGGTGATGGGCGTGCTCGGGATGCCGATGCTTATCGCCCCGATCCTCGGGCCGATCCTCGGCGGCTGGCTGGTCGACGACGTCTCCTGGCGCTGGATCTTCTTCATCAACGTGCCGATCGGCATCGTCGCGATCGCCCTCGCGGCGAAGGTGCTGGAGCGCGACACGCCCCAGCCCGCCCATCGCCTGGACTGGCTCGGGATGGCGCTGCTCTCGCCCGGCCTGACGGCGCTGATCTACGGCCTCGCCGAGTCCAACGGCTCCGGCGGCTTCGGGGCGACCAAGTGCTGGCTGCCGGTCCTCGCCGGCGTCATCCTGATCGCCGCCTTCTTCTGGCACAGCTGGCGCTCCGAGGAGCCGCTGATCGACATCCGCACCTTCACCCACACCCGGGCCGGCGCCTCGGCGGCGCTCTTCATGCTCTTCTCGGTCGCCTTCTTCGGCGCCCTGCTGCTGGTGCCGCTCTACTACCAGTCGGTGCGCGGTGCTTCCGCCCTGGAAGCGGGCCTGCTGCTGGCGCCGCAGGGCCTCGGGGCGATGATCACGATGCCGCTCGCCGGGCGCCTGACCGACCGCTACGGCCCGGTCAAATGGCCGGCCTTCGGGATCCCCCTGCTGGTCGTCGGGATCGCGCCCTTCGCCTTCGTCACCGCCCACACCTCCTACGTCCTGCTCTGCAGCTTCATGTTCGTCCTCGGGCTCGGGATGGGCTTCTCGATGATGCCGACGATGACCGCGGCGATGCAGGCGGTGCCGGCGGCGGCGATCGCCCGCACCAGCACGGCGATGAACATCATCCGCCAGTCCGGCGCCTCGATCGGCACCGCGATCCTCTCGGTGATCCTCTCCTCGGAGATCACCAGTCGCCTCAGCTCGGCGCTCGGCGGAGCGGCGGCGAGCGGCGGCAAGAGCGGATTCGAAACGCTGCACAGCCTCTCGCCCGCGCAGCAGGGGGCGATCTCCGAACCGCTGGCCGAAGCGTTCGCCGCGAGCTTCGTCTGGGCGCTGGTGCTGCTGGTGCTGGCCTTCATCCCGGCCTTGGCGATGGCGATCCGCGGCTGGGACGAGGGACCGCCGCAGGCCGCCGCGCCCGGGGTGGTGATGGAGTGACGGGCGGTTCGGGCCCGAACCGGCCGGTCCTCGTCGCCTACGACGGCTCCGAGTTTGCCAAAGCTGCGATCGCCGAGGTGGCGGCGCAGGTCGGCACCGGGCGCCCGGTGCTGGTGACGACCGTGTCGGAGCCCCTGGAAGGCATTCCCTTCATCAGCGCCGCCGGGGTGCCGATTGACCCCGACTCGATGCAGCGCGTGCTCAGCGCCGCCCGCGAGGGAGCGGCGCGCACCGCTGCCGAGGGCTGTCGGATCGCCGCCGATGCCGGTCTCGAGGCGGAGCCGCGGGTGGTGATCGGGGGGCCGATCTGGGAGCGGATCGCCGCCGCGGCCGAGGAGGCCGACGCCAGCCTCGTGGTGATCGGGTCCCGCGGGCTCTCGGGGCTCAAGCACGCGCTCCTCGGCAGCGTCGCCGCCGCCGTCGTCCAGCACAGCAGGCGCTCGGTGCTGGTCGTCCACGGACACACCGAGTAGGGAATGCCGGCAAGCGGTACTTCCTCGCGATGTCCTCGGAAGACGTCGGCGGGTCGATCACGGTGCTCCGAACGCGCACGCCGTAGGCAATGCCAAGAGCTTCCTGCTGCGGGACGGCTCGCTCCTCCCGCGCCACGGTCGCGCCACCGCAATGGCCGGTACGCCTCCGCACGCCGCCCAGTTTGGGATCATTACCCGGCGATGAAGCGGATGGGGATCGTCGTGGCGCTGCTTGCCCTGCTCGTGCTCGGGGTCCCGGCTGGGGCCTTGGCACGGCCGAAGTCCCCGAGCTTCACGATGTTCCACGTCGTCTACGAAGGCAGCGGCTCCTACGGCGTCAAGTCGACCGGGGAAAAGTTCGCCGCCCAGGAGAGCGCGACCTTCCACTGGAAAGCGGTCTACGCACCGCTGCTGGTCGTCGCGAAGCCGGGGGCGACGGTCGGGACGGCGACGCTGGCGGGCCGCTCCAGCGGCGGCGGCGAATGGTCGATCGCGGTCCAGAACGACGAAGAAAGCTGCTCTGGTCACGGATCGCTGAAGCTGGCCAAGGTGGGCGGGATCACCGGCCGGGTCCAGTCGAGCGGCGTATTGCCCCTGAAGCTCACGCCCGGCGACTCGGACTTCCTCACCGAAGGGGGCTCCGGCGGCTCGGGACCGTGCGACACCGGGGACTTCTGGCACGACTGGGTGATGGGCTTCTCGCACATCGGCACGGGCGAAATCGAAGACCTCGATCCCCTGACCGCGTTCGTCACCCTCACCCGCGCCGATCTCAAGGCCGGCAAGGTGGTCGTCAACGTCAGCAACTCCACCCTCGCGGCGCCGTCGCTTTCCCCGGAAGCCGATTGCGGCTCCGGCGACGGCACCACCTGCACCCAGTCGTTCACCTGGTCCGGTCGCGTGACCCTGCTGCGGGCCGGCCGCCACGGGCACAAGCGGCACTGAGGAGGGGGTCGCCGGCCCCTCCCAGGGTGGGGGCCGGCGACCACGATCAGCGAGCGGGCGGCTCAGCCGGACTTCGTGATCGACACAGCAGGAATGGCATACGCCTCGCTGATTTTCACCCCGCATCACCCCCTTCTCCCTAGCTGGATACCGATGGGAGCGACCCCGCTTTACTGAAAACGGTTCCACTAATAGATCCCGATCCTCCAAAAATCCTGCTAAAAGGGAGAAGCTTGAGAATGCTCAAGAAATAGAAATCAGACTAAAAGTTATGAATAAGCAGGCAAAAATAGGCATTCCATCGGTGGATCACCGGTTGATGAAGGTCCTCGGACACCCCGTCCGAGTACAGGCTTTGACGATCCTTAACGAAAGGGTCGCGAGCCCAAACGAAATCGCTCGCGGGCTCGAGATCGACGTCGGGACCTCCGCGTATCACGTGCGCGCGCTGGAGAAGCACGGATACATCGAGCTGGTCGGGACGCGGCCGGTGCGCGGCGCGACCGAGCACTTCTACCGAGCCACCAAGCGCGCCTTCATCACCACCGACGACTGGTCACAGCTGCCCGACAGCCTGCGCTCGAGCATCTCCGCCACCGTCTTCCAGTCGATCGTCGACGACGGTGCCGACGCGATCGGCTCCGGCACCTTCGACCGTCGCCGGGACCGCCACCTCAGCTGGACGACGATGGTCCTCGACGAGCAGGGCTGGGAGGAACTCTCCCGCGAGATGGCAGACACCCTGGCCCGCGTCATGAAGATCCAGGGCATCGCCGCCGGCCGCCTCGCCGAGTCCAAAGAACAGGGCGCCTCCTTCACGGTCTCGATGCTGGGCTACGAGGCCCCGCCGAAGCCCCGCCGGGTCGGCCCCCCCAAGAGCGTCTAGTCATTGAGAAACGGTTTGCCCCAGCGCTCGTAAGATTCTTCGAGCGGTGTGGGAATTGGCCCCGGAGCAGACGATTCTTCGAAAAGACCTCCACCGGAGGTTCGGAGGCCAGACGCAAGGCGGTATTAGCCCATCTGCGCAGACCGCGAATGTCTTCATTTTCTATGACCCGCTGACTGGGGAGCGGCACGGCTACTACGACGACTGGCAGGCGGACGGCTGTCTCCACTACACCGGTGAAGGACAGCGGGGTGACCAGGTGCTGAAGGCGGGCAATGCAGCGATCTTCAACCACAAGTCAGACGGTCGAGCGCTGCGTGTGTTCCGAGGCGCACGTGGGGTTGTTACCTATGAGGGCCAGTTCGAACTTGATGACCTCGAACCGACTTACCGGACGGATGCCCCGGAGACCGACAACGGACCGCTGCGCGAGGTCATCGTCTTTCGTCTGCGGCCCGTCGACATTGAGCCAGCTGAGGCGAAGTCAAAACTAAGCGACGTCCTAGTGGGCCCTCCAAGGGTCGACGTCCCGATCGAGCAGCAGGAGACCGAGAAGGCTTTCGTTAATCCGAGCCGAGAGCCATTCGAGGCGGAGCGTCGCGAGCAGAAGCTCGTGCTCGCGCTGGAGGCGCATTTGGTTTCCCTCGGACATACCGTAAATCGGCAGCGATTCTTGCCGCATGGGGAGTCGAGGCCGATCATCACGGATCTATTCGATGTCACGACCGGAACGCTGATGGAGGCGAAGGGCAGTGTCGAGCGCAACGCGGTCCGAATGGCAATTGGACAACTGTGTGACTACCGGCGCTTCTTCAAGAAGGGAGAGCTCAAACAGGTCGCAGCGCTCTTCCCGCGTGAGCCTCGGGCAGATCTGTCTTCCCTACTGAGCGAGCAGGGAATTGTGGTTGTGTATCGCACTGCGGGCGGCTTTGAAGACTCAACGGGTGGCAGTCTGGTCAACGAGCATTGATCCACCGCCGTCGAAAATGGGCGCGGCTGGTTTCGAACCAGCGACCTCTCGCGTGTGAAGCGAGCGCTCTCCCACTGAGCTACGCGCCCGGGAGGGATCGGGTCCCCGGGGAGGGTTGATTCTAGGGGGGAAGCGTTCGAACTAGGCGGCCAGGCCGGGGACCACGGGGCCCTCGCCGAGGGGGGAGGGACCTTGGTCGGGCGGGGCCTCGCCTTCCTCGCGCTCGGCCCGCTTGCGCAGCGCCAGGCCGACGAAGGGGAAGACGAGGGTGGAGAGCATCGCCGCGCCGACCAGGCCGGCGGCGGTCGAGGAGCGCATTTCGCCGGCGTCGATCGCGATCGTCGTGATCGCCACCACCAGCGGCAGCTCGGTGGCGCAGTAGAAGGCGAGGGCGGCGCGGTCGCGGAGGTTGAGGACGCGGCGGTAGAGCAGCAGCGCCGGGGCGCCGCGGACGAGGAGGAAGAGCCCGAAGAACATGAACAGCTTGCCGATCGCCGCCGCCGTGCCCAGCGCCGAGAGGTTGAAGGCGATGCCGCTGGTGACGAAGAAGAAGGGGACAAAGAAGCCGAACCCCACGGCGGTCAGCTTCGACTCGAAGACCGCCAGCTCGTGCCCCTTCAGCGCCATCCGGGTGATCAGGCCGGCGACGAAGCCGCCGAGCAGGACGTCGAGCCCGAGCTTGCTGGCCAGCAGGACGAGGCCGAAGACCAGCACCACGGTGATCCGCACCGCCAGCTGGCTGCTCGACTCGAAGGTCTTTTCCAGCGCCGACCAGCCGCGCCAGGCCAGCCGCACCGAAAGCATCGCGACGGCGATCGCCAGGACGATGAAGGCGACGAGGATCGCCGTCTCGTGCAGCGGGCTCGAGGTCGAGAAGAAGAGGGTGACGAGGAGGATCGGCCCGAACTCGCCGGCTCCGCCCGCGGCCAGCAGGTAGGTGCCGAAGCGGGTCTTCAGCTCGCCGCTGTCGCGGAGGATCGGGATCAGGGTGCCGATCGCCGTGGTCGCCATCGCCGCGCCGGTGTAGAGGAAGGAGTCGATCACGTTGGCGCCGGCGAGGATGCCGCCGATCCCGAAGGCGAGCCCCACCGAGAGCACCCATCCCCAGGCCCCGAGCTGGGTCGGCCGGCCGTGGATGCGGGCGAAGTCGATCTCGTAGCCGGCGAAGAAGAACAGCATCCCCAGGCCCAGGTTGGAGAAGAATTCGACGAAGGAGTCGAGGTGGGCCAGTTCGAGCACGTGCGGGCCGATGAGGATCCCGAGGAAGAGCTCCAGCACGACGACGGGCGGCGCGAACCGCTTGGGGACGACGGCGACGAGGACCGCGCTGAAGGCGGCGACGACGACGATCGCGAAGAAGGACCCGGTGTCGACCTGGATGGCGGCGGTGGGCAGGACGGTCAAGGAAGCTCATCCTAGGGGCGGGCAGGTAGCATGGCCAGTGGACCGTGCTAGGCGGGGAATCAGCGGTGCCCTGTAACCCGAAATCCGCTTAGCGGGGCCGACTACCGTTCCGAGGAGCTGGCCGTCGGGGTCAGTGCGTCGTGGCGGCGTTGACGGCCGGGTCCTGCGCGACGTGGGCACGCGAATCAGGTCAGGTCCGGAAGGAAGCAGCCTTAAGCGGATGCCGCGGGTGCCGCAGGCGAGCCCGACCCGAGCCTAAAGCGGCATACACGCCCGGTGACTTCGCTTCGAAGGCGGGTGCACGGTCCGTTTTCGCCGCCTTCCGTTCGCTGTTTGTCGCCCTATACGCGACAAAGAGCGAACGCACTAGTCGATCAGCCGCTTGCGCATCTGGTGGATCGCCACTCGCCAGGTGACGAGGGCGAAGGCGACGAGGAAGGCGAAGCGCAGGAGGTCGTTCGCCGCGAAGCCGAAGGCGCCGCCGCGTACCAGTTCGACCAGCTGGTGCAGCGGGTTGAAGTTGGCGGCGACCTGGACGCCCTGGGGCAGCCCGGAGATCGGGAAGAAGGTGCCGGCGACGAGGAACAGCGGCGTCACGAAGAGCGCCGTCACGTAGTTGAACTGGTCGATCTTCGCCACCGTCGCCGCCATCGCCACCCCGAAGCCGGCGAAGCCGAGCGCGGTGACGAAGCAGAACAGCGGCACCAGCAGCATCCCCCAGGCGGGGTCGAGGCCGAAGGCGATCGTCACCAACAGCGGGATGCAGCCGTAGGTGCCGGAGCGCAGCCCGATCCACAGCATCTCGGCGCTGACCAGCTCCTCGACGTCGACCGGGGCGGCGAGAATCGCGTCGTAGGTGTTCTGGAAGCGGTGCTTGACGAAGGTCCCGAACATCGCCGGCAGGGCGCTGGAGAAGATCACCGCCGTCGCCACCATCCCGGTGCCGACGAACTGGATGTAGGGGACGCCGCCGACTTCGTCGACCAGCGTCGCGCTGAGGCCGAGCCCGAAGGCCAGCAGGTAGACGATCGGTTCCAGCACGCTGGAGAAGGTCGTCCCCTTCCAGTAGGTGCGGAAGTTGGCGACCTCGCGGCTCATCACGCCGGCGATCGCCGCCGGTTCGAGCTTGCGCATGCGGCGCCTCGCCGGCGGCGCGACGGTCGGGGCCGCCTCCGGGTCGCTCACTCCGCCTCCTCGCCGGTCAGCAGCACGAACACGTCCTCCAGCGAGGCGGCGCGCCAGACAGCGTCCTCGGGGATCGCCCCGTCCCTGGCGCGCTCGGAGCCGACGATCGCGATCGCCGGCCCGGCGTGGCGGACGGCGAGCCCGCTGGACTCCGCTTCGGCCCGCACCTCAGCCAGGCGGTTGGGCGGCCCGTAGACCTCGGCGGTCTGGCGGCCGGCGTGCTCGCCGATCAGCTCGACCGGGTGGCCGCGGCTGATCACCTTGCCGTGGTGCATCACCGCCACCTCGTCGGCCAGCCGCTCGGCCTCCTCGATGTAGTGGGTCGACATCAGGATCGTCGTGCCGCGCGCTTTCAGCTCGCCGATCAGCGTCCACAGCTCGGTGCGGATCTGCGGGTCGAGGCCGACCGTCGGCTCGTCGAGCAGGACCAGCCGCGGTTCGTGGACCAGGCCGCGGGCCAGCAGCAGCCGCCGCCGCATCCCGCCCGAGAGCTCGTCGACCGCGTCGCGGCGCCGCTCGCGCAGGCGCGCCAGGTCGAGCGCCCGGTCGACCGCCGCGGCGACGTCGGCGACCCGGTACAGGCGGGCGAAGATCGCCAGGTTGTCTTCGACCGTGACGTCGACGTCGAGGTTGTCGAGCTGGGGCACCACGCCCATCTCCGCCCGCGCCTCCTTCGCCTCGGCCGGCAGCCGGTGGCCGAGGACGCGCAGCTCGCCCGCGTCGGCGATCGCCTGCCCGGTCAGCAGCCGCATCGTCGTCGACTTGCCGGCGCCGTTGGGTCCGAGCAGGCCGAGGCAGATGCCCTCGGGCACCTCGAGGTCCAGGCCGTCCACCGCCGTGATCGTGCCAAAGCGCTTGACCACGCCGCGCAGTTCGATCGCCCCCATCTCCCGGATGCTCGCAGGTCCGTTCGGGGGCTGAGAGACTGCGCCCGTGCTGGACGAGCGCTGGATCAGATCGCTGCACGTCGAGTCGATGCGGCGGGCGGACCTGCACGCCGAGCGCGAGCCGCACGTCCTCTTCCAGGCCTCGACGATCGGCGCCCTGCTCGACGGCGCCTTCGAGGGCGACCTCAGCTTCGCCGAGCTGGCCGAGCACGGCGACCTCGGGCTGGGGACGCTGAACCGCCTCGACGGCGAGATGATCGCGCTCGACGGCGCCTTCTTCCGCGCCGACGTCGACGGCGATCTGCACCCGATCCCGCCGCGGGCGAAGACTCCCTTCGCGGTCGTCACCCGCTTCGAACCGACGGTCGACGTGACGCTCGGCGAGGAGCAGCTCGACCACGACGCGCTCCTGGCGCGGCTCGACGCGCTGCTGCCGGCCGGCGCCTCCTCCTGCGCGGTTCGGCTCGACGGCCGCTTCGAGCTGGTGCGTGCCCGCTCGGTGCCGGCGCAGACGCCGCCCTACGGGTCGCTGGTCGAGGTCACGGCGCAGCAGCACGTCTTCGAGCTCGCCGACGTCGAGGGGACGATGGTCGGTTTCCGCTTCCCGGCCTACGTCGAGGGGATCGAGGTGGCGGGCTACCACCTGCACTTCGCCGATCGCGAGCGGCGCCGCGGCGGCCACGTGCTGGACTCCCGCTCGCGCGGCCTGCGGGCTCGCCTCGACCCCTCCGACGACCTCCACGTCGAGTTGCCGCCGCGGGTCGACCTCACCGACCCCGATCTCGCCGCCGCCACCCACGCCGCGGTGGAAGCCGTCGAGCACGACGGTTAACAGCGGCGATAGACCCGCCAGGACTTATTGCGAGCGACTTCGCGGTAGCCGGGGGGAACGGGGAAGGTGGGGTTGGTTTCGTCGTTGGGGTCGAGGATGAAGTTGTGGATCACGAAGGGGCTCGCGGGGGCGACGAAGTAGCCGGCTTCGGCGAGTTTTTCCCGTTCTTCGCGGGAGAAGCTCTCGCTGGCGCTGACGATTTCCGTCGGCTTGATTTCCAGGCCGAAGGCGAGGCGGGGAACGGCGCGGTGGTTGGGGACGGCGATCGGTCCGCAGAGCGGCTGGAAGGCGCCGGCATCGACCAGGTTGGTCAGGTCGCGCTCGATCGTCCCCTGGTTGGAGAGGTCGCGGTGGACGGTGGAGTCGAGGTTCCACTGGTTCGGCGCCCAGATCACGAACATCGCCGCGACCACCCCGGCGAAGGCCTGCCACCAGCGCCGCCGCGGGTCCCCGCGGTCCAGCAACCGCCAGCCGAGTAGTGCCAGGGCGACGAAGATCGCCAGCACCGCGGCGGCCAGCATCGTGTAGCGGGCGATGATCGCCAGGCCGGCGCAGGCGAGCAGGGCGAAGGCGCCGAGCGCCAGCACCGTGGCGACGATCCCCAGCGCCGAGCGGCGGCGCAGGTAGAGGAAGCCGAGGACGATCCCGCCGAGCGCTCCGACCATCCCCGGCCACTGCATCACTTCGCCGAGCGCCCGCGGCCCGTAGAGCACGAGGTCGACCGGGCCGGTCTTGCGTTCAAGCGTTTCCACCGTCTTCTGGGTTCCGGTCAGCGAGTACATCGGGTTGCCGGTGGTGATCGCGTCGAAGAGGATCCAGAGGACCGGCCCGCCGAGGGCGAGCAGGGCCAGCCAGGCGAGCTGGCGCGGCGAGCGCTCGCGCCGCCAGTCGAGCTCCCAGCCCCCGCGTCGGGCGATCGCGGTCGCGCCCTCGCGGGCCCGCCGCAGGTCGAACGCCAGCCAGAGCCAGTAGACGATCGCGAAGCCCCAGGCCTCGGGGCGCAGCAGGCCGGCGGGGACCAGCAGGGCCAGCACCGGCCAGCCGGCGCGGGGGCGCTTCGCCTCGATCGTCAGGGCGCCGAGGCAGAGGGCGATGTAGGGGAGGTCGACGTAGGCGCGCAGGCCGTTGGAGAGGTAGGGGGCGCGGGTGAGGACGATCGCCGCGGCGACGATCCCGATCCAGCGGTCGAACCAGATCGTCCCGAGCCGGTAGACGAGGTAGGCGACCAGGCCCAGCGAGAGGTAGGCGAGGACCATCGTCACGGTGATCGCCCCGTTGCCGATCGGCGTCGTCACCAGTCCCAGCAGGTCGGCGAGCGGATGGGGGGTGGGCGGCAGCGCCGAGCCGTAGTCGGGACTGTGTCCGTGGGCCAGTTCGCGACCCCAGACGAGGGCGTAGATCGTGTCGTAGTTGGGGAAGCCGACCGGGAAGATCAGGAGCAGCGCGGCGCTCACCGCGGCGACCCAGGCGGCAGGCGTCAACCAGTTGCGAGCGCCCTTCGGCACCGGCGCAAGGTACCGGTGTCGGGGGCGCGAAGGCCCGTGGATACACTGGCCCGAGACCTTGATGAGCGAGTCGACCTCCCTCTACAGACGCCACCGCCCGGGCTCCTTCGACGAGGTGGTGGGCCAGCAGCACGTGGTCCGCACCCTGCGCAACGCGGTCGAGCAGGGCAAGGTGCACCACGCCTACCTGTTCGTCGGCTCGCGCGGGACCGGCAAGACCTCGATGGCGAAGATCCTCGCCCGCTCGCTGAACTGCGAGCGCGGCGGGCCGACCGTCCACCCCTGCGGTGAATGCGAGTCCTGCCGGACGATCGCCGCCGGCACCTCGATCGACGTGATCGAGATGGACGCCGCCTCCAACCGCTCGGTCGACGACGTCCGCGACCTGCGCGAGCGGGTCGCCTACGCGCCCGCCGGCGGCCACTGGAAGGTCTACATCCTCGACGAGGCCCACATGCTGACCAAGGAGGCCTGGAACGCCTTCCTGAAGACGCTCGAGGAGCCGCCGCCCAACACCGTCTTCGTCCTCGCCACGACCGAGGCCCACAAGGTGATGGCGACGATCGCCGACCGCTGCCAGCGCTTCGACTTCCAGCGGCCCTCGCTGGAGCAGATCTCCGAGGTCCTGAACCGGGTCGCCGCGGCGGAGTCGATCGAGATCGAGGAGGGGGCGGTGGGGATGATCGCCCGCTCGGCCTCCGGCAGCTTCCGCGACGCGCTCGGCACCCTCGACCAGCTCGTCGCCTTCGGCGGCAGCCCGGTGAAGCTGGAAGACGTGCTGCAGATGCTGGGGGCCGCCGACGCGGAGCTTCTCTTCGAGGCGGTCGACGCGGTGACCGCCGAGGACCCTCGTGGGGTCCTGCTGACGGTCGAGAAGATGGCCCGCTCGGGCCGCGACCCCTCGCAGTTCGCCCGCGACCTGCTCGCCCACCTGCGCTTCCTCCTGGTCACCCAGACGACCGGCGAGGTGCCGAGCGCCTTCGTCGTCACCGCCACCGACTCCGAGCGCCTGCGCGCGCAGGCGGCGGCGGTCGGCCCGGCGACCCTGGTCCGCACGATCGACGAGCTGGCAAGCGCGCTGACGGCGATCCGCGAGGGGGACGAGGCACGGATGGCGGTCGAGATCGCGCTGCTCAAAGCGGCGCGGCCGGATCTGGATCCGTCTACTGAGGGACTTCTTCGGAGGATTGAGCGCCTTGAGGAGCGTCTAGGCAGGGGGGGAGGGGGCGCGGGTCCTGTCACGGCAGGGGACCCACCGACCCCTCCGGTAGCTAAAGCTTCCTCGGGGCCGGTCCCCCCTACCGCGCCACCCGCGCCAGCTCCGCCTCGCCAAGACGATCCCGAACCGGAAGCTCCCTGGGAGCCCGAGCCGGCGCCGGAGCCAGAAGGCGCGCAAGCTGCGGAAGCTCCTGCCGCGCCCGAACCCGAGCCGGCTTCTGAAGCTGAAGCTGGGGCCGATCCCGAGCAAGCTTCGGAGACCCAAGCCGCGGCTGATCCCGCCCCGTCAGGCTCTGAGGCCCCTTCCGCGGGTGACCCGGTGGCGGGGGCCCCTCGCGGAGCGGAGGATGCGGAGCATCCGAGCACCGTGGGGGTGGCCGCCGGGGCAGGACCCGCGGCCAGCAGCCCCGGTCCCGACGATCTAGCCGGAATCACCCGCATCTGGCCCACGGTCCTGCGGAAACTGACCGAGACCGCCCCCGCTCTCGCCGCCACCTTCGAGGGCGCCCGCCCCGTCTCGCTGGACGAGGAGGGCCTGAAGATCGGGTTCCCGGCCGACCGCACCTTCAACAAACGCAAGGCCGAGGCGCCCGAGCGGCGCGAGGCGGTTGTCGAGGCGTTCGAGGCGGTGAGCGGGCAGCGGCTGCGGCCGAGCTATGTCCTGCTGGAGGAGGCCGCGCCGCCGCCGGCCGACGAGGCACCGACGCCGCCGGCCGAGATGGATCACGATGCGCTGGTGGAGCACTTCAAGAGCGAGTTCGACGCGGAGGAGGTCAGCTAGTGGCGCGAGGAGGCGGTCCCGGCGGTTTCGACGTCAACGCCCTGATGAAACAGGCGCAGCAGATGCAGGAGCAGATGCTGCAGGCGCAGGAGCAGCTGAAGGACGAAACGGTCGAGGCGAGTGCCGGCGGCGGCATGGTGAAGGTGAAGATGGGCGGCGACCTGACCCTGCGGGAGATCGTCATCGACCCCGAGGCGATCGACCCCGAGGAGGCCGAGATGCTGGCCGAGATGGTCCAGGCCGCGGTCAACGAGGGCCTGCGGGCGGCGCAGGAGCTGGCCGGCTCGAAAATGGGCGGGATCACCGGCGGCCTCGGCGGCGGCCTGCCGGGCCTCGGGGGCTGACGGGCGCTTGAGCGAGGGCCCCGCACCGCTCGCGCGCCTGGTCGCCGAGCTCTCCAAGCTGCCCGGGATCGGCCAGCGGACCGCGCAGCGGCTCGCCTTCCACCTCCTGCGGGCGCCCGACGAAGAGGCGTTCGCGCTCGGCGAAGCGATCCGCGAAGTGAAGGAGAAGGTGGGGCTCTGCGAGGAGTGCTTCAACCTCGCCGAGGGGCCGCGGTGCCGGATCTGCGCGGATCCCAACCGCGACCGCTCGATCGTCTGCGTGGTCGAGGAGCCCGCCGACGTGATCCCGATCGAGCGCACGCACGAATACCGCGGCCTGTACCACGTGCTCGGCGGGGCCCTCTCGCCGATCGACGGGATCGACGCCCAGGACCTGAAGATCGCCGAGCTCGTGAACCGCGTCCAGCGGGGCGGGGTGGAGGAGGTCGTCCTGGCGACCAACCCGACGACGACCGGGGAGGCGACGGCCCTGCACATCGCCGAGGCGCTGCGCGGCCAGGTCGCGGTGACGCGCCTGGCCAGCGGCCTGCCGGTCGGCGCCGACCTCGAGCACGCCGACGAGGTGACGCTGGGCAAGGCCCTGGCGGGCCGCCGCAGCCTCGACTGAGCACCAGGCCGGGGGATCCGGCCTGGACGAGTATCCGGTCGGAAATATCGGGTTTTACCGATTGCCATCGTCCGGCCCGTACGCCAAGGTCCAGCCGGTGACGGGCCAATTCGACTCCAAGGGCGCGGCGGGGCGCCTGGCGCGCGAGGTCTCCTCGCTGCACAGCTCCCTCCTGGCGCGGCTGCGCGAGGAGGTCGGCGAGGACCACGAGCGGTTCGCCGAGGCCGCCCTGCGACTGGCGAGGGAGTTCGGCGCGGTGACCGCGACGGCGGTCGAAGCGACGTCCGCCTCGCGGCCCCGGTCGGGCGCCGAGAGCCCCGCGGAGGCTGAGCCCGTAGCGGAGGCGGAGGAGCCGGGTTCCGAGGCCGAGCCGCTCGCCGAGGAACACCGGGAACTCGCGAGCCTCTACCGGCCGGGTCACATGCGGCGGCGCCTCGACCAGCTGGTCGAGCTCAACCGCCGCTACGGGCACCCGTTCGGGCTCGCGGTCTTCGACGCCTCGGGCCCGGGGACCCGCAGGGGCAACGAGGGCGGGGGCCGGGAAACCGTGATGTCGATCGTCGGCGCGGCGCTACGCGACAGCATCCGCCTGGTCGACGAAGCCTTCCACCTGCAGGAGGACGCGATCTGCGTCCTGGCGCCGAACCTGCGCACGGTGGAAGGGATGCAGATGGCCGAGCGGCTGCTCGGCCGCCTCGAGGACCTGGAGCGGGCCGGGGGGTTGCGGATCGCCATCTCCGCCGGCGTCGTTGCCTGTCCGGAACACGGCGCCGACGCCGATCAGCTCCTCCATAAGGCCGACGAGGCGATGTGGCGGGCGCGCGCGGTGGGGCAGCCGGTCGGGGTCGGCGCTCTGCAAGATCGCTGACAGATTCCGGAAATCCGTCCATAACTTGTGTAAACCCGGCGCGGCGGTGGGAGAATCCTGCGCGCCGTCGAAAAAGGCGCGCAAACCACCACCTTTCGCAGATGCCGGGAATCAGAACCAACGCCGCCGCCGAAGTGCTTGGGGTCAGCCCCAACACGCTCCGCAGCTGGGAGCGCCGCTACGGCTACCCGGTCCCCAAGCGGACCGTCGGCAACCACCGCAACTACGAGCTGGTCGAGCTGCAGACCCTGCGCGACGCGCTCAACGAGACCGGCAACATCACCTCGGCGATCGAGCTGGCGCGCCAGCGACAGGCCGCCCCGGCCAGCGACGGCAGCCTGCTGGCCGCCTTCGAGAGCTTCGACGAGGCAGCCGCCGACCGGGCGATCGAGGAAAGCCTGGCCCTGCGGCCGCTCGAGCGCACGGTCGAGGAGCTGCTGCTGCCGGCGATCGACGGGCTCGCCGGCGATCCCGAGCGCGAGGCGGAGCTGGAATTCGCCACCCGCTGGGCGACCGGCTGGCTGCACGGCGCCCGCCGCCTCGCCTCCTCGGCCTCGCGGCCGGCCGGCATCCTGCTGCTCGACTCCAGCCACGGCCTCGACGCCGAGGAGGTCCACACGCAGGCGCTCGACCTGGCGCTGCGGCGGGCCGGCTTCCGCGTCCTCGTGCTCTCCAACGAGCTCGGCGACGAGCGGCTCGAGCGGGCGCTCGGCGCCCTGGACCCGACCGCGATCGTCCTCTGCGGCCCCGGTGCCGAGACCAAGGACGCGGTCCGCCTGGTCCGCAAGATCCGCGAGCTCGGCTTCGTCGCCCCGCTCTACGGCTTCCGCGCCGCCGGTCTGATCGGCGCCGCCGTCCCCTCCGCCGGCGAGAAGCCGAGCGAGGTGACCGGCATGCTCAACGCCGACCTGCGCCGCCGCGCGGCCCAGGCCTTCGCCTGAAAGAAGACCGGCACGGACCCGAAGGCCCGTGCCGGTCGGAGGAACCGCCTGGCGCCTCCCGTGGCGCCGCTCCTCTAGAGCGAGGCGATTGCCGATTTGGCGGCGCTGAGGACCACCCTCGGAAGGGGCGCGAAGTCGAGCGCCGCTCCGTATTTCTGGCCCTGCGTCACCGCGTAGTTGAGGAACTGCTGCAGGAACTGCTTCTGCGGTGCGTTGTGGGGCACGATCGCGTAGGTGAAGGTGGAGATCGGGTAGGCGATCTTGGCCTTCTTCGGCGGGTTCGTGATGCTGATCGCGTTGCTCGCCGGCAGGCTCTTCACCGTCGAGGCCGCGCTTTCGATGTTGGCGAGGTTCGGGACCTCGTAGTTCCCGGCGAGGTTCTGGATCGCGGCGGCGTGGATGCCGGCGGCGATCAGGTAGGACGCCG
The DNA here is from genome assembly GCA_036393155.1 of Solirubrobacterales bacterium. GTDB lineage: Bacteria > Actinomycetota > Thermoleophilia > Solirubrobacterales > 70-9 > VAYN01. The sequence goes on along the minus strand of DASVWP010000076.1, from coordinate 2,134 downwards.
AGATGTAGCCGATCGCCCCAGGCGTCTTGGTGACCGTCGAGGTGACCCCGGAGTTGCCTTTGGCGCCGACGCCGGCTTTGAACCCGACGGTGGTCGCGTAGCCGACTTCGCTCTTCCAGGCCGGGCTGATCTTGGACAGGTAGTTGGTGAACGCGTAGGTGTCACCGGAGCCGTCGCTGCGGTACACCGGGGTGATCGTGGTGCTCGGCAGCTTGACGCCCGGGTTGATCTTGGCGATTTTCGGGTCGTTCCACTTGGTGATCCGGCCGAAGTAGATGCCGGCGAGGACCTTGCCGGTCAGGTTGAGCTTCTTGACGCCCGGGATGTTGTAGCCGAGGCCGGTCGCCGAGAGGGCCCAGGGGATCTGGACGCAGCCGTTGCAGGCGGCGGCTTGTTCGGGGGTCAGAGGGGCATCGGAGGCGCCGAAGTCGACGGTCCTCGCGGTGATCTGCGAGATGCCCGCACCGGAGCCGACCGAGGCATATTTGACGGGAATGCCTTCTTTGATTTCGAATCCGTTAATCCAGTTCGCCATCAGTGGCGCGACGAGGGTCGAGCCGGCACCGGTGAGCCCGGCGGCCGACGCGCTCGCGGTCGCAACGGTTGCCATACCACCAACCGTCCCGGCGATCGCGATGAACAGACCTAGCAACCTGTTGCGAATCAAGGGAGTCCTTTCAAACGTGTAGTGACCTGCGTTTCGGTGCCAGGGCGTCGGAGATCGCACCTTGGCGAACGGTAGGCTCGCCGTCGGTAACTGCAGATATGTGTCAATCCTGTGAAAGGCAGGCTGTTGCAGAGATGTAACAGTCACTTCCGAAGCACACACAGGGAACAGCTGTGTTGCGGACCTGTGAACCGCGACTTGTGTCAATTCTGTGAAAATCGGGCGCAGGTGGTGAGTGTGGGGTCGATCCTGCTCTACGCTGCGGCTCGATGAGCTCGACGGCCGGTCCCGCGACGATTCCCCAACCCCGAGCCGCCCGTCCCAGGTCGCGGCGCAAGCAGCTCGACCGGCTCGCCGACCGGCTGCTCTACGTGGTCTGCCTGGCCGCCGCGGTCCTGGCCGGTCTGGTGATCATCGCGGTCGCCTACCAGGTCGTGCACGGGGCCCAGCCGGCGATCTCGAAGTTCGGGATCGGGTTCCTCACCGGCACCACCTGGCAGCCGAACTTCGGTGAATTCGGCGCCGGATCACTGCTCTTCGGGACCGCGATCAGCTCCTTCTTCGCGCTGCTGCTCGGAGCGCCGATCGCGATCGCGATCGCCCTCTTCCTCAGCATGCTGGCGCCGGCCTCCCTGCGGGGGGTCATCGGGCCCCTGGTCGAGATGCTGGCGGCGATCCCCAGCGTCATCCTCGGCTTCTGGGGCCTGCTGATCCTGGCGCCCTTCGTGCACACGTCGATCGAGCCGTTCCTGCACGAAAACCTCGGCTTCATCCCGATCTTTGGGAAGCCCCAGACGACCGGCTCGAGCGTCTTCACGGCGAGCCTGATCCTCACGATCATGATCGTCCCGATCATCGCCTCGATCTCGCGTGACCTCTTCCTCGCGGTGCCGCGTGAGCTCCAGGACGGGGCCAGCGCTCTCGGCGCCACCCGGTGGGAGGTGATCCGGGGCGTCGTCCTGCCCTCCACCGCCTCCGGAGTGGTCGCCGCCTCGCTGCTCGGCCTCGGCCGCGCGCTCGGCGAGGCGATCGCGGTCGCCCAGGTGATCGGCGCCGGCGCCGCGATCAAAGCCTCGCTGTTCGAAACCGGCGACACGCTGGCGGCGCGAATCGCCAACCAATTCCCGGGCGCCCTGACCGAGCTGCACAAAGCCTCCCTGTACTACTGCGGACTGATCCTGCTGGTCATAGGGCTGATCTCGAACCTGGCCGCGGAGTGGATCGGTCGCCGGTTCGGCTTCGCCGGTGGGGTCCTGCGATGAGCGCCGGCGCCGGTTTCGACCCCACCGCGCCGCTGACCCCGAGCGGAAACCTGCGGCGGCGCCAGCTGTTCAGCCGCCTGGCCCTGGTCGGCGCCACGGCGGCCGCCGTGCTCGCGGTCGGGGTGCTGGTGCTCGTCGTCTACACCGTGGCCTCGCGGGGGGCCGCCGCGATCAACCTCGACTTCATCACCAAGGCGGCGCCGGA